>CBCXVS010000268.1:0-10706 GCA_965178525.1 uncultured bacterium | reverse complement strand
ATGGACTTTTGAATTGGGCCAACCTGTTGATCTACTTAACCCTCCGCCTATTCTGCCAGGGGAACTTCGGACTAGGGCTCAGAGCCATCGACAAACATCCTCACACGGTACACCCTACGAATCTGAGAAGAGTGGGTAGAAATAACCTGCCTCCGAGACGTCTACAGTCGCGTTCACCTCGGTGCATCACATGATACACGTCCCCTTGGCTAACGGCCTTCCCCGTCTCGCAAACATACATCATATGGCCAACGTAAAATATCTTATATTTCATTGCGCTTATCCGTTATATCAAAATTTTAAGTTCACATAAAATACCAGTGTGTATAAAAATTATAAAGTCATAAATCATAATTTTTTTCGTCATACGACTATAAAGTTTTTGTAAAATCGCATAAACATCTTACAGTAATTTTATGCATATTGTATAGGTTATATGATCTCAGTAAACCCTACACTGACAACGAACTCTGGCTAGGTATCGATATCGGACAGAGAGGGACGCGAAGGGAGGCGAAGCGAACCGGTCACGCGACTCTCACCTGGGATGACGCGCTCCCGTGTGCTAGCATGAACGCTGAGAAGCCGTTGTCAAACCGTTTCAATGGACCGGCGCCCACTGCCATGCTATGACACGCGCGAGATAGGGAGGTACAAGACCATGACGATGAGCGACTGGAGCCAGGTAACCCGGCCGATTCCGGTGCCCAATGAGTGGACCCAACCCTTCTGGGACGCCGCCAAGCAAGGTGTGCTCGCGCTGCAGCACTGCCAAGCTTGCGGGCACGTGCAGCATCCCCCGTACGCGACCTGTGTGAACTGCATGTCGATCGACCTCCGGTTTCAACCCGTTCCCGGCAAAGGGACGATCTATTCCTATAGCATCATGTACCACGGCGGGGACAAACGCTTTGCGGCTGCGCTCCCCTACGCCAGTATCATTGTGGAACTCGACGAGGCCAAAGGGGCCTTTCTAGCTGGCAATCTACTGAACGCGCCCTATACCGAGGCCAAGGTGGGGCGGCGCGTGGAGGTGGTCTTCCAGAAGCTTAACGATGACATCACGCTGCCACAGTTTCGGCTGGTACCGGAATAGATTGCGGCGAATAGGCACCGTCATGCTGAGGCGATCAGCGCCCGGACATGAGGATAAACGTCTTTGACTCCGTCCGCAGTCCTCAGCCCTCAGTCCTTTTGTCATAGGAGGTCGGTTTGATGTGGGATAACAGATGTCAAGTGGCGGTCAGTGGCGTGGGCTTTTCCAATATCACCCGGTCGGCCGAGGTCCCCCTGGCCGCGCATGCGCTGCAGGCGGCCAAAGCCGCCGTGGAAGACGCCGGGCTGGCCATGTCAGACATTGATGGACTGGCCACCTACCCGGAGTTGCCGGCGACGGGACACGCGATTGTAGACGGCATCTCCGTCGTCTCGGTCAACTGCATGATGGCGATGCTGAAGCTCCCGAATCTGAGCTGGCACGTCCAAGTCGATACCGTCAATATTGGCGGCGCCGTGCAGCAAGCCGTCAACGCCCTGCTGGCCGGGGTCTGCAACTATGCGTTGGTCTGGCGGGCGATGCACAACCCCCGCGGCACCTACCAGAACTTGCCGGGCGACTACGCCCATGGCCCGGCGCAATTTACCGCCCCGTACGGGTTCGGCGGTCCCGGACAGGGCATGGCGGTGGCGTACACCCGCTGGCTGGAAAAGCACCATCAGAATCGCGAGAAGATGGCAACCCTCGCCGTCACCCAACGCCAACACGCCCATAAAAATCCCAAAGCCTACTTCTACAACACGCCCCTGACGCGAGAAGACTATCTGAATGCCAGAATGGTCGCCTATCCGTTCTGCCTTTACGACTGCGATATCCCCGTGCAGGGGGCCGCCGCGATCGTACTGACGACAGCCGAGCGCGCCCGCGATTTGCAACCGCGCCCTGCCTATCTCGCGGGCTACGGTCAGCGCATGGTCTTCGACGTGGCGGGGCGCATCGGCAGCCTGAGTGACTACATGGCGGGTGGCAGCAGCTCCGCTCGCCTGACCTGGGAGCGCTCCGGTTTTACCCCCAAGGATGTCGATGTGGCGCAGATCTATGACGGCTTCTCCGCCTCGGTCATCTATGGCTTGGAGTCCTACGGGTTCTGTCAGGAGGGTGAAGCCCTGGATTTCATTCAGAACGGCCGCATTGAACTCGATGGCGAGCTGCCCCTGAACACCTTCGGTGGCAGCCTGAGCGCCGGCCGCATTCACGGCCTGTGGCAGATCATTGAAGGGGCGCTGCAAGCGTCAGGACGGGCGGGTGAACGCCAAGTCAAAGATGTCAAGGTCTCCTTCGTTGGCGCGAGCGCGCCACTTGTGCAGGGCGCCACATTCCTCTTTGTCAACGAACCCTATTGACGTCACGTCATCACCACCGCCATGACCGCCATGCCAGACGACGTTTGTCTGGCGGGATCGCAGATGGTGATCACTTCATAGATGATCATCGTCGTATAGCTGACCGCTTCCATCAGGTTGTCATGGATTTAGATTCTAGAGGGGTAAAGTAAAGATCTGGCCTCCAGATATGAGCCCAAAATTCGGAATGAATCGGAATGAAAGGTGGGTGACTCATGTCACAGGGTTGAGGTGAATTCCGTCACAGAACCAATGGCTCGCCCCAGAGTAGAATCCGCCGTGACACAGCAACCGGTACGCCAGTCACAGGCCAACAGACGCAGGCCACTGGGCCGCTCTCTCGCTCTGGAGGATAGACCCCATGCACACATTGTCTCAACTTCTGCAAGCAGCCGAGGCCATCGAGTTGCAAGACATCGCAACAGCTGAGGCCTTACTCGGCGAGATTGCCCACGCCACGATCGGCCAGCAGACGCCACTGGAACGACTCAGCTCGCAGTTCGTACAAGGACTGCAGGCCCGTATGCAACGCGATCGGTCAGGCACAGGCAATCTATATCTCACGGAGCCTCTCCCGGCATCAAAGGATATGTTGACGGCGTATCAGGTCTTGGTTGAGGTCACGCCTTTAATTCGATTTGGCTATGCCTATGCCAATCACGCTCTGATGCACACCCTGCAGTATGCCGCCCGCATTCACATCATCGATATTGGCATTGGTTCAGGAACCCAGTGGCTCCACTTTTTCGAGCAGATTCGAGCCTGGACGCCGCCGCCGCCATCTATCCGTCTGACGGGTATTGATATCCCGGTTTCCGCTGCGGATCCGCTCCAGCGCTTGCAGCAGGTAGGCCATGTCCTGCAATCGCGTGCCGAGCAACTCGGGATATCCTTGGTCTTTCATCCGATCGCCTCCAGGATCGAAACCCTCGATTGGAGGCAACTCGAGGTGTCGAGCAACGACCCGGTAGCGGTCAACGCGACCCTGGCGCTCCATCATACCCCCTCGGCAGATGCCGTCACAGAGGCCAGCCAGAGCCGCGATGCCATCCTCAGGCGCATCTTCGCCCTGAAGCCGCGGATTTTGACCCTCATCGAACCGGATGCGGAGCATAATTCGTTGCCATTTGTCCAACGCATCCAAGAAGCTTTCCGTCACTATCTGGCGGTCTTTGAGGCCCTGGATACCCTCTTAGGCCGGTGCCGCACAGAGCAAGCGATCCTGGAAGATGCGTTCTTTGGGAAAGAAGTTGTCAACATTGTGGCTGCGGAAGGCCCGGACCGTGTTGAACGCCATAAACGCAGTGCGTCCTGGCGTCAACGTCTGGCGGGTTTAGGTTTCAACTTGATCCCATTCTCACAGCTGGCGGTGAGGCACGTACAGCGCGCGCTGAGCCTCAGCATGCCCTTCCGAGTCAGTGTCGACGATAGGATGACGATTCTTAGCTTTGGCGAGACACCCCTATTAGCCGCGTCGGCTTGGCGGACGTGAGTGGGGGAGGGAGGCCCCGCCGACACCGCTCCCGGTCTGAAGGGGTCAGATCTTGACATTGCACTTTGTCAGGGATATAGATTCTAGATGTATAAAGTCAAGACCTGCCCCCTTCCACTATTGGGGTCCTACTGACTGAGCGCCCCTCGCGTCAAGTCCAAGCAAATCGATACCCAACATAGCAAGGCGCACCGGTTGGCATCGGGGACTTTAACATGCTGACCGGTTTGGTTCAGATCACCCCCTCTTCGGCCAACTCATTAATCTCTCGGGACGACATCCCCAGCAGCTCGCCATACACGTAGTGATTGTCCTCGCCATAACAGGGCGCGCCACGGTCGATGCGGCCCCCGATGTAGGCCGGGCTCTCACTCAACTTCACCGGCACCTCGGCGATGGGCCACCGGCCAATCTTTGTGCCCGTCACCTCCGTCAGCCATTCGAGAGCCGCCAATTGCGGGTCATGATCGCAGCGGTCCCCTGCCGTCTGACAGACCCCAGCCGGCACGCCGGCCTGCTGCAGGCGGTACATCGCCTCATAGGCATCGAGGGATTGCGTCCACCCGCTGACTAGGGCATCGAGGGCATCCTGGTGTGCCAGACGCCCGGCGAGGTCTTGAAATGGGGCGTCTGAGGCCCACTCGGGGTGCCCCGCGACGGTCGTCAGGGCGCGCCATTCGGCCTCCGTGAAGCAGGCGATGGCGAGCCAACGATCCTCCCCGGCGCAGGGATAAACGCCATGGGGCGCCGCCGGTTTGTACGGGGAGCGGTTGCCGTATCGCGACCACATCCGCCCGTTGGCCGACCAGTCGAGAATGGTCGTGCCATTGATGAAGAGGCCGACTTCGGACTGCGAGGCGTCAATCCACTGCCCTTCGCCCATACGCTCCCGATGAAAGAGGGCGCTGAGCATGGCCAGGGCAAAACTGTACGCCCCCATCCAGTCCAGGTAGGAGTAGCCCCAACCCACCGGCATGGCGGGCTCGGGAAGCCCCGACATCTCAGACAAGCCCGAAAAGGAGTTCGCAATCGGACCCACGGTGCGAAAACGGCCGTAGGCGCCCTGAGCCCCCATGCCGGACTGTTGGGCATAGATGATGTCGGGCTTGATGGCGCGTAGCGTCTCGTACCCCAGACCCCAACTGTCCAAGACGCCCGGCGAAAAGCCTTCGGCGACGATGTCGGACATGGCCACCAGACGCTTGGCGATCTCCAGGCCCTTCGGGTGCCGGACATTCAGCGAGATACCGCGCTTGCCAGGATTTTTGTTGTTGAATTGCCCGCCCATGTCGGCGTCGGTCACGGCAGGCAGCGGCGCCGTGGCCTGTTCGCGGGCGGCGCGGCCGCCAACCGGGGCCATGGCGGCCATGCGGGTATCCGGGTGGGTCTTGAGTTCGACTTTGATACTCTCGGCGCCAAAGGCGCTCAGAAATCGCGTGCCGCCAGCGGAGGCCAGGAACCAAGTGAAGTCCAGGATGCGGATGCCACGCAGGGGAAACGGTTTGCCGCGGGGCGAGAGTGATTCAGGCGTCGGCTCGGGCAGCGCGCGATGGACCGCCGGGAGGTCGCGATGAGGCGGCGTGTTCACGATTGCCGCATCCTCGTGCAACCGCGGTGCCCGCCGGCCAACCGACCAGGAGGCGGCCGTCGCGAGCCATTTGCTCGTGGCGTAGCGGAACGAGCGGCCCCATTCGGGGTGTTCGATGTCGGTGCAACTTTGGCGCGCGAGCCAATGCGGATCGAGGGCGTTCTCATGTGGCTTGCGCAGCGGCGCCCAGAGCATGCCCGCCTCTTGGGCCTCGCGCCACGGGATGTTCTCGTAGGTGAAAGACCGCACGAAGCGCTGCACGGCTTCCATCGGGTGCGGGCCTTGGGCCGCCGTCTCAGGCGCGGTGCCTGGAATGAACCGTCCCCCTTGCGGCGCGGCGCTTTGCTCGGCGTTGAGATCGGCCGTCATGCCGTAGCGTTCGAGCAAGTCAGTGAGCCGGGCGACGTCGCCGGGGCGCGTGCCCAAATTCGCCATCACCCAACGACCATCCTTCGTATGCACGATGGACGGAAACGGCGAGACCGTTTCGCGCGCATGACGGCAGGTTTGGCGCAATACCGGAGCGCGCCGCATCACCCACGACATGAGGTCGACTTCGGTGCACTTCGCCACCGCCTCGTGAATGGCGCATGACAGGCGCTGTCCCTTGCCCGTGCGCCAGCGATAGAGCAGCGCCGCGATGATACCCATGGTGAGCTGCTCACCTGAGATGTGGTAGGCGTGCCACATCTGCGGGGCGATCGGCGGCAGATCGTACGTTCCGTCAGGGGCCGGATCGTAGCCGCAATTCATCACCACGCCTCCCAGTGCCAGGTGCACCAGGTCTGAGGCTTTGAAGTCAGACCAGGGGCCATGATCGCCGAAGGGGGACAGGCGCGCCGTAATCAGGGCGGGAAACTGCTGGAGCAACGTGTCCGCCCCCAGCCCGACCCCGTCAAGCTCGCCCTTGGGCGTGGACTCTAGCAATACGTCGGCCGTGGCGATGAGCGCGCGCAATTGGTCTTGATCTTCCTTTTGGCGTAGGTCGAGCATGATCGAGCGCTTGCCACGATTGTACTGCCAGAAGAACAGGGAGCGCTCCGGGTCGGCGCGGTCTTCATAGAAGGGACCGATGCAGCGCGTGGGACTGCCACCGGGCGGCTCCACTTTGATCACCTCGGCGCCCAAACCGGCTAGTACCAGCCCACAATACTCCGCCTGCTCGTCGGCCAGTTCGATGACGCGAAGGCCGGTGAGCGCTCCCTGAGTGGGGGCGGTGTTGCGGTGTGTCGAACGCTCGTCCTGTGCGGCCATGATTGCCCTCCAATCTTAGAAACGGATCGTATCCAATTGGGAGAGCAGTGTAACGGATTTTTTTTCGATGTCCACCCGGAGCAGACAGCGCCCGATGTCGACACGGACTTGCATCGTCAGTAGACGCCACGATAAGATGCGCAGTATCGCTGGGATCTGCACAGGCACGCGTGTACCGGCGCGGACCGAGGGGATTCGTGGTTCAGCGTGTCTCACGCAAATGTATAGGAGAGGGTCATGAAGCTACTGTTTTTCGACGACTTCAAACTGGGCGTGCTGAAGGGTGACGCCGTGGTAGACGTGTCGGAGGTGGTGCAGGACATCCCGCACACGGGGCCTCACAACTTGATCAGTGGACTGATCGAGCGCTTTGCCGACTATCAGGGGCGCCTGGAGAAGGCGGCCGGCCAAGGCGTAACGACGCCGCTCAGCCAAGTGCGGCTTCGGCCCCCTCTGCCCAAGCCCTACAATATTATCTGCATGGCGGTGAATTACATGGAGGACGGCACCCGCAGCGAGCCAGCGCCGATCAATGCGTTTCAGAAGTCGCCCAATGCCGTCATTGGCGATGGCGATACCCTGGTGTTGCCCGATATCCCCGCCACCATTTTCGAGGGGGAGGCGGAGCTGGCCCTGGTGATTGGCAAACACGCCTCGCATGTGAGTGAAGCAGAGGCCATGGATTACATCTTCGGTTATCTGAACTTCATCGATGGGTCGGCTCGGGGCTTGCAGCCCGGCGGCAATACGTTTTATCAGATGAAGGCCAGGGACACGTTCGCCCCTATGGGCCCCTATTTGGTGACGGCCGACGAGGTGTCCGACCCGCAGAATCTCCAGGTCAAGCTCTGGGTCAATGGCGACCTGAAGCAAAATTACAATACCGACGATATGGCGCACAAGATTCCTCGGGTGATCTCGTGGATCACCTCTATCCATGACTTGGAGCCGGGCGATGTCATCGCCACCGGGACCAACCACCGCGGCCTGAGCGCCTTCCAAAACGGGGATCGAATCGAGTTGGAAATGGCGGGATTGGGCCGGCTGCGGGTGCACGTGCAAGACGATTTGAAACGCACCTGGGCTCGGGAGACGCGGCTGGATCGGCAGGAGCAAGGGCACGAGAGTCCAACACCGCAACGCGAGGGGAAATACGCCCCGGCGTAACGCCAGAGCAGGCTGTGGCGGGCGTCGATGATAGCGGCCTCACCCGCATTCGACGACGGCGGCCAGGATGCCGCCTCGCCGCAGCCTTGACGATTGCAACCGATGATGAAGGAGGAGGGCGCCATGCCGCTATCCCGAGACGCAGAAGACAACTTGCCGCGAGCTCTCGACGGAATCCGTGTGGTGGACTTTAGTTGGGTGCGGGCGGGACCATGGGCCACGCGCTGGCTGGGGGCGCTGGGGGCTGAGATTATCAAGGTAGAATGGCCGGAAAGTGAACGGGGCAGGTCGGGCACCAATACCACACCCCAGGACGCCGAGGTCAATCTCAATACCTCCGGCAACTTTAACGACACCAACGCCAACAAGCTTAGCCTCAGCCTCAATGTGCGCACCCCAAAGGGCATGGACATCATCAAACGCCTCATCTCTATCTCCGATATCGTCATCGAGAACTTCAGCTCTCGGGTGTTGCACAGGTGGGGCTTGGGCTATGAGGAGCTATGTAAGGTGAAGCCCGACATCATCTATGTCTCGATGTCAGGGTATGGCCACACCGGGCGGAACCACCACTACACCACCTTTGGTCCCGTGGCCCAAGCCGTCTCCGGGTTGACGGTCCTGTCCGGTCTGCCGGAGCAACCCCCAGCAGGATGGGGCTGGTCATACATGGACGACACCGGCGGCATGTACGGCGCCATGTGTGCGCTCACGGGTCTCTATCACCGCAATATGACGGGGCAAGGTCAGCATATCGACCAGTCTCAGATGATTACTAGTGTGACCCTCAACGGCCCTGCTCTGTTGGATTTTACCGTCAACGGGCGGCCGTCGCACCGGGAGGGTTATCCTCCGGGAAACCGGGCGCACTGGCCCGGCACGCCCTTGGTGAACAACTACCGTGGCCCCACCGCCGCCCCCCACAACGCCTACCGCACCCATCCCGGCAGCTACAACGATTGGTGCGTAATCGTCTGCCATTCCAACGACGAGTGGCAGCGGCTGGTGCAGGTGATGGGCCATCGAGCATGGGTCACCTCGCCCAAATTCGCCACGCTAGCGGGACGCTTGCAGCACCAAGACGACCTCGACCAGGGTATTGAAGCGTGGACGCTGACCCGAGACAAATACGAGCTGACGGACACCTGCCAGGCCGCTGGCGTGCGGGCCATGCCGGTGCAGAGTTCCGAGGACCGGGTGGAGCATGATCCCCAGCTTCGCCACCGGCAGATGTATCTGGAAGTCGAGCATGGGGCGCTAGGCATCCGGAAAATGCAAAATGCGCCGTACAAGCTCTCTGAGACCCCGGCGTCGAATCGCCGCCCCAGCCCGCTGATCGGCCAACACACCCGAGAGATTGTGGAAGGTCTGCTGGGGTTTAGCCACGAGGAATTGCTGGCGGGTTATGAGGACGGTACTTTTTGGCCCAAGACCTGGGAACGCTATCCATACATGGAGGACATACTGACATGACCGATGCCCATCCCCTGCCTGGCCCCTTGGCGAACCTGAGAGTATTAGAACTGACGGACGAAAAAGGCCAGTTCTGCGGTAAGCTGATGGGCGATTTGGGGGCCGACGTCATCAAGATTGAGCCTCCAGGTGGCGCCATCACCCGCACCGTGGGGCCATTCCTCAACGACATCCCCCATCCGGAGCGAAGCCTGTCCTTCTGGCACTACAACACGTCTAAGCGAGGTATCACCCTCAACCTGGAAACGGCGGATGGGCGGCGCCTCTTCCGCCGTCTGGCCTCGGGAGCAGACGTCATCCTGGAGACCTTTGCCCCGGGCTATTTGAGCGCCCTGGGGCTCGATTACACGAACCTCAATACACAGAATCCCAGGCTCATTATGTGCGCCCTCACGCCTTTCGGCCAGACAGGGCCCTGGCGGGACTACGCGACCTCAGACCTCCTACACATGGCGGCAGGCGGACAGATGGCGTCTTGCGGCTACGATGAACGGGACGTGCCGGACGCACCGCCGATCGCCCCCGGTGGCGGCAATGCCTGGCACATGGGCAGCCACTATGCCTACATGGCGATCCTGGCAGCCCTCGTCTACCGCACCGTTGCGGGTCGTGGGCAATATATCGACGCCTCGGTACACGATGCCTGCGCCCTCACCACCGAGGCTGCGGTGCCGACCTATCTTTACCGGAATGAGGTCGTGATACGACAGACCGGACGCCACCACGCCGCCGCCGCCACGCCCCGCACGCAGTTTCGCAGCAAAGATGGCCAGTATGTCCTCGCGTTGGTGGCGGGCCGACTCAACCCCAGGTTTGTCAAAAACCTGGCCGAGATGCTGGACAGTTACGGCATGGCCGGCGATCTGAAAGACCCCAAGTACGAGAATCCCGAGGTGATCGAAGCCAATACCGCTCATATCATCGATGATCTGGTGGCCAACTTCATCGCCAATCTCCCGGCGGAAGAGGTCTACCATGCCGCCCAAGAGCGGGGTTTCACCTGGGGGGCAGTCCGCCCCGCTGAGGCGCTCTTAGACGATGACCATTTGCACGATCGGGACTTCTGGAAGGAGGTGGCGCATCCGGAACTGGGCCGTCGCTTCGTCTATCCGGGTGAGGCCGCCATCTACAACGCGTCGCCCTGGCGCATCTCCCGGCGGGCGCCGCTCATCGGCGAGCACAATGCGGACATTTTCTGTGGCGAGCTGGGGCTTTCCCCGCAAGAGCTGGTTACCTTGGCGGAGAACAAGGTCATTTAGACCGAAGTTCCCCTGGCAGAATAGGCGGAGGGTTAAGTAGATCAACAGGTTAGCCCAATTCAAAAGTCCATTT
>CBCXVS010000267.1:0-10717 GCA_965178525.1 uncultured bacterium | reverse complement strand
AGGTCAATTCGTTTCAGGCTTTTGAGTTTTTATTCCAACAAGTTGTCGCCGAATCACGGGAGGAACTTCGGTCTAGATCGGCACGCACGGCGGGATAGCCTGATTTCTCGGGTTCCGTCACCTTCCAGTTGCCCAGATTGGCGCCGTCTTCATCCAACACCCCGGCGCCTGTCTCCCAGCCGCCAGCCGATTCCCATGAGGTGTAACGGGTGCCCCAGGCCGCATTCAGGGCCGACAAGCGGCTGTAGCGCTGCCGCAAAAAGTCGCGAACCGCATACTTGGTATACATTTTGGGGTCCGAATAGGACTGCTTGCCCCCGAACGCAAAGGCATCCGAGGTCAGCCTGAAATCGGTTGCCATGGCCGCAAACCCGACATGGGGATGACGCCCGTCGACACCTCGCATTTCGTCGGTCTGGTCCATGAAAATCCACAGAATCCACGGCGCATGACGGGGCAATTTGCTGGCGGCATCGCGTTGTGACGCGGCAAAGTTCGGATCGAACACATCGGGGAAGAAGGGTCTGGCGCCACCCATCTTCTTGGCGCGCCAGGGGCCGTAAATATTCTTCACGCGCCAGGGCCGATCCGCCCCCATGGCATCGCGCCCTGCCCGGTTCGTGATGACCTGCGGCATCGGGTTGGCGGGAAGTCCGCCCATCGCGGGCGCTGTCATGTGACGGCCGCGCAGGGCCGCCGTGACGGGCGGATGGGAAAAGGTGCTCACCGTATTAAACCCCCATTGGCGCAGCCGTTTGCGGGCGTAGTAGGCCCAGCGGCCTTTCCAGTCGGCCGCAAACGTGTCGGGTTGGGAACCGGGGGCAGCGTATTTCGCCTGGATCGTATCGCTGAACGTCATGCCGTTTTCATCCTTGCCACTGACCGGATTGACCGCGCTGACGCCGAGCGAGAAAAAGGTATGCCCTGCCGGGGTGATCAACCACCATTGATTGCCGATTTTCTCAGTATGGAAAAAACCTGTGGCCGTACCTGGGAGGCCGGTATAGCCGCCGTATGGATCGAAGCTCGTCTCCTGGGCGGAAAGCGGCATGGGCCAGGTGCAGGTGAGGAGAACGGCAAAGGCAGAGAGGGTCATACACATATGGTATCGAAGTCTGATCAGTCTTTGTACATACAGCATGGTTGACGTATCTTTCCTCTGGACTGAAGTGAATGCGGAATGCGCTCTTATCGGCCTGTTCGTTAGCGGGCTTAAGAGCTTATTTAGGTGGATGTAGGAGAAAAGTGGAAGGCATGCAAAGATGGGAAGGGACAGGGCGTCCCCTCCCGCGAGACCGGTCCGGCGGCTTAGCCGACCATATCGTAGCTTCGCAGCAGTTTGCCCGGAAGGGCGTTGGTACACTCGTTATCCTGGAACGTCACCGCCCCATTGACGAGGATGTACCGTATACCCGTGGGCTTCTCGATGCGGCGCCACTCATTGCCGGGGAAATCACTGGCGTACGTGGGCTTGTTGTAGAGGCAGCCGAGCTTCTCCAGGTCGTAGATCATGATATCAGCCCAGTCGCCGACCCGCAGGGTGCCACGGCCCTTGTAGTCCGAGATCCAGGCCGGATAGGCGCTCATCTTGTAATGCGCCTGCTCCAGCGTCGTGAGCTCTCTGTCCCGCACCCAGTAGCTCAGGAAGTGCACCGGCCACATGCTGATGGTGAGGTAGCGAATATGGGCACCGCCATCCGAGAGGGAAATGTGCGAGTATGGATTCATAATGCGGTCGGCAATCTTGCCCTCGCCGCGATTGGCCACAAAATGGCTGAATAACGTCTTCAGATCTTCGTCCAACGCCAGATCGAACATGGCATCCAATGGATGCTTGTTCTGCTTCTGGCCGAGTTCTTCGATGGTCATGCCCTCGAACGGCCGATTGCGCTCCTGCATCACCTCCACCACCGTCATGGTGCTCCAATCGGTGCGGGCATGCGGCCGCGCCACCACGTCGTCCTTCATCGCCTCACGGGCCGCCGGATTGCGCAGCTTCACCGCCCGCTCCTCCGCCGTGCCGACCAGCGGCTCGATCCAGTGCGGCATGTAATCAAAGAGGTTGTATTCGGCCAGGGTGAATTCGGCCACGGGATCCATGGAGGTCTGCTGCACCACAACCGGCAGCCCTTCCTCGCGGGCTTCCGTCGCCCAATTATAGCCGGCTTCATCGTCACCGAGCGCCACATGCAAGGGACGGCCACTGCGCCGCATCATCTCGGACAACAGCCGATGCTGCTGGTCCGCGGTATCGGAGATGCCAATGGTCCAGCCCAGATGCCCCACGCCGAACTCCGCCAAAACCTCCGACAGCTCGATGAACTCATTCGGCGAGGCCACGTGACTTGGCAGGGCGCTGCCATCTTCGGTACGGTCTTCCAGGTTCTTGTCCGCCGAGAACCCGAAGGCGCCCGCTTGCATGGCCTCGCGCAGGAGCTGCTTCATCTGATTCATTTCGGCTTCGGTCACGGACATGCGCTCCCGTGCTTCGCGCATCCCCAGCACATAGCCACGCAGCGGGGAAAACGGCACCAACGCGCCCACATTGACCCCCAGACCCTGCCGATCCAGGCTATCGAGGTACTGCGGAAACGTTTCCCAATCCCACCGCATCCCAAGTTCCATCGATTTCAAGGGAATCGCCTCGATGCGGTTCATCATCCGCATGTTTAGATCCCGGTCCTCGGGCCGCGTCGGGGCAAACCCGAACCCGCACTGCCCAACACTGATCGAGGTCACCCCGAACCAGCCCGACAGCGAGGCGTAGGGATCCCAGTTGAGCTGGGCGTCGTAATGCGTGTGCAAATCAATGGCGCCGGGCGCCACTATGCAGCCCCTAGCATCGATCTCTTTGGCGCCAGCGGCCTTGATGCGACCGCTGACCATGGCCACACGACCGTCTTTGATCGCCATATCGCCCTGGAATTTCGGAATATTCGTGCCGTCAACAATCGTGCCACCCCGAATGACCACATCGTACTCTGCCATGCTCCGCCCTCCTCGTGCGCGATCAACGTCTAAGATCGGATTTCAAGCATATCGACCGCACTTTAGTCTTCCTTCCAGACCTTGTCAATCACAACCTTGATCCGTCGACGTGTCACAGGTTCCAGCTTTTTTACATTCCGCATTCCGCATTCCGCATTCCGCATTCCAAAAGGTTGGTGTATACTGCGCCGAGCGATGGTCGCAATCTATCATGAAGATGAACGACGAAAAGGAGGTAACATGGCCGAGACGCGTAGCATCATGCAGCAAGTCGCACCGAAACTGGGAGAACTGACGGCCGATACCCTCTTTGGCGACGTGTGGGAACGTCCGGAACTCTCCAAGCGGGATCGTAGTATGATCACTGTGGGCATTCTCATCGCCCAGTACCGCACAGATCAATTGCGGGGGCACATTGGGCGTGCGCTTGATAACGGGGTGACGAAAGATGAGATCACGGAGCTTATCACCCACGCGGCGTTTTATAGTGGCTGGCCGACTGCAGCCAATGCCGTGCGGGTGGCCAAAGAGGTGTTCGACTCCCGGGGCGTGTAGGATTTAGAAATAGGTAGGGTGCCTCCCAGATATCGTGTTCTCCAATCAACCTGGAAGATGATGGTCGCGATGCACCCTACGATTCTCCGCTTGTAATGCGAAATACGTTGCACACGCGTGTATAAGAATGCTCCAAGTCGAGGGGAACGGAAAAATCAGACGTCAGATAAAGCGGTAGTTCTGGCAAAGTCGCACCAACGTTTAAGGCTTCCATCCAGATCTGCACCTCGCCACAAGCGGTTGCCTTGTCGGAATAGTTCCGATAGGCGCTACAGTAGAGCCGCTTGCCATGATCCTCATCCATATATCCATCGGTCGTCTTGATGGCTCGAAGTAACTGATTGTGCAGGTTGAAGGCCGGCACTTCGAGGATATCAACGATGATCAGCGACACGTGTTTGGCAAGAAGATTCGTACATTTCGAGACAAAACGGTCTCTCTCACTTGGCCGGTCCTTATTGCCGCGACTGACAATTTCGATAGCGCCGACGGTAATGTGCCTGCCACGATCGATATAATCGACAAAGACCTCAAATTCCGTGGGGAATTCCGCCCGCGTGGTGATGGGGGTTGGTGGGTGATAGTGCGGTTGTAGAGCCTGCCCCATGTCGCGCATTTTATCTGCCCGCACATCCACTTCTCTGGCCCCAATACTGGTTTGGGGAATCGCCAGGAAACCGGCTGGCAGAATGGTATTCAGGTCTTCGACGATATATGTAGTCCAGGCGCTATGAAACGATTCGAAGGGTGCGATATCGCTGATTGCCGGGTCCAAATGGTCTAAAATTGGCACGGTGGTGTCCTCTGCAGGGGAACTCGATAGACGTGTGCCGGACTCGATCTCGACTGTCGTGCAAGACCGCCAGGCGTCGCTGCCAATGAAACAGGACGGCACAGCGCGGTACGAACCTCCAAGGTCGTCTGGTGCTCGAACCATACATCCTATAGAGAGTTAGGCGTTAAAACAAGCGCGCTTCTCGCCGTGGATTGTGTGCAATGGACCGTGTCTGTATAATGCCTGAGAATGACATGCTTGACTGCACCCATCCATCCTAGATGCCGTCCACCGTGCTTCGCGGCGTGATGCTGTAGAAACGCCCACAGACGGATACTTGATAGAGAGGTTCCTTCGAATAGAAAGTTAGGCGATTACTCGAAGAATTAAGCTCCGACAGTTTTGTTGAAAGGCAACCCATGATTGATACGATAGGGTCATCTTGGCCGACGTTGACAGTGACAATGCAGGACAAAAACATGACTATACAATATGACATCTACAGTCATGGGACTGGCCGAATAACTCTCAAAGTACATTTTGTTGACGATATTGTAGGGGTTCCGGTCGAATACGAGCTGTACACTTCGTGTGACGTCACGGGTGACGGTTTTCAATCTGCCCTAGAGGCAGTCATGAACCGTCCAGTTGCCCTTTTCAGGCTGTGTGAGTCTCCGGTAGAAACTCGCTTCTACCTTTACTCGCTTGGCAGGATACCGAATCTCCGACCACAAATCGAGATCGGCTTCTATCGGGTGAATTTTGCCCTGATTGAAAAGAAGATCGCCATTGAGATTGACGGCCACGAATATCACAAGACCCGCGAACAAAGAACATACGATGCTCAACGTGAAAGATATCTGCAATTGAACGGCTGGCGAGTCATTCGCTTTACGGGGTCGGAAGTGTCCAGGAACCCTACTGGCTGCATCGACGAGGTGGCCAAGCTAATTAACGTTTTCGAGACCTCGTCAGAAGAGAAGATTACTTGGTCAATTACGTCGAGCTTATCGGTTCAGAGAATACAACAACTATTTTCTGATATTCTGAAAATCCAGAGAGGTAGCTAACCAGGAGCTGGAGCGGACGGGAGACAGAATGGGCTTTTTTCCGGTTCGGCAGTCCCTCTCCTGTCCCCCGCCGCTCACCTCTACTGCTAGGTGCTCGTCCTACGGACACATCGTGCAACCTGTAAAATATAGAAGTAGGTGAACGATGCTTCGACCTCTTGAAGCCATCATTGATGAGCAGGGAAACGTCCGCTTACTTGAGCCCATCGATCTCCCCGAGAGCCGGCGAGCGCTCGTTATTATCTTAGAAGAGGAACCGGCGAGCAGCATGCCTGAAACCGCGTTGTTGAGTGAGCCAGCTCTTGCCGAGGACTGGAATCGGCCTGAAGAGGAGGCCGCATGGTTACACTTACAGCAGGAGCAGTCGTCTTAGTGCCGTTTCCCTTCTCTGATCTATCCCAGGCAAAGTTGCGCCCGGCTGTTGTCCTTGCGGCGGCTGGTCGAGGGAATTGGATTCTCTGCCAGATTACAAGCAATCGCTATGGAGATGCCCGAGCCATTACACTCGATGATGAGAGTTTTGCCGTAGGATCGCTGCGGGTTGCGAGTTATGCTCGACCGGGGAAGTTGTTCACCGCCAACCGGGATCTCATTGTGGTACCGGTCGGGAACTTAAAGGCAGAGTCGTTGAAGCAAATTATTGATGCAGTCGTCGACATTTTGCGCACTGCTCTCAGGGGGTAAGCGTATCATTTCTATACTGCCTGCACCGAACGAGGCGCTGCAGCGGACGGCTCACTTCTCAGGCATTTTTCGGTGTTTCCTCATGTCATCAAGAGTAGAAAGCAAATTTAAAGAGCGAGTTTGCGTGGAGATCCGACATCGCTCTCATGTCATCTATGATGAGCTGAATCAGCGACTCTATGCTCTTGTTCAAGACGTGCTCTGACTACAGACGCGAAGGAGAGCCAGAACCATATAGTTGGAAGGCACGCGTCACGTTCTTGCCAAAATCCGCGACTAACTAAGATTGGCAGTGATGCCCGGCGTTAAGCGAAAAAAGAGTGATTGAAGAATCGTAACTCAGGCCAACAGTTTTCCGAACAGGTCCATATCGGTTCTTTTTCTACTCTAGTGACCGAGATGAACCGCCGCATATTCACGTTGAGCGAGAGGATAAGATAGCGAAATTCTGGCTTGATCCTATCAGGTTGCAAAGAAGCAGAGGATTGAGCCGCACAGAAGTTTATCGCATACAGCGAATCGTCGAAGAACATCGTGCACGGCTAGTGGAGGCGTGGAATGCATACTTCAGTGATTGAAATACGCGTAGCGAATGCTGAAAACGTCACCATAACTGAAGACACCCTGACCGTCGATCTCAGTGATGGACGAACGATATCAGTGCCTCTTACGTGGTTTCCCAGACTGATACAGGCGCGTCCTGAGGAACGCCACAATTGGCGGCTCATTGGCCAAGGCCAAGGTATCCATTGGGAGGACATCGGCGAAGACCTCAGTGTTGAGGGCTTACTGGCTGGCAAACCATCAGGCGAAAGTCAAGCTTCCTTCAAGAAGTGGTTGCAAGGACGTATGCCTCGCCTAACCTAGGCTTAGACAGGTTGGGAAGATCGTAGGGACGCTTCTGAATTCGGTATCCATGTGGAGCGTCACCCGAGTTAGGATAGGATGTACGGAGTTCACCCTACCCGCCTGCCCAAAGCCTACTTGACGCGCTTTGGCGCCAGCTCATGCCAGCTTTCCGCCTCCATAAACGCCAGCCAGCGCTGGTACATGCCACGCTGATTTTGCTCATTATAATCATCCGTCACCAGCCCCGGCACGACGTCATGGGGATTCTCGAAGCCCAGCGCCATCTGATAATTGTACGGATAGCGCCGCGCAATCACGCCTTTGCTCGCCTCGGAGGCGTAATTCCAATTTTCCATGTCATCTTGCTCCGTCATACCGGCCGGACCGGAATACCGCATGTAATAATGGCGTAGAACGTCCTTCACCTCCTGTGGCGCATCTTGGTCCACCAGGAACCAGCGCCACGCCTCCGTCTGCATCGGGCCGCGCGGATGCCAGATGGCGATGGAGCGCGGCTGCCGTGACAGAATCGACATATTGGGAAAAACCGTGCCTGTCGCCCCCATCAGACGCGCCCGTTTGCCCAGACGCCGTTGCCGCTCTTCATAGCAGTGTTTGAAATACGCCTCGACGTCGGGGGCGTTTTGAAAGGTCGGAATATACGGCACATCTTCCTGCTGCAGGGCCGGGTGGGCGCCGTGGCCGAGTTCGGGAAACGAGACGTTGAACCGCCGTGCTTGGACGCGCTCATTGTCCCGCCGGCCTTTTCCGCTCGGTCCGATACCGACCAAATCGACCGACCGATGACTAATATTGTGGTAGCCATCGCCTTGGAAATTCTCCGCCGCGAACTTCCAGTTGCACGGCATGGTCCATTTGATCACGCCGCCCAACACTTCGGAGCCGCCTGCGCGGCCATCCCGGTGATCCAGGAGCTCGTCCAAGTACATCGACATGCCGCCGAGGTAATCCGCAAAGGCGGGCGCTTCCGGATCCCAGGTGGCCCAGATCGTGCCTTTGTAATTCGCCAGTTGCGCCACCTCGATTAGACCCCACTGGGACCGATCCAATTGTTCCCGGTACGCGGCTTTATAATGCGGCACGCCGACGAGCCGGCCGTCGGTCGCGAAACTCCAGCCATGATAGGGACAGGTAAAGACGGGGGCGTTGCCCGCATCATAGCGGCACACCTTCATGCCCCGATGGCGGCAGGTGTTGAGGAAAACGTGAATCCGGTGGTCGTTGTCCCGCGTCAGGATGACGGATTCCTCGCCCATGCACGAGGTAAAATAATCGCCCGGATTGGGAATCTGGCTCTCATGCCCAACAAAGAGCCAGGCACGGGCGAAGAGGTGTTCTTGCTCCTGCTCGTAGATGTCTTGACTGACAAAAATGTCACGGCTGATGAGTCCGGCTGAGACGTCGACGAGTTGTCGCAGCGATGAGGTTGGCGTGCGTGAGGTCATCGTTACAATCCTTCTACGAGCCTTGATCGGTAGGCGATCACACCTTGGGCCACACCTGCGTGGCCAGCGCTTCCATGCCGCCGAAAATCTCCTCTAGGCTCTGGCTGTTACGGACGAAGTCAAACACCAGATGCGTGACGCCCATCGAAGCGTATTGCCGGATGTCCGCCGCCATCTCGTCCGGGCCGCCGACAAACGGCCGCCGGTCCGTGGCGCCGCCATGGGTACGGAGGTCATAGTCATGGGTGCGATAGATGATATCCAGCGCCTTGGGATCCCGTCCTTCCGCTTCCGTAAAAGACGCCAAGCGTTGCAGCCCCGCCTGCAACTGCTCCGGCGCCCCCATGGGAAATTGCGGATTCGAGCCGATCGGATACCAGCCGTTGGCGAAACGCGCCGTGCGGCGCAGGGCGCGGCGGCTCTCACCTCCCACCCAGATCGGCGGATGCGGCTTTTGCACCGGTTTGGGCAAAAAGTCGATATCGGAAAAGCGGCAATACTTGCCCTCAAACATGGGATTATCGCTCGTCCACAGCTCTTTAAACGCCGCTAAATACTCGTCCGTCACGGCCCCGCGCTCCTCAAACGGCGGTATCCCCAGGGCCTCGAACTCCTCCCGCATCCACCCGACGCCAATGCCCACCGTCAGACGGCCTTTAGACAAGACATCGAGGGTCGCCAGCGCCTTGGCTGCCACCAGCGGGTTCCGATGGGGCACGATGATCACGCTGGTAACAAGCCGGATCGTCTCCGTCTGCCCGGCCAGAAACGCCAGAATCGTCAACTGCTCCAGATACTCGCCGGACCCCGCACCCGGAAATTCCCCAGTTGGGCTATACGGATACGTTGACTTAATCGTCCTCGGCACCACAATATGATCCCCAGTCGACAACGTCTCGTAGCCCAATTCCTCACCGCACTTCGCAATTGCCACCAAGTTATCCGGCGTTGCAAACGGCCCCCGCCCCGCCAACATCAATCCATACTTCATCTTCCCTCCCCTCTTCATGTCTTCTCTTCTTCATCCCGCATGCCGCATGCCGCATGCCGCATTAAATGTGTCCCACAACCAGGGCGCCGACCGCCACCGCCGGGAGGCGCACCGGCACCGGCTGCCAAGACACCCCGCGGTCATGACTGGCAAACAGAGCCCCCCGGTCCGTACCGGCGTAGACCCGTTGCGGATCGGCCGGATCCCAGTCGAACGCCACCACCATATCATCTTCGTCCCCGAGCGGTGCGAGGCATTGCCAACTGCGGCCACCCGTGGTCGAGCGGTAGAACTGCGGCTGTTGCCGTCCGGCATTGCGCGACACCGACACCAGGACCAGATCCGCATCATCGGGCGCTGCGGCAATGTGCAGCGTGTACGGACGCTGCAAGCCCTCGTTGATCAGCTCCCAGTGCTGTCCCTCATCATCGCTACGATACGGCCCTCTGGCCGTGGCGACGTAGACGGTCTGCGGGCGGGCGGCGCTGAGATCGATACAGTGGATATCATCGTGGGTTCCGGGGAGCTGCCGCCAAGAGGTACTGCCATCGTGTGACCCCACGACGCCACCCACCTCGATGCCGGCATACAAACGCTGCGGGTCATGTGGCGCCATGCGCAGATCACGCACGTGCGAGTCCCGCGTGTCGGCGTGAAAAAACCACTGCCGCGCTTCCGGTACGGCGCGGAAGCTGGCGCACTCTTCCCATGTTTCCCCAGCATCATGGGAACGAAAAATGGTGGCCGGTTCACTGCCGACATAGACGGTGCGGGCTTCCTGGGGATGCACGAGAACGCTGTGGGCATAGTCGGATGGATAGGACGCCAGAGGCTGCCAGGTCTGGCCCCCATCATCGCTACGATACACCCCCGCTTCATACGCCGCCAGGTAGGCGCGTTGCGGTTCTGTCGGGCTCGCCGTGAGGCGGGCTGCGGCGTGCGGCAATGGGGTGACAGGCCCCTGTTGCCAGGTGTGCCCACCGTCCGTACTGCTGACGATACACACGCCATCGTGCATGCCGACATACAATTTCCGTGTGCGTTTCGGTTGCATGGTACTTCCCTCCTTCATCATAGCCATACCAAGACCGCGTTTCAGTGCCCGAACAGAATTAAATTCATCGTTTTCCTCTGGAAAAACGATGTCGCTCATTGGGTCCAGGAACTTATTATAGCACTCTGCTATGGCGAGAGAAGCGAGAAGTGCGAAGCGGAAGGCAGTGCAATCCCCCCTTTCAGCACGTATGTTGTCGGTGTCTAGCCCGAAGTTCCTCCCGTGATTCGGCGACAACTTGTGGAAATAAAAACTCAAAAGCCTGAAACGAATTGACCTTTGTTC
>CBCXVS010000266.1:2184-10729 GCA_965178525.1 uncultured bacterium | reverse complement strand
AGGCCATACCGGCGGGGTCAGGGCCTTGGCCATCACCCCCACTCAACTCCTGGTGCTGTCAGGTACAGATGATGGCGTCATCCGGGTCTGAGACGTGCTACGCAGCGAGGTCATCCGCACGCTGGAGGGCCATACCGGCGGCAACGGGCGCTGACGCTCACATTGGATACGCGTTGGGTGCGATTGGGCGCAGCAAGTGGAGAGCGCCCAACGCGCTGCTGTGCTTTGGCGCCGGATGGCGTCAGAAGGGTTGCCGGGGAACAATCAGGGCAGGCTACCAGGCAAGGAGGATGGGCAATGCCCCTCATGGCATGGGATCGGATGGTGGAAGCAGGTCGCCTTGGCGGGCGCGGAGACGCGCTTCCAATTCCGCCACGCGAGCTTCTGCCGCCTGCCGCGCCCTTATTTCGGCCTGGATACGTTCTTCCGCCGCCTGCCGCGCCGCGTTCATCTCCTGGTAGGTGAGCAGTTTTCGATCCCTTTCGAGATCATAAAAGCAAAGCACACCGTCTTCAACCCGCACATCCAACCCAAGGACCTCACTGTAAAGGCTCAACCGCCCGTCGGCATGCTCAGTGGCGGGTACGGCATAATAGTTTCCTTCCCGTAGACGGAACAGCTGCAGCGAGGGGTTCAGATAATCTCCTGTCGGATCATACTGCCAATATTCCGTGACCCCCAAAAAGGCATAGGTGCCACGTTTAGGACCTTGATCCTCACTGCGTGTGCTGCGCGAGGTGATCTCCATGACAAAATCGGGGGCTCTGGGCTCCTGCCACAGCATATAGGAAGACCGGTCCTTTTGTTCGGCCCCGATCACCACAAATACATCAGGCACCACCACCGCCCTCGGGTTGCGTTCCTCGTAGTAAATGAAGAGATTGCCCGCCACATAGACAGCCTGACGGTCTTGAAAGAAGCTACGGAGCGCATCCACCGCGTACAAGAGAGGGGTCAGTTGGAAATCGCTTTCCGCCATGGGCTGTCCATCCGAGCTGGGGTAATCAACCTTGGGGAGCGGGGGAGGATATACGATGGTTTCCGCCATAGCGTCACACCTCAATATGCAAATCGTAAGGGTTCGTACCATGTTCCAACGTATGCCCAAGTACTTCACGCGCGCCTCAAAAACCGCCTGGGGGCACGAAGCTTTGAAATTCCCGTTCGAGCAACTGTGCGAAATGAATGCAGGTGAGATCGCCGTATTGCGGCCCGATGATTTGGACACCCACGGGTAACCCGCCGCGACTTAATCCGGCTGGCGCAACCGTTGAGGGCAGGTAGAAATTGCACGGATAGCCCGCCCAAAACATCTGTGTCGTCGAGGGCTGAGGCTTGCCGTTGACCATGATCATGCGCTCCCAGCGCTCGCCTTTTTGATTGTGCTCGAAGGCTACGGTGGTGGCAATGGGACACAAGAGGAGATCGTACTCACGGAAAAAGTCAGCCCAGGCCAACCGCATGTGATGACGCGTTTCATTGAACCCGAGCCAGTCCCGGTGTGATATGGCCTGGGCTCGGATGGCTTGTGCCGTATAACTCTCGTCGTCCGGTTGGAGAGCCCGAGCCGCTTGGGCGTTTTGCTGGAACATCTCGTCGGTCAGGCGTCCCGAGGTGGCGGCGCGTAAAAGTTGAATATAGTTCCGGTGCGCTTCACGCGAGTCGATCTGCGGCCGCGCCATCTCGCTCACATGCACCTGATTTTTCACGAGAAACTCGACCAATGCATGAAGTCGGTCCTGGACTTCGGCGTCGACTTCAGCTTCGGCATCGGAGTATATTACCCCGACTTTATAGTCGCGCAGGTTTGTTTTCGCTGGTGGCGGCAGGTGGAGTTGCCAACCTATGCCGTCGATATCATCCGGTCCCGCCATGGCCAAAAGTGCGGTCGCAAGATCATCCGCACTGCGCGCCAGTGGGCCAACGACAGAGATATCGGTCTGGGCAACGACACCCGGAAGCGCTTGACCGCGAGGCGAGACCATACCGTAAGTCGGCTTGTGGCCATAAACGCCACAATAATGCGCCGGGTTACGGATCGAGGCGCCAATATCGCTACCCGCTTCTAGGCCAGTCAGCCCGGCGGCAAGGGCGGCGGCAGACCCGCCGGATGAGCCACCTGGAACCCGCGTCAAGTCCCACGGATTATTGGTGGTCCCGTAGATCGCATTAAAGCTTTGCCAATCCGCCAGATTGAACGGCACATTGGTTTTACCGAACAGCACGACACCCGCCTTGAGTAACCGCTCCACCGACAGGGCATTGGTGCTGGGATAGTTGTCTTTGAATTCGGGAATACCCCAAGTCGTGGGCATACCGACGACATCATAGGATTCTTTGATGGTCATGGGAACGCCGTGAAGCGGCCCCCACACCTCGCCTTTAGCCAGTGCACGGTCAGCGCTCTCAGCCCGTTGCCGCGCGGCGTCGGCGTCCATAAAAATAATCGCATTCAATGGGGAATGATGGCGGTCGATGCGGTCCAGATAGAGATCCAGTAATTCCCGGCACCCGATTTCCTGGTGGCGAATCATCGCCGCGAGTTGCGTGGCTGAGCGAAAAGGTATGTCGAGCATCTTGCTCCTTTCATCATCGCTGACATGGCGATTCCGTTGATGATGGGCGAATCGCGATCAACCGACATTCCTATCCGGCCCATCCTCGAATCAGCGCCGCCAAGTAGGCGGCGCTGTTGCGATCTGATCTCAGCCGTCCTGCCGCTTAGAGCCGCACGTACTTGTCCACCCGCTCGCGCGCCCCTAACGCCATGTAAATATCGCCTCGGGCATCTACCCAACTGCCATGGGCCGACAGCGCATCCCACCGGGCCACGACATTGCCTTGATTGTCCATCAGGCTCACCCGGGGCGACAGCCCCTCAACGCCGCCTTCGCTGATGTAAAACAGACCATCTTGGCCGATCGAAATGTCCAGCGGCCGGCGCAAGTCGGACCACATCGCGACAAATTCCCCATCGGCGGAAAACACCTGGATGCGGTTGTTCTCGCGGTCGCACAGGTAGATCGTGCCCCCGTCGTCTACCACCAGGCTGTGCGGCAGATGAAACTCGTTCGGACCGCCTTTGCCCGGCCCGCCCCACGACGTCATCAATTGACCGGCGTTGGTAAACCGATGCACCCGGGCGTTGCGGTAGCCATCCGACACATACAAATCGCCCGATGGGGACGGCACCATCTCCGTCGGGTAGTTGAATGGCCCAGCGGCGCGGGGCACAAGATCGCCAGGTGTTTCGCATCCGGTGTCCGAGTGTTGGCCACGCGTGCCCAATACCTGCAACGGTTTCCCGTCCAGGGTATACATGAGACAGACAGAATCATCCCGGTCGGTCAAATACAAAACATCATCGGAAATGTAGATGCCATGCGGATTGGCAAAAGCGCGCGTGCCCCAGCTATCCTGATGGTTGCCATCCGGATCGAAGACCACAATCGGTGGGTCTTTGCGCTGGAACACATACACCCGGTTCTGTGAATCGGTGGCTACCGCGCTCGTATTCCCAAACGTCTCGCCTTGGGGCAACTTGGCCCAGTTTTCGATCAGCTCGTACCGATATTCACCCGTCCCGACCGTCACCATAGCTTCTTACCTCCTCTTGGTCATACCCCTTTCTCGCCTGCTATTTCCATCAAAACGTCACCTCGTGCCATCATACGTGAGTGCGCCACGAAAATCCAAGCGACTGAGGTTCTCAGGCATCGACACGAATGATGCGGCTTTCAGATCGATCATCGACTCGCAAGCGATAAATGAACACCCCCGAGCCCAGCGGCGCGCCAGCGGCATCGGTACCATCCCAGCACACCTGGCGTTCGCCCGGTTCCGGATCTGCCTCGGCCACGAGGGTGCGCACGTGCACCGCGAACTGATTCCAGATGTGCAGCCGCAGGCGTTGTGCCCCCCCTGGCACGACGAACCGAATCGGGAACGGCAGCCCGACGCGCGCCGGGTCGCTGGCGCCGAGTAGCATGGGTGTCGGCTCCGCCGCGGCGCGAGCCGTCGCGTCCTCGACCAGGGCCTCCGAAGCGGCGCTGTATTTATAGATCGTGTCACCGGAAGCATAACCGAGATTGACCGGGGAGCCGAAAAAGCGGAATCGGTTGATGAATCGGCCCACCTCGTTGGCATCAGTCCAGGTCGCGCCGCCGTCCAGGGTGGCGCTGGTGAATCCGCCTTCGAAACGGACATCGCCCCAGCCGCCGACCCAGCCGACGTCATCCGACACAAAGCCAACCCCCTCAAGATTCGCATTCCCCTGAGGATCGTTGATCGGGAGGCGGCGCCATGTCTGGCCCCCGTCCTCAGTCTTGGCAACCGCGCCCGCATAGAAGTTCTCCAGCGAGACGTATATCACGTTGGCATCGACGACGAAAATCTTCCATCCCCACTCCCCTTTAGGATACTGCGAGGTAAAATCCTGGAGCAGATTGGCCCAGGTCTCGCCGCCGTCCTCGGTCAGCAAAATCACCGGGTGCACGTCGTCTCGAGTGCGCCTCTCCCGCGGGACATCGGTGAATCCCCCGACGACGAGCCCCCGCTGCTCGTCAAAGAAGTGGTTGTCGATCAGGATGGAAGCGTGCGCTTCAAGGGAAGTCGCGGTCCAGGTCCGGCCCCCGTCGACCGTCTTCATCATGGCCGCCAAATCCTCAGGCTCGTTGGTGCCGGTCGCATAGACGACGTTTTCGTTGACGACCGTGAGGCCGCACACTTTGAGGGGCGCTTCAGGCGGCAGATCCGGCTGCGGCTCCCATGTCGCGCCGCCATTAGACGTCGTATACAGGCGCATGGCTGCCGAGACGGTGCCGAGAAATCCGCGCGTTTCGTTAGCGAACTGAATGCAACGCGGATAAATCGGCTGGTCGTTCACATCATCGAGAACCGTCTGCGTGATCCAGGCGCCGCCATTACGAGTGTGCACGACCTCGGCATCGCTATTGACCGCCCAGCCGATATCCGGCGTCACGAAAAAGATGTCGTCATACCGCCGCGCGCGCTTGGCGGAGGTCGGCCGCCACGTGAGCGCGGCCGGCGCTTCACCCTACGGCAAACCAGCGTCGGTCCATTCCTTGAAGCACGCAATTTTTTCATCGGACCATCCGCCCGGCGGCATCCGTTTGGTCTCGATGGCGGAGCTGATCCGGCCGATGTTTTGCCGCACCGAATCGTAGTTGGAGAGATCGATCCCGAAGGGTCGCATATGATCTACGTCCGTTGCGCTAAACCAGTCCTTGACGGCGGATTCCCAGGTCGGATTCTCCGGACACTCGAAGCTGGGGGCAGGCGCTCCGATGCCAGCCCACGCACGGAATATCGCAATACGTTCATCGGTCCAAGGCCCCTCAGGATTGCGATAGAAGGCGCCCCCGGTTTCGTCCTCCAGCAAGAATTGCGGGGGCATCCGCACCTGCGTGTCCGTGCCGATGCGCTGCGAAATGATGTCCTTGTTATCCCTCATACTTGACTCGTCGTTGAGGTTCATTCTGAACGCCATACGTGCGACGTCGAGCGGGGAAAAAAACGCCCGGATGCCATTGTCCCAGGTCCAGCGCCCCGGCGCGGCGCGTCCAGCCGAAACACCGACCGCATATTTATCGCATACGGCTGCCACGCCGGGCTCACCCGGGTCGCTGCCGCCGGTCAGGGCGCTTCGCAACAACGCATAGTCCGCGCTCAGACCGTCTTCGGCAAGCTGCCGGGCGGCCGCGGCGATCTCGGTTCAGCGCTCCTCGAAGTAACGCCATGCACTGTCCTGATGCGGCAAAAGCAACGTGTCGGAGTAGAATTCGAAGCTGGCGCCAGCGCGCGGGCCGTCCGGTTGCCCATCGAACGCCGGGAGCCGCGCAATCGCGGTGCCGAGTGGGGTTAAGCCGTAGCGCATCAGACTTAAAAAGACCTGTTTGAGAATATAGCGCTGCTCATCGGTCTCGTCGGTGTTAGCAAAATATCGCAGGAGAACCTGCAGAGCGAGTTCATAGGTCGCCACGAAAATCTCGTTGGCGTCCCGCGCGACCTCCGACGTCAAGATGGTCGGGTTGACAGAGTCATAGTGCAACATTAATACCGGGTTCTCCACCACCGGCCAAGCGGGCTCTGCGCCCCCAGCGCCATTCTCTAGCGCGTCGTAAATCGTGACGAACCGGCCGAAGTGGGCCTGCTCGATCTCTTCGTCGTTTCCATACGCCCCCTCGCCTTGGCGCAAGATGAGGTCGATCGCCGTCGACGCCTCAGCACGCGTGGTGACCGCCATCATCGTCTGCCACATCGACGCCGTTTGTGCGCTCTTCGGGCCGATAAAGAGCTTCGATGCATCCTCAGGATACAGCGTCTTAAATCCGTCCTCGATCAGCTCGTAGAGGGCGCCAATGGAGTCATAGGCGATGGGCTGAGGCAGCAGCGGTGCGGCCACGTCGGCGGTCCTGGCGCCTCTCACGCCCGCGCATATGTCCTTCCAGTTGGCGTACCTGGAGTCCGGCTGAATCTCTGGCGGCAGTTCGAAGCAACAGAAGCGGCGCAGGGTGGGCACGCTGACGCCCGCCAAGCGGAAATCGAGCCCGAGCGTGGTGTAGGTCCGCTCCTGAGGAAAGTTGGCGCGCCGGAAATACGGAGCGCCACCGATCGCGGTGAGGAGATTGCTGGCCAGACCGAGATGCAGCATCTCCTGCACAGCGATGCCAATCATGGATTGACGCCAACCGTCAATCAGCCGCGCCTGGCCGTCCGACACACCGGCCTCCCCTTCCTGCTTCAGGCTAAACGCGGCGTAAAGATATTGGCAGGCCAGTGAGTGTTCGAGCTCGGAGGCCTGGGCGAGCAGATAGAGGAGATCCTGGCGTGTTTTAACCTTGTCCTTCATAGCGCCCTGCTATCTCTCTAGTACTCAAAAGTCATCAAAGAGTGCCCATTGAGTACGCAAAGTTCCGGCTTCACCCTGCTGAGTTTCACCCGCTTGGAACATCGCTCTTGCTTCCCGGCAAGGACGATAGCAGGCCAGCGCTCGGCAGTCCACCGGCGTTTATCGTTCCCCTGAAGCCCAGGGTACCTGGAATGGCCTTAAGTGAAGCTCTAACTGCTGGTCGTGTCAACGGTTGACCCAACACATGAGGGGGTTTTGTCATGAGGGGAGCGGTCTGGGGTCGTCGCTTTTGGACGCGGGGTTCGACCCGGTTCGGACGAGAGAGGTGGACGAATAATTCCTCTCAGGGCCCCCCACTGTCGGGTTCACTGCACCCCCGCAGAGCATCGATAACGCTGATCCGTTCAACATCCGCCGGTTGATGCTTGGCCGATTGGACAATGACCCGTCGGACCAGGTTGTAGAGCAGAAGGAAAACGGTCCGTTCTTGCCGTACTCCCACCACGGTTTTGCCGGGCCGTGCATCCATCTGCATCGCAGTTTTGAGTGGTCTCAGACGCGTTGCTGCTTCCCAGCGTTTGAAGGAGGGTTCGGCCAGATCATCTTTTGAAGAGCATGGCGCATCCACTCAGGTCGTGACCAACGTGAGCACTCGCGAGCGCAAGCCGGGCTGGATCACCTGATGCCGCAACTCTGGCAGGAAAAGCGATGCAGGGAACGCTGCCAAGGTTGGGGGATCGAGCCCAGCCGGCCAGGTCTTGGGCTGGAACCCTTCCACCCGTTGGTCCTGCTGGCCATGGGCCATGATCCACCGCGAGCGGGGTAGACCTTGGCTCTGAGGGGTCGGTCGGGTAGCGGGGATCACCAAGGGCCGAGACGGGGTGAAAGCGACCATCTGTCGGGCACCGACTCGCATGAGGGCGGGCAAACCGGCCAGTCTGAGCAAGGCCATCTGGGCATCGGACGATAGGCCCCGCTCCGTCACCAGCACCTCACCTGGTTCCATGGCCGGATGCATCGGTTGGACTGGGGACAACTCGTGGGGGTTCAAAGCAGACGCCGCTAGGGGGGGGAGCAGGCCCCTGCCCGCATGGAAAAGCGCCAGCAGCCGGGCCACGGGAAAGCCACCGCCGGGCGGTTGTTCGCCGGGCGGGCCGACCTCGTCTTGCCACACCGGGGTATCGGGCCTGGCGCCCCCGGAGGCCTCGACGAAGAAAACGCGATGGCCATGCCAGCGCCCGTCCTCCAAGGCCGTGGCCGGGCCGACTGGCCGACGCGTTCGCAGAGGTGGTCCAGCACGCCTCCAGGCAGCTGGGTAGGAGCCGGGCAGGAGGCCGAGGCACTGGAGTAGCCACCCGTTCAGTGCGGGAGATGACGGCAGGCGGCATGGCCAGGGAGAAGTTGCCCCAGAGAGGCCTGGACGGTGACGACCGGATGGAGGAGGCGGTCGCGCCACTCGGTATAGCCGACCGCCTCACACGCCGCCGGAATGGCCTCGGATAGGAGGTGGGCGGCGCAGTCGGCCTGGAGGCGTTGCAGCCGGGGGGTGATACGGGATGTCCGGAGCGCTTCTCCTGTCAGTGGGGGGAATGAAGGCCCTCATCATGAGAGGAGAGTCGGTCTCAGGCAATCGGCGTAACTGCTTCATCAAGAAAGGAGTTGGCTTAACTTAAG
>CBCXVS010000266.1:0-2175 GCA_965178525.1 uncultured bacterium | reverse complement strand
TGAGAGGAGAGTCGGTCTCAGGCAATCGGCGTAACTGCTTCATCAAGAAAGGAGTTGGCTTAACTTAAGGCCATTCATCTTGATCCACCCGATCTTCGGTAAGCGCACCCACTTGCCGTCGACCTCGAACTTGTCGTTGCTCACGTAAAACGAGTCGTGAACACCGCGTTTCTTAAACCGTGGGTAGCCGCCTTGTCCCTTCAAGAATCGCTGAAACGCGGTATTCAACTGACGGAATGCCTGCTGATTCGCGTCTTTGGGCGACTCGTATGTCCACGGGAACTGCTCGCGCTTGACCGCGTTAAACTGCTTTTTGAGCTGCGCCGCACTCGGCTTCTCGCCTGCTTCGTACTGCCGTTGCCACTCGGCTAGCGCCCAGTTGTACGTGAACCTCGCACACCCCGCCGCCCGCGCAAATTGGTTGCGCTGCATCGGCTTGGGATCAAGAGCAATTTTATGTGCGAGCATCATCTTCGAGCGCCTCTTTCAGCGAACAAGCCCGTCGTACGGTCTCGCTTGGATCATGCGGACCACATGGATATGGAGCACTCCGTCGATAGCACGTCTCGCTATGAGCCATGCGCCGAGTCTAGGAGACCGCTAGACCCGTGTCAAGCCAACCCAACGGTATAGAACGCTACGTCGTTTGGGCACTTTGGAACAGAAAAGTGGGAGCTTATCGCTCGCCAACGTGATGCCATCGCGCATGGGCACCCGCACATCGCGTTCAACGCTTACTTCATATGGCATGATGTCACCTGTCCTGGACGTTCGCGCCTAGCCGATGGCGGCCATGCCCTCCACTTCGATGAGCCAATCCGCGTGGAACAGGCTTGCGACGACGATGAGCGTACTGGCCGGGAGTCCGTCCGGAAAAAACTCGCGCCGGACTTCGATCACAGCCGGATAATCGTCAAGATTCGTCACATACGTGGTGATTTTCAAAAGGTCCTGCAAATCGCCGCCAGCCTCCTGCAACACCTGGCGCAGATTTTGGAAGGCTTGACGGGCCTGAGTGCGGATGTCGCCCCGGCCGACCGTATTGCCGTCGGCGTCCCAGGCGACTTGGCCCGAGACATAGACGAGGCGCCCACTTTCCTGGCGTGTCGCCATCTGGTAATTCGCCACGGGCTTGGCCTGCTCAGATACAATCGCGGTATAAGCCATGTCATATCCCCTCTACGCCACCGCGGCGATGACTTCGATTTCCACTAAAAACTCCGGCCGCGCCAACCCGGGAATTTCCACCAGCGTCGAGGCGGGGTAATCGCCCTGGTAAAAGGCGCGGCGCACCGGCGTGCCATACGCCCGCCAGGTATCCACATCGAGCGTCCACGTCGTTTCCTTCACGGCGCTTGCCGGCGTGGCGCCAGCGGCCTGCAACACATACCCGATGTTCTCGTATACCTTCTCCGCCTGTTCGAGCATATCGTTGACGCCCGCCACCGAGCCATCCGGGTGATTGGCCACCTGCCCGGCCAAATAGATCAGCCGCCCGCCGTTGACGATGACGCCCTGGAAAAAATCGAGCCCGTGCGCCTCGACATCGAATTTCTCTAGCGTGAACGCGTCCGGTGGCGGCCCCGGCAAATCCACCACCAGTTCGACCTCAATCAACATAGCGGGGTCGGCCAATCGCCGCACCACCAGGCCAGTTGACGCCGGGCGCGCCGGCTCGAAAAACGCGGCGCGAGTGCCGCGCCCCTGGGCGTAGTAGGCTTCAAGTTCGGTGACATAGAGCAGCTGTTTGATACTCTGCTGCAGGCTCCCGCCCGCATGCTCGACAATGGCGCGCAGCCGCTCAAACGTCCGTTGCGTTTGCGGCCCCATGCCGCCCTCGACCATGGCGCCATCAGGGCCGCGGCCGGTCATGCCGGCCGTGAATAGGAGCCGGCCGGGGTTGATGCTGACCGCCGGCATAAAGCCGCGTCCTTTTTCCGTTGGGCTCTCCGCCCGAATGTCGCGACGCTCCATGTGCTTGCCTCCTTCTATCGTACGCGCCTCATCGTGGGATGCCGCTTCACGTGTAGGAACCTATTGTAGACGAAGTCAGCAGGAAAACCACGTCTATCGAGAGGGTACATGATAGCCTAGTTCCGCCCGAATGGCCTTAAGTCAAGCCAACTCCTTTCTTGATGAAGCAGTTACGCCGATTGCCTGAGACCGACTCTCCTC
>CBCXVS010000265.1:0-10757 GCA_965178525.1 uncultured bacterium | reverse complement strand
AGCTGGGCAAACACCTGCTGATTGGCGTCTTTAGGGGATTCACCGATCCACGGAAATTGCTCGCCCTTAATGGCGTTGAACTGCTTTTTCAGCTTGCCAGCAGTCGGGTTTTCACCTGCCTTGTATTGCCGTTGCCACTCTGCTAAGGCCCAATTCCACGTAAAACGGGCACACCCCGCTGCCCGTGCAAACTGTTCCTGTTGATCGGGTTTTGGATCGAGGGCAATTTTATGGGCGAGTATCATGTGTTTACCTGAACATCTTTCGGTACAAATGAACACTTATAGAGAGTCTAGATCCTACTCCTTTTCGTTGAGCAAATGAGCAAGGCTGCGATTGTACATCGCCATACACGCGGGATGCCCAGCCATAGTAGCATAGGCGGAGGGCAGCGGCAATCGGGCTAGAAATGAGCATATGAGCAGGAAAATGTAGGGTGCATTCCATGCACGGTTTCCTATGTCACCGATGGGCGTGCGGCAAAGCGCCCGGTCTTGGTGCGGTATTCTTCTCCCACCTGTCTTACATACTCACCGAGCTTCTCCCAATCGTTGCCGACTCGGTCACTTATGGCTTTGCGCAGGGCACGAACTTCATCGATCAACGGATCGCCTGTTTCTTCTGTGTCACGCGCTCGATTCATCATCAACCTCTCTCACGCCACGGCAAAATCCGTGTGCGGGCGGATTTCCGGTGGCTTGAAGGCGAGCACGATGCGATTATGGGGCACGCCGGCCTTGACGAGTTCATCGGCAATGCCGGCGTGCGTGCCATCGTATTGAATCCAGATTTTTTCGTTGCGAATATCGATGTGGAGCACACTCCCATGGATGCGGTAAGGGCCATTCCAGCCCGCGTACATCAATTCGTAATGATCGTTCGATTCGTCGAAGATCACTTCGATCTGCACGTCGCCACGGGCGGGTTGGTACTGTGCATAATTCTGAATAAGTTCTCGAATGATCTTGCGGTAGCGATTTACTTCGTCCATTTGATGATGATCTCCTGGAGAGGATCAAAGGCTATACACGCAATGGCCAGGTCTTCCATCACAGGTCGTGCAATGGGCTCATCAAGCGTGCTGATAAAGACGCTGTGCGGCACCGCCAGAAACAGCTGACGGTCGGGCTCGAACCGTGCAATCAGTGAGCGATAGAAGATATATTGGCCAATGGAGACTTCAAAGTCACGAATGTCCGATGCGCCCTGAAAGCTTTTCACTTCTACGGCAATTTTTTCGTTGTTTTTCTCAGCCGCTAACACCCGTTCCGCACCCAGATCAACGAAGACATTTCTCTGCCCAAACGTCAGGGTATAGGGATCATGCGTGATTGTCCATCCGTCCTTGACCAGGGCATTCTTGACGCAGTCGTGATACATGTCAATGGCAGGCATATCCACAACCTTCAGGATAAGAATAGGATAAGAACATCATGTGTTCCTGTCATACGTCTGTATCCACAGGCTATCGCCACAGCGGGACAATATCCCCGTTCTCGTCGATTTTCAGACCCAGCCTCTTCTGCCACTCGGCCAGCAATGTCGCGGGAGCTCCCTCAAGGCTCGGCGTCAGGGGCGTCGAAACACAAGGTTCTGATTTGTAGGGTATTGCCTATAGGGAGGACTGCAACCTGCACACAATAACCCATGCTGGCATCCGTTTCGTTGAGTAGGCGATAGCTGCCAGGTCCTTTCCAGGCGCTAGGTAACATGCGGCTGGCAATATCCTTGATGGTCTGGCCGTCAAAAGACGATGCACGTACCCACCGCTGTGTAACAGCCAGTATGTTTTGGCCGTCCGGGCTGAAGGCGACTGCCAGGATTGAATCGTCATATTTCAGAGGTTCGCCTAAGGGCTGGGCCGAGGGCACATGCCACAGTCGCGCTTCCCCCTTGTCGCTGCCCGTGACGACGATGTTGCCGTCCGGGCTGAAAGCGACCGCCCGAACCGAATCACCATGGCGCAGGGGAGAGCCCAGGGACTTGCCCGAGGGCACGCGCCAAAGCCTTGCCGTGCTATCGCCGCTGGCCGTGACAAGGGTGTTGCCGTCCGGGCTGAAGGCCACCGCCCGGACCCAAGCGTCATGGCGCAGGGGAGAGCCCAGGGGGTTACTCGAGGGTACGCGCCAAAGCCTTGCCGTGCCATCGCCGCTGGCCGTGACAAGGGTGTTGCCGTCCGGGCTGAAGGCCAACGTGAAGACCGAAGCGTCATGGCGTGATGTCATGAGCAAATGCGGATAATCCACGTCAGGCAGAGCCCTGGCAGCCTGCACACGTCTCTCTTTATCATCCAGCGCCTTGCTTAGTTTCGAGATGTAGAGCCGAGGATAGATGACCTCATACCAACCTACGGCGAGGAAACACAACAGAACGACGGCAGCCGTCGCCACGCGCCTTTTCCAGTCCGCTGGCATCGCCTGTTTCGCCCACGCATCCGTGAAGACGAGTTCGTAGATGCGATTTCGGATGCGTAGCATGCCATCGCTGTCAGACGTCACGATACCGGATAGCTTCAGGGCTGTGTGTAGGGGCGATAGGGGATTATCGGCTACCTGCTTATCCTGCCGGATACGGCGGTAGAGAGCGAGGAGACGCCGTGCGCCATCGTGAAATTTAACGAGACGCTCGCGAACGAACCGGAGATTAGGGTCGTTATGCGCAGCTCCGGGAGCCAGAAACGTCTGCCAGACGACGTTCTCGATGCCGTTAGCCGAGATGTTTTGGATACCGTTTTGAGTTACGGCGGCGCAACATTTTTGCGTCAGATACGGATGTCCTCCGGTCCAGGCCAAAATATGCTGTAGCGCCTCTTCGTTTGTCTCCTCGCTCTCAGACAAGCCTCTAGCCATCGTCCTCGCTTCCTCGCGTCTGAAGTCTGTCAAGTCGATACGATGCCCAACATTGAAGGGTGTGCGCTGGGTGTTGGCAATCAAATCGGATGGACTGGCAACACCTAGCAGGACGAAGCTCAGGCGTTGATAGTCCGGCTCGTTGGCGCGGGCATTGTGGCAGGCGCGAATGGCGGCAAAGAAGTCGTCGGTGAAGGGCAGACCGATGGTTGAATCGATCTCATCTACGAAGATCACCACTTGCTCAGGCGGTTGGGCCAGGACGATATCGCGAAAAAAACGCATCAGTCTTTGCAGCGCCGGTAGTTGCTTCCGTTGGTCCCACCAGGTGTCGAGATCCACATCGAGGCCGAGTTCCTCCACGATAACCTCAGCAATGCCGTAATACCACTGATCCGCCGATGTGCCATCCGGAGCCGTGCCGATTTGGGTTAGATCCACAATGGCGGTCCGGACGCCTTCCTCTTGTTGCAACCGCTTGGCGGTGCGGATCATCAGGCTGGATTTCCCGACTTGCCGTGCCGTGAGCACATAGCAGAAATCCCCCGTCCTGGCATGCTCGAAGAGTTCCTGGTCAGCGTCCCGCTCGACGTAACTCGGCGCATCGGGCCGCATGGTCCCGCCGACCACGTAAAAATCACTGGCTGGTTGGCCCGGTGTTGTCATAGTCGCGCCCTGAAATACTCGTGATACAGCCGACAACGCATGGTCGCCGACTCCCGTGTCGCCCCTTTGATGAGTCCGGCCGACTACAAGAGTTGGAAGTGCATTTCGTTCTGACAAATGCCAGCGCTGATGATCTGCTGTAGGGCGGCTCTGAGGTCGGTATTTTCTAGCAGCAAACGCAGATAATGATGCAAGTGGGGAGCAAATGGACTGTCTTCCTGCATGGCCCTTCTCTAGAGAGCATCGCTGAGTCGCCAGCGTGTACAAGGCCAGCCGCACCAGATATGGATGACCACTGACCCACTCGGTCAGCCTGGTCATGTCGCCTTCGCCCTGCAATGGCTCGCCGTACCTGCGGTTCAAATCATGGACCTGCTGCTCATCGAAATCGTCGAGCGAAATGGGGAAGCCAACATTGAAGGGCGATTGATTCAGATCGCTGATCCATAGAGCCGGGTCCGTCGAGTGCGCAATGACCAAGCGCAAGGGTTTCCAACCTTCGAGCCTTGCGCGGCGATTATGCCACGACCGAATCATGGCGAAGAGAGCCGTGCAGCAGTCCGGAAATGTAAAGGCTCGATCGGCCTCGTCAAACAGTAATTGCACGGGCGTATCGGTGTCGGCCAGAACGGCCTGGTCCAGGAAGCGCGTCAGTTTCCGCGGGGCAGAGCCATGTCCTGACCAGATCGCATCGGGTTCGGCATCGAGAGCCAGCTCCTCAGACATCTCAGACGCCAAATTCCGTAACAATTGATCCAGACTCTCGAAACAGGAGCGATCCAGCAACTGAAAATCGAGATAGCAGGAGCGCCAGCCAGCTTGGACGGCTTGGGCGTGAAGACGGTGCAACAGCGAACTCTTGCCGGATTTGTAGGGACCTTTCACAGTGATTGTGGGTTCGGACGACGACAACTGCTGTATGGCGTCATGGTCTGCATGGCGGACAACGTAGAAGCGTGAATCGGCAGGCATAGCGCCGGTTTCCCGTACCATGTTTGACAGGGTCATCGAATCGTTGGCCGTCGTGCGGATTGTCGGCTCGGTCAACGCGGTACCCTGGCGAAGTTCTTCGACGACCGACTGAATTCCCTGGGCCACTTCGGTGAACGCTCTGTCAATGTCTCTCCACTGCGTAATCGGTGTCCCATTAGTCGGTAACACCTGAAGATGCTCATACGGCGCCTCTGGCCACCAGCACAACCGCAGCATGATGGGAATGACACGGGCCTCTCCATCACGATGTCGTTTGAGGGCTCGCATCATCTCGGCGCAACAATAGTGTGACTTCATAAAATCCGAGCTAATCAGAAGCAAAATGATCTGAGCCGTTTCAAGCCGTTTGCAGATCTCGTGCTTCCACTTCACGCCGGGACTGATGTTACGGTCATGCCAATCATCGATAAATTGACGATACCGTAAATTTGCCAGGTGGTTTTGCAACTGTTCCAGTAGCGATTTGTCATCGTGTGAGTAGGAGTAAAAGACAGAGACCGGCTGAACCATGGCTTGTCCCTCCATTACAAGATGATCGCTCAGGTCACGTGCGGCCATGGTAGCACACGCCTGCGACACCAGCAATTTCTGCGGAAAGATATGCGGATCCAGCGTAGTATCTTGGTATGCCTTGAGTTGTCGTGCTAGCGTTGCATCGCGCGGCGACGGAAGTCGCACCGCGCCAATGGGCAGAAAGAGGAAAGGAGCACGCCATGCAACCCTGTCGGATCATGGTCGCATTGACCATCGTGATCTTCGCCGTCGCTCTCCACACGTGGGGCGCCCATGCCGAGGAGCGAGAGACCCCGAAAAAGCCGCCGCCGAAGGCCGTGGACAATCCGACCATCCCTCTAGAGGACCTGCGGCTGCAGCTGCTGCCCTTGACCAAAGAGCAGTTGGTCAGCGAAGCTGAGGGCTGGCTCATCGTTCTGCAGCAAAAAGTCAAGGCGACGAGCGAAGCGCAAATTGCCGGAGAGGACAAGGCCAAGATCAAAGCGTTGTTTGCTGAGCGGCAAGGCATCATCAACCGTTTCGAAGTCGTCGTCAGAGGGCTGCGTAACAAAGGCGGAGACGTGAATGATTACGAGGCTTACATCCGTGCCGTGACCAGCCTACAAGGGAACGTGACGAATCTGCTCAGTTGGATATGGGCCTGGCTCACATCGCCCGAGGGCGGCGTGCGGTGGGCGACCACCATCCTCTGGGTTATCGTGGCGCTCATCGTGTTCAGAATTATCTCCAAGATCTTGGGCCGGTTCGTTGCGACCGCGATGTCCGCCGTGGCGGAAACGTCCGAACTCTTGACGAATTTTCTGGCCAACACCGTGCGCAACATCTCCTTTCTTCTCGGGATTATCATCCTCCTCGCCGCACTCGGCGTACAGATCGGTCCCTTTTTAGCCGCCATTGGCGCGGTCGGGTTCATTGTCGCCTTTGCTTTACAAGGAACGCTGAGTAATTTCGCGTCTGGTGTGATGATCATCATCTACCAGCCTTATGACATCGGGCATTACGTCAGCATCGCCGGAACCCGTGGCACGGTACACGCGACCACGCTCGTCTCCACGATTCTCAAAACGCCCGACAATCAGACCGTGGTCGTGCCCAACAGCGCCGTGTGGGCCGGTATTATCACCAATATCACTGGCAGTGACACTCGGCGTGTGGATATGGTGTTCGGCATCAGCTACCGCGATGACCTCGCCACCGCCGAGCAGACCCTCGAAGAGATCGTCACCACCCACCCCCTCGTGCCGGCAGACCCGGCGCCCGTCGTCAAGATGAATGAGTTGGCCGATTCGTCCATCAATTTTATTGTGCGCCCGTGGGTGGCCACCTATGACGATTACTACACCGTGTATCGGGACGTCACACGGGCCGTGAAGGAACGTTTCGACGCGGTGGGCTTGTCCATTCCATTTCCTCAACGCGATATCCATATGTACCAGCATGTGGTGAGCGACGCGGAGAGCGACCGCCGGGATCGCCTAGACCCGGTCTCGTAAAGAAGGCGCTGGGAAGACGCCCCACAATGGTTGTATAATGCGGCTGACAAGCCGCACACCATCACCTTGCTAAAGGAAGGGAGCACCATGGAACACAAGGTAATATCCGGCGACGGGCATATTGACCTGCGATGGTTGCCACACGACCTGTTTGTCTCCAATGCCCCGGCAAAGTGGAAAGATCAGGTGCCGCACGTGGTCGAGACGCCGGAAGGCAAGCACTGGTTTGCCGAGGGACGCGACCTGGCGAAGCAGCCGTTTGGCTTGCTGGCCAATCTGGAGCCGCCGCAGCGCGGGGTCTCGAAGCACACGGATCGCATGTTCGAATTGGGCTTTTTCGACGGCGACCCGCACCCGACAACCGCGGAGCTGCGCATCAAAGATCAGGACATCGACGGCATTGCGGCCGAAGTGATGTACGGCATTCTGGGCATCAGCCGGCTCTTGCAAGATCGGGATTTGCTCCGCGTGGTATATGAGATCTACAACGACTGGGCCGCGGATTTCTGCAAGACGCATCCCAACCGGTTGGCGGCGCTGGCCTGCATTCCCAACGACGACCCCGAAGCGGCGGCCACCGAGCTGCGGCGGTCCGCTAAGATGGGCTTGAAGGGGGCGGATTTCGCCGTCTCCACTGCCGTCAAACCGATCTGGCACCGGGATTAGGACCCGGTGTGGGCCGCGGCGGACGAGACCGGCATTCCCGTCTCCTTTCACACTACGGGCTACGCCATGCGCCGGCCCGACAGCGATGAGATGGCGAAGGAATACGCGGCGCAGGTGCGCGGCACGGCGCTGACCCTGTTCCAGATCGCAGGGGCCGAATTCCTCGCCGGTATTGTCTTTTCCGGCGCCTTGGATCGCTATCCGGGCATGAAGTTTGTCCTGGGCGAATGCGGCGCGAGCTGGATTCCGTACGTGCTGTCACGCATGGACGAGGAGTACGAGGACCAGTTTGAGGATCTGAACTTTAAGCTGAAACCGAGCGAGTTGTGGCGGCGCCAAGGGTATACGACCTATCAACACGAGACGACCATCGCCGATATGATCCATCTCGTGGGCGAAGACAATATCATCTGGGGCTCGGATTATCCCCACCCCGATGGCATCTGGCCGGATTCCCTGCAGGTGATTGAAGCGGATCTGGGCCGTGTCTCTGCTGATGTGCGGCGTAAAATCACCTGTGAGAACGCCGCCAAGCTGTATGGGTTTGCCGTGTAGCTTTTAGCTGTCAGTTTTTAGCTGTCAGCTCTCAGTTTTCAGCTCAGGATCAAAAATTACATCACATCCCCAGCCGTGGATACATAAGTAGGGGCACGGCGCGCCGTGCCCCTCTTCCTGGCTCACTGCCCAAGGCCGCGCTGCATCCCGCGGATGTAGGCGGCCTGTCCGCCGTGTTGATTCACTTCCCAAATCAGCATTTCGAACATCGCAGCCAACGGGATGCGTTCGCCATCCCGGCGGGTCATCGTCACGGTTTCGAGCGCCGTATCGTCCAATCCCTCGAGGTAGGCCATGGTGTTGGCGCGCATGGCTTCGGCATAGCCCAGCAGCACGGTGGGGTCAGGCAGCGTGAACGTCGCCAACTGCTCCGCGGTGTATCCGAAGCCGAGGTCGTTGGGATCGGGGGGGCGGTTGAACTTTTGAGCCCATTCCGACTCCCACAGCTGCGGCGCGCTCTTGGTCAGGGTCTGTATCCAGAGATCGAGGGCGCGCCCATAGTGCCACACGACGAATCCGATGGAATGGGACTCCGGTCCCGGCCGCCAGGCCAGCTCCTCAGGTGTCAGATCCTCCACGGCGCGCATCAAGGCGGCATAATGCCGATCGAAACTGTTTTGGATGAAGTCCTTCAGAGCCATGTCATACTCCTTTGCGTCTCAGCACGATGGGTATGGTTCGGATGATAAGCAGACCTATGCTGGCATGAAATGCCCCCCATGACAACCTCTGCGTTCCGTGCTTGACTCTAAGGCTCTCCCGTCGATACAATCGGCCCACGTCCAGACAAGAAAGAGCCTTTGTGCCTAGAGATATCTACAGCAAGCAGCCTGCACGGAAGGAGCGACGTATGCCGATCGAAAAACACGCGCCGGGATTGGATCGTATCGTCGATGTGAACCGACAGATCGAGGAGCTGGCCAGCGGCTTTGGCGGTGCGGCCGGTCCGGCTGAGGGGCCGGTGTGGTGGCATGAAGAGGGCCATGTCCTCTTCAGTGATATCGGCCATAATCGGCGTATGAAGTGGTCATCCCGCGAGGGCTGTACGCTGTTTTACGAACCGACGAATGAGGCCAATGGCCTCACCCGCGACCGGCAGGGCCGGCTCATTGCTTGTGAACACCTGGCGCGCCGCGTCACGCGCTGGGAGCATGACGGCAGCCTCACGGTGGTGGCGAACCATTACAAGAGCCGCCGCTTGAATCGGCCGAACGATGTCGTGGTGAAATCCGATGGCAGTATCTACTTCACCGATCCCGGGTTGGGGCGTATCGAATCCGAGTTGGATTTTTGCGGCGTGTACCGTGTCTCCTCAGACCTGGGGTCGATACATGTGTTGGTGTGGGATTTCGTCGTGCCCAATGGCCTAGCGTTTTCGCCGGATGAGCGCATTCTCTATGTCAACGACTCTCGCCGTGGCCACATTCGCGCCTTCGACGTAGAGGACAATGGGTTGCTGGCCATGGCCACGGACCGTGTGTTCGCCACCCTCGAGGACGATCGCATCGGCGTTCCCGATGGTATGAAGGTCGATGTGGAAGGCAACGTCTACTGCACCGGTCCGGGCGGCATCTGGATATTCGACAGCGCCGGAACCCATCTGGGCACGGTGGCGCCGGGAGCCCAGACGACGAACGTCGCCTGGGGCGATAATGATTGGCAAACCCTGTATTTCACCACCTGGGATACGTTAGGACGGATCCGGATGAACATTCCCGGCATCCCGGTGCCGCGTGGGGCGCTTTAACTAGTCTCCAGTAAATTACGGGGTCCATCTTTAAATTTTAATTTGGGTTTATTGTTTGGCCACATACGTATGACTAGAAAGTGAAATTTAAAGATGTGACCCTATTCCCTATTCACACTCTGCATTCACACTCTGCCAACTTCCACCCCGATTCTATCACACCATTGGAAAAAGGGGACCGATTTATTTTTCGATCTCGAATCACGAACTCGTGCAAGAAGACCTCACCCATGACGATCTGCGAGAACTTCGCAAACTGTGCTCTGTACGACACGCCGCAGGTTATGGGGCTGTGCCATCAGCGAGTTCCCCCGAAAGCAAACCTCACAGCAATGATGTCAAAACAGGGGGCTCTTTTTGCTCCTTGCGGACGAACCGCTTATCGTTTATCTTCGTGACGTCTAGCCCGATAGCACATCGTTTATTTTGAGACGCTTGGAATCATGCAATCGACCGTGTCGTGTGCCGTGTTGCTTTGGTTATCGCCAGTTGTGGTGCACCGGAGAGACAACCGCGCACAATAAATTGGCAGACGGTCAGCCGGCCATGTGCCGACGATGAACGGGCGTAAGCATTGACAGCATGTCTCACCTGCATAAATACGTCAATCTGCTGTGCTTGCTAACGTCAATTCATGCCTTTTTCGGGAGGATGTCATGCTTCTATCAGCTCCGGCAAATCTAAACGACTTTGATCAAGCGGCTGCCCCCCAAACCCTCAAAGAGGCTTGGGATGCACGCCTCAATGCGTTCATTACCCGCGCTCTCGACGCGACCCGAACGACGCGTCTGTTCCATCCGCTCAGTCCGCCTAGTGGGGCGCAACCGACGCCTGCGGATACCTCCTGGGCCGGATTTCCGCGCGGCATCGAAGCCTTTTACGGCACCGACGGCGACCCCAGCCGTTGGCCTGAGGCTTATGAGACGGCTCAAACGTTGTTGCCTTTTGTGTACAACATCGCGGTTCTCCTCGATGCGGCGGGCAATGCCGTGCCACGGCTGGAGAACGAACGATTTGATCCGCAATTCAGCGTGCCCATGTTCGCCGATCGAAATAATCAGCCAGATTTTGGCACGCCGGTGATTCTCCGGGAACGCCAGCAAGACGAATATCTCGAATGGCATACGGATAAGGACGAGAACGGCCGCGTTCGCCGCATCAGTTTCACCGCCGAAGGCCCCGAATATTGGGACCTGATCGTGCGACCTGAAGACGCCTAACTTAAGTGGTTTGAACCAGTTGAAGGAAATGCAGGTCCGTGTGCGGACCTATCGC
>CBCXVS010000264.1:0-10788 GCA_965178525.1 uncultured bacterium | reverse complement strand
TCCCCTTCGGCATTTGATTTTTAAGGGGTTGCAGGAATGGGGAGCGTACAGCAACTACTTCTACTACAGCAACCTTACAGCAACCCAAATCACTGTCCTCCTATGAGAGCCGTGTTTAGTTTGGACGCGGCTTTTCTTTCGAGTTCCAGACTGACGTGACCATAGATGTCCAGGGTGATCGATACGGAACTATGGCCAAGTAGACTCTGGATAACCTTCGGCCCCTCACCAAGTTCTAGCAGCAGAGTCGCATACGTATGCCGCGCATCATGAAGCCGGATGTGGGAGAGGTCCGCCCGCTTTAGCAGCCGCCCGAAATGTCGACTGAATTCGGCTGGGGCTACGGGTCGACGATCTGGCCGGCAAAACACCAATCCATGATCCTGGTAGCCTTGCCCCAGTGTAAGCTTCTCTTGGGCCTGTGGTGCTTTATGCTTCCGGAGAGTGCTGAGGCATGTAGGAGGGATAGGAATGGTACGACGGGATTGATCGGTCTTTGGCTTCTGGAACGCGAGACGGGTTTTGGGGACATCCCTTTCCGCGTTGTGGAGCCGTATACGGCCTAGTGTTTGTCGAACGTGTGATAGCCTCCTCGAAATCCACGTCTTGCCATCGCAGTCCCAACACTTCCCCCCAACGCAATCCTGTTCCAAACAATAGGAAAATCGCTGCAGCGAGCCGATCATTCGCAATCCCTGGGAGAGGTTGACCTGCCACTTGTTCCTGAGATAGCGTCGGCTTCTCCTTTCGCTCTTTACGAGGCGGTTCGACCAAGGCAACGACATTCTTCACCACAAGTTGATTCTTCTCAGCCTGCGACAGAGCGCCGTAGAGAAGCGTGTGGCAATCGCGGATGGTGCGGACTGAAAACCCTTTCTGCGTCTTATCATTGTAGAAACGCTGCACATGTTCGGGGTGCAAGTCACGTACCTGACACGGGAATACCTGAGTGCCGTCATTCACGGCCACCGTCCGTTCAGCGATAAGCTTGCCCGAGCGTTGACAGAAAACCTAGGCATTCAATTCGAGAACAGCGCCAGTAATCGGCCTACCAAGTGTAGCCACAAGCCGAGGAATTAACCAACCTCTCTGTGACTGCTTCGAATTGTCCGCGCCTTCCCTCCCAGCCCCCAGGTCGCTCCCCAAGCCTTTTCTACAATCGGCCCCAGACGCTCAGATACACACGCCTCAACATATCGACTTCCAGGCTTTGGATGCCAACGTGAAGTTGCGGATCCAATGACGAAGGGAACTTATATGAAAGTGGCTTATCAAATTCTCATGGGATGGTCATGCCCCCGGGATACCGAGAGGTATGAAAATGGTCCATAGGCAGCAAACTCACAAAATTCACACCGCGCCCTTTCACAACGTCTTCTTCATAGAGCACGTGGGTGATTTGAAAGACCACTCGCACAGTAAAGGAGTGAGATGCTCTCACGATTGTGTCTGCACTCTGCAATTGTCATTAAGCTGTTGATTTCAAAATGCGAAATCTCGCAGACACCGTTTTCTGCACTCTGTCTGCAATCGCTAATTCCTGGGAACGATACCCAGGATATCTTAAAAGTTCATACCGAGAACTATCTATATGAAAGCTTGGATTCTATTTTTCCACATAATCCCCACATAATCCCCACGTAATCTTCATGTTTCTCGTGCACAGGAATGTTAGGATGCTATTTTGCTTGAGGATCCTGTTTCAATATACGTCAAGCTTGGAAATCGAAAATACAAGGGATGGCGATAGTGGAACGGCTCGCAAGGTTGCTTCAGAGCGTACTGCCTACGTCCACAATCGACGTGCAGACCTTGCGCCACTGTTCCTATGAGAGCATGATGCCTCAGCCCGAGCTCATTTTCCTGCTACCCGCCTCGACTGAGGCGTTGTCACAGGAGGTCTATACCCTCAGGAGAAGGTGGAACACCACGCCCATCTTGGGTCTTTTCTGTGGCGAGAGGAATGCGCCTGCTACGGCATGGTACTCTCTGCTCGACAATCTGGATGATTTCCTCTCCTGCCCCATCAGGGCGATTGATTTGTACCCACGGGTGTGGCGACTGGTGCAGGGCAAGAACGAGACCTCCACGACACGCCAGGCTGGAGAGGTCAAAACCCAACTGTACGTTGAAGGCATGGTCGGGGAGAGTGGCCCATTCCTTCAGGTGATCCAAAAGATCCTAGGCGTCGCCCACTCTGATGCGACCGTCTTGCTCGCGGGTGAAACGGGCACGGGGAAAGAACTCGTCGCCCGAGCTATTCACTATCAGAGCCCTCGGCAAAACAAACCCTTTGTGCCGGTCAACTCTGGTGCACTGCCGGATCATCTCGTGGAAAACGAACTCTTTGGACACACGAAGGGAGCCTATACGGACGCTTCGTCCCCCGAGCAGGGTCTCGTGGCCGAAGCAGAGGGGGGCACGCTCTTCCTCGATGAGGTGGATACGCTGAGTGCGTCGGCACAGATCAAACTCTTACGCTTCCTGCAAGATCATGAGTATCGTCCGGTTGGCAGTAGCAAGTGCATCACCGCCAATGTGCGGATCGTTGCGGCAACGAATGCCGATTTGTGGCAGCTCGTTCAAGCCAAACGGTTTCGGGAAGATCTGTACTACCGCTTATATGTGCTGGCGCTCCATATACCACCTCTGCGTGAACGCACCGAAGATATCCCCCGGTTGGCGACCCACTTTCTGCGCCGCTATGGCATCCAATATAGCCGCGAGCCACAGCATTTCTCTGCAGCAGCCCTGCACAAGTTGATGCTCCATTCATGGCCTGGAAACGTCCGGGAACTGGAAACCGTTGTCCAACGCACGGTATTGCTCACGTCGTCCTCGGTCTTGCGTCCGGACGACATCGAGCTGTCCATTCCGCCTCAGACTGCCGTGCCGGCGGACGATTCCTTCCGTGAGGCCAAGGCACGGGCCATTGCGCAGTTTGAGCGGACCTATCTCATCAATCTGCTGTCTGCTCACCGGGGAAACGTCACCCATGCGGCAAAACAGGCTGGCAAAGAACGCCACGCATTTATTCGACTGATGCAGAAATACGGTCTACATCGGTACGCCTTCCGGGCCTAACCTCTTGCTCCTCTCCTGTCGGATTCCTCTCCCTTTTCCTCCTACCATTGCGCCATATCCTCAGCAAAAAGTGAGGCAAATTTGCCTCACTTTGGTATGGCAAACCTGCCTCACCTCCTATGGCTGGGTATATCAACGAGATACGTCTTTCGACATGTGATTATGGTATGGCAAAAATGCCTCGGTACCATAGCCATATGTTTTTTGTAACGCATTACAAATCAAAAGGTTAGGAAAGACTCCAGAATTGGCATCAAATTTGCGCTATTCCGCAGCGGAAGGTTTATAAAGTCTGAGCGATCCACTAGGGGTTATCAGATGGTGATCCGGCACGTCCTCCAGTACCTCATCGCGCATCCCGATGCCAAGGACACCGTGCAGGGGATTCTCCTATGGTGGTTGCCAGTCGACGCGATCGAACGTGGGGAAGAAGAGGTGCAAGAGGCTCTCGATACCCTGGTGGCGCAAGGATGGCTGACACAGCGGCAGACGACCACAGCCCAAACCCTGTACGGGCTGAACCAAGAGAAGTTGGAGGAGATCCAGCAATTTTTGGGCGCCTGGGATTAAGACCTAAGGGAACAGGTCGTGACAACACCTCCAAGGTTGCAGACCGATGGCTGGAATCACCGACCGCCATCTATAGAGGACAACGACGATGAGCGAATTCACAGCCATCCGCGCCGTGAGTCGGACCTTGAAAGCGCTTTTAGAAGAACACATTACGAACAGCACAGACCCGCAGCTCATAGGGACGCAGATCCACCTGCGATCGCCCAAGGAGATGCGAAATAACAACGATGGGTTACAAGGTATCTCTCTTTGGCTCTACCGCGTCGCACGCGATGGCTATACGCTCAATCTCCCACCGGGACGTATCGCGCCGGATCAGCTCGGCTCCCATCCGATCCCGGTCCACCTCTATTATCTGGTCACCCCCATCATGACGGCTCCGGAAGACGAGCAAATACTGCTTGGGAAAGTTTTACAAGCCGTTAATGACCATGCCATTTTGCAGGGTACGGACCTCCAGGGTGACCTGGAAGGGAGTACCGTGGCGTTCCGGCTGACCCTGGAAACCCTGACGCTAGAGGAACTCACGAGGGTCTGGCATGCGTTACAGGAATCCTATCAACTCTCGGTCTGCTATTGGGTGCAGCTCGTCAGCATTGATTCGGATCTCGAACCCGTGCAAGCCGCACCGGTTGAGGTCAAAGAAACCACGTACAAGCAAATCCTGTCGGTAACGAGAGCGACATAGAGGGGGCGTATGGCTGCCGTGCATCAGGTACAGATTGACGACCTGACCTACACCGTTGTCGATGATCGGACCATCGTCTATCAGGCTTTGTTTACCGGCGTGGTCCGGGACGAGACCTCGGGGGAACCCCTGCGCACGCCGTTCAGCGTCTACGTGCAACGGAAAGGCGTGCACATCAAGACGTTCGATGAGGGACGGTTTTGCGGCACCGGTTATGTAGAGCGCGTGTTTCCGGATCTCAGCATGGCAGGGAAAACGATGGTGGTGATTGCCGCGCCCGGCTACCTGGAACAGTCACTGACCATTCCTCCCCCAGATGGGAATTTTCCTGCTAGCGCCCCGGATGTGCAGCTGCGGCGTGTGCCGATTTGGCTGCAAGGCCGGGTGGTCAACAGCCTGGATCGCACCCCGATTGCCCAGGCCCAGGTCCTTGCCGTGCAGCCGACGGGAGCAACCGAACACGCGATCACGCTACTACGAACGCCTCTGCACTTTCGCCATAATCGGGACGTGAGTGTGCATGCGCGCCCACTCTCGCCCGCTGGCCTTGGGAAACAACTCATGGCTGCCGTACGAGCTGGCCGTGACACCATCACCCTCAACAACCGTTCCGATTTGGCGCAGAACGACATTCTTCGCCTCGGCTCTGACATCGACGCTGAGTATGTCACGATCGCGAGTCTCGCGCCAACACCGATGGATCCAAACCTAACTGGAGATGTCACGCTGTATGGCGCCCTGTACCGAAGCTTCCCCGTAAACACCGTCGTACAGAAGGTGATGCGTGGGATGATCGAGCTGACAAGCACGTTAGGGCGTGAGGCCGATGCCGGTGATGGCGTTCTGATTGTGAAGGACGAACTGCCTCCTGGCCCCATCGAGATCGCTGATTCGGACCCGGAACGGGTGGAGTACTGCACCCTCGGCGCCCTCACGGATTCCGCAGGTTTCTACCGTTTCGATGGCGTTGGGCGGGTGCGGACGGTGGTTCTGGAGGCCAGCGCTACCGGCTTTGAGGCGTTGTCGCCCCCACGGGCTTGGATCATTGACTATAACCAACCCGTCAGCGTGGTCGACTTGCGGCTTCCACCGCTGTAATGGTACATAGGGGAGAGAGCCATGGCTGAATATCTGTCACCGGGGGTTTTTATCGAAGAGGTGGACACTGGCCCTAGGCCTATCGAGGGGGTGAGCACGAGCACCGCCGGCATGGTCGGGGTGACCGAGAGAGGCCCAGAAGGCGTAGCGACATTGGTGACCAGTTTCCCCGATTTCAGACGCCAATTTGGTGGATTTCTAAATCAACGCGTTTATACAGATAGCTGGTATTTGCCGCATGCCGTCGAAGGATTCTTTAATAATGGCGGGCGCAGGCTGTACGTCATTCGCGTCTTGCCAAATGGCACAAACGGCGCGACCTTCGCTACAACCCGACTGTTTGACCGCGGCGATACCGAGATTGATTTCTCTACGGCATTGGCAAGCCGTGCCGAGCGGGGTGAAGGGTTCATTATCGTTGAGGATGCTAATGAGATCGCTCCCGGTAATTGGCTCTTAATTGCAGATGGTGCCGCGTCAGAATATCACCAGGTCGCGACTGGTAACGCCATAGCTTTGGGCACACCGGTCATGCGTGCCCAGGAGGCTGAAACCACAGTTGTCGGTTACACCCTGATGAATGCGGGTACCGCAACAACCTTGCCCGGGGGGGCGGAAGCAGATGATACGGCCGTGACTTTGGCGACTAGCACCGGATTGAATGAGGGTAATCTCCTACGTATTGGGACTGGAAGACGTGGGGAACTCGTTGTTATTGTTTCTATAAGTGGGACTAATGTTACTCTGCAATACCCATTAGCTTATGACCACGCCGATGACACACCCGTGCAATTACTGACGCCGACTGAGATCGGAACTACGTTCCTTGTACACAATCTCTCACCCGATGATCGAGTGGCAATTATCGAGGAGCTGATTAGCGGTGCGGAAGCTATCGGCTTTGATGGTCCTCCATTTTCGGAATACCACCGGCTCGGTAATGTGAGCCTGGTTGATATCTCTGCGAAGCTAGCATTTAATCACAATCGGGGCGCTTCTGTCACAGCGCTCGCTGATCCTGGCATAGACGGTGACCGTGAATTGACAGAAGAGGCAGATCTGAGAGCTACGCGATTAACTCTAACAAGACGCGATGATTTAGACCCTGGTTCGACCTTGCGGCTTACTAGTTCAGCCGAGGATGAGGAGGAGTTTGTTATCATAGAGACCATTGAGTCTCCGAGGGGCATGGATCCAGATCCTGGTGTTGTGACCTTGAGCACACCTTTGCGCCGGGCTTACCCGATGGGGACGACGGTTCGTCCCTTTGCGGACACCGGACCTGGTACAACCGAGACGTTCCTCGCTCGCGATGTCAATGCAGGAGAACAAGGACTTGTCCTAACGGATGACGATTCGTTTACCCCGGAGAAGGTCATTCGTATCGAAGAGCCCACCTCGGCCCTAGTAGAGTATCACGTCGTTGATACGTCAAAGATTGATCTGGCACCACTCGATTCCACCTTGAGCAATACACACAACGCCAGCTTAGATGTAGACGGCCGGTCGCCGATTTTACGTGTCCAGGCCATTGACCGTGGCGCCTGGGGCAATTTTCTACGGATTATTATCGACGATGATGATCCCATTCTCGAAACAACACCCATAGATTCGGCCGACGCCGGCGATCCGAACCTAACGTTGACGTCAGTCGTTGGGATTGAAGTTGGAACCATTTTGGAATTCTATCGCCTTGTTGACGGCACACGACAAACCATTTTCTTGCAGAAGGTCGAAAGTATCACAGGCAATATGGTCGGGTTCGGGGAAGGAAACTTGGCCCAGAACGTTACAACGGATATGCGCGTGCGTGCGCGTGAATTCGTGATGACGATTGAGTTGGTGCAGATCAATCCGCGCACAGGCAGAGAGCAGGTCGATGTGGAAATGAGCGAGACGCTGCGGCAACTCTCGATGGACCCTCGCCATAGTCGTTATGTTGTACGTGTGGTTGGACGCATCTTTATCAACGAGAACGTTACCCCTCGGCGTGCAGATGGGCGCACAGACGGCGAGTCCCGGCTCATTCGCGTCGCAGACGAACTCGATCCAGACGATGCGGAGACTACGCTGCGCGTCGGGGCCGGATATTTTGCGCGAGACGCTCCCCGATGGCCGCTCGCGTCTGGTCGGGCGCTACTTAATAGACGGCGATGATAAAAGAGAACTCATTCAAGATGAGACCTACATCGGCGACGATGCCGTGGATCCGAAAGAAAGAACAGGCCTGCAGGCCTTAAAAAACATCGACAATGTCAGCATCATCGCGATTCCTGGCCGCACCAGCCAGCGGGTGCAGCAGGCCATCATCAGCCACTGTGAAGTGCTGCGCTTCCGCTTTGGTGTACTAGATTCCCGAGTCGGGAATGGAATAGCAGAACTCCAGGAACACCGTGGCTTGTATGATACACGATATGCCGCGTTGTACTATCCCTGGCTGCGCATTGACGATCCCTTCCCCGACAACCCACGTATCAGATGCCAGGTCTTCATCCCACCCAGCGGCCATATGATGGGTATCTATGCCCGTACAGACCTTGAACGCGGTGTGCACAAAGCTCCAGCCAATGAGATCGTTCGTGGCATTCGCGATTTCGAATTGAAGCTGACCCAAGCAGAACAGGACGTGCTGAATCCCCGTAATATCAATGTACTCCGTGACTTTAGAGAGATGAACCGTGGGTTGAGGGTGTGGGGCGCCCGGGTCATCTCAAGTGATCCCGACTGGCGGTATGTGAACGTTCGCCGGCTCTTCATTTTCTTGGAAGCGTCCCTTGAGCGAGGAACCCAATGGGTCGTCTTCGAGCCCAACAACGAGGAGCTCTGGGCCCGCGTACGCCAAACCGTGACGAATTTCCTAACCCGGGTCTGGCGCGACGGCGCGCTGATGGGCACGACGGCAGAGGAGGCGTTCTTTGTCAAAGTCGACCGCACAACTATGACGCAAGACGACATCGACAACGGCCGGCTGATCATGCTGATTGGCGTGGCGCCGGTGAAGCCGGCCGAGTTCGTCATTATCCGCCTTGGCCAAATGGCGAGCGGGTCGGAGGTTGAAGAGCTCTAACACGCGAGGAGGATGACGCATGCCCCCAGGTGATCGCAATGACCCATTTCGCGGCTATAACTTTATCGTGGAAATCGACAACACCAATGTCGCCGGCTTCAGCGAAGCCAGTGGTTTGACGTTTGATACGGACCCGGTGGAATACCGGGAAGGGAACGAACAAACCCTCCATGTCCGCAAGCTAACGGGTCTGCGCAAGTTTGCCAACATCAACCTGAAGCGTGGCTTCACAGACAACCGAGAGCTGTGGAATTGGTACAAAGACGTCCTTAATGGCGTGCTCGATATTCGGCGCAACGGCGCCATTATTTTGCGGGACGAAGCGCATAACGATGTGCTGCGATGGAACTTCGAGCAAGGCTGGATTTGCAAATGGGAGGGGCCAACGTTCAATGCCACCAATAATGACGTCGTGATCGAGAACATTGAAATCTGTGTCGAGCGCGTCGAACTCGTCGATTAACCTTTGGATCAGGGCCGGTCTCATGGCAACCTTTCTCGCCCCGGGTGTTTATTTCGAGACGGTGGATACAAGCCGCCAGCGCATCGCCGCCCTCCGTACCGATATAGCGGCGTTTGTGGGCATCGCCGAACGAGGCCCCCTGCACCAGCCCATCCGGCTCACGTCTTTGAAACAGTTCCTGGCGCGGTTTGGCAACTTTCTGCCCAATGGTTTTCTCGCGTACAGCGTGAAAGCCTTTTTCGAGAACGGTGGGCAGACCTGTTACGTCGTCCGGGTGGCGATGGAGGCAGCAAGCCCATCGCAAGGCGTGCTGCTGGATGAAACCGGTACCCCAACGCTACGCATCGAAGCGAACAGTCCGGGGACGTGGGGCGACCGCCTGGCCGTGCGGGTTGGGCGTTCGCATCCTGCCGCGGCGCCAACCGCCGGTGTGCAATCAGACGACCGGTCAGCCTCGGCTGTCGCGAGCACCACCGGTTTCCCTGTCGGCTCGCTGGTCCACGTGTTTCAGGAACAGCCCCCCACCACGCTGAGCACATCGGATCGTTACGGCTGTAGAGGCAGGCCGCAATCGGCTCGTGTGGGATGAGCCACTTGCGCCCGGTTACGACCTGCGTGAACCGATCACTTTTGAGACGGTCGAATTCACCCTCACGGTCTTGATGGAGGGACAGATCCGTGAGCTCTTTTCGGGCTTATCCCTGGTCCCTGCGCATGAACGATACGTCGAGCAGGCGATTACCGCCGAAACATCGGCGTTGATCCAGGTCCGTGACCTGCACTCGTCCTCGCCTTTCCCGGCGCGCTTGCCGGATCCGGCGGCAGACAATCTGACGCAAGGCGTGCTCCGATTGCAGGCCGGGCGCAATGGGATTGCCGACCTACAGCTGTCGGACTTTACGGGCGAGCCCATAGCGGAGGAGCGGCGGGGGCTGCGGACGCTCGAGATCGTGGATGACGTGTCCATGGTGGCCGTGCCCGATATCGTCATGCAACCTGTAGCGCCGGTGCAGACGGCGCCGCTGCCCCCGCCCGAACCGGATCCGTGTTTGCCTACTGAAAAAACGATATCCGTCGCCGAGCCACCGACGCCTCGGATGATCGAGCAGATCCCGATGTTTTCTCTCGACCAGATTTTCACGGTCCAACAGGCGCTGATCGCACATTGCGAAACCCAAGGTGACCGTATCGCCCTGCTCGATCCACCGCTCTTCGCGCGCCAGGAAGCGGTGATCGATATCGCAGAGATTCAAAGCTGGCGGCAGCGTTTCGACTCCACCTATGCGGCCTTGTATTACCCATGGGTAGGGGTCATCGACCCGTTGCGCCTGAGCCGTCAGGAGGTGCGCGCGATGCCGCCCAGCGGTCATGTCGCCGGCATTTTTGCACGCACGGACACCGAGATCGGGGTGCATAAAGCGCCGGCCAACGCCGAGCTGAGCTGGGCGCAGAATCTCACCGCGATGATCGATGCCGAACGCCAAGGCATTCTCAATCCGCTTGGCATCAATGCCATCCGCGTGTTTCCAGGACGCGGCCTACGGCTCTATGGCGCCCGGACTGTGAGTCGTGACCCGGCATGGCGCTATGTGAACGTCCGCCGCCTCATGCTCATGATCAAGGAAGCCATTGAGGAATCCATTCAATGGACCGTCTTTGGGCCCCATACGTTCGCGTTGCGGCAGACACTGACGCTCGCCATTAGCAGCTTTCTGCAAACGCTCTTCGAGCGCGGCGCTCTAGTCCGAAGTTCCTCCCGTGATTCGGCGACAACTTGTTGAAATAAAAACTCAAAAGCCTGAAACGAATTGACCT
>CBCXVS010000263.1:0-10822 GCA_965178525.1 uncultured bacterium | reverse complement strand
TTTGAGGATGATTCGGTGGGCATCTGGGCTGGGCTAGGGAACCTGATCTTATGCTATTGAGGAACAACTCTATTTATTACGGGTATTTTCGCAAAGCACCAAAGGGGTCCGACTCGATTGAATCTTCTGACCGGGGAGGAGTGATTTTCCAAAGGTGTCTGACCCGAATGGCATTAAGTTAAGCCTAACGCATTTACAAACAAGTGGTTATGTCGTCTTCCCGCTGCCTCGTTCATCCGGGTCACAGCGAGCCTGCCAGAGGTAAAACAGCGATAGACCCCGCGATCCGTCTATGTCGGAGGATGAGCACCGGACAGCGACCTCCAAGGACAAACCGCTATGAGCCCTAATCCATTGGTAATAAAAGCTTTATTCTTAACTTAATGCCATTCGGGTCTGACCCCATTGATTCTTTCTGATACCAGTCGTGCTTGCCGCCATGGCGGATGAACACACAACCCCACGCTTCGATTTGGCGAATCAGATCGCGCCGCCTCACGGCAGGGTTAACTCACCTACTTTGCGAACGCTGGGGATGTGCCCCGCATTGATATCGGCGTAGATGTCCGCTAAGTTCTCCTGCAAGTCCTCCAGGCTGGTGCCTTGCGTCCAGTAATCCGGGTAGTCCTGGAGATAGCCGAGCCACATGTCGTCTTCTTGCCAATAGATGAACTTGACGTTGCCGGGCATATGGTGCGCCTTCCTGCGAGTCTGAATGATCCCCTAACAGAAGCGAAGTAGAACCGGCGACATCTGGAAGCGTATGAAGGGAGCGAGGCACGCGACCGCCTCGCCCCATCTATCTTGACCTTACTTCCCAATAAAGCCGAACGGCTCATACGCGCCATTCACGATCGGCACCGCATCCACCCCCAGCCACTGCTCCAACAGCGTCGTATACGTGCTGCGGAAGTCATTGCAAAAGTGCAAGTCGCCCTCTAACTGCTTGTCCTCCTGCAACGACGGATACTCGCCATACATGCCCCCCTGCACCGGAGCGCCCACGACGAAAGCCACGCCGCCGGAGCCGTGGTCCGTTCCCGCGCCATTGTCCCGGATGCGGCGGCCAAACTCCGAGAACATCAACACCACCACATCCTCGTCTCTGCCCTGCTCCTTCAGGTCGTCCATAAAATCCCCGATGGCATGGGAGACATCAGTCCACAGCTTGGCATGACTCGACAGTTCCGAGGCGTGGGTGTCAAAACTCCGGTGGTCGGTGTAATACACGCGCGTTCCCAAATCCGCACAGATCACCTGGGCGATGGACTTCATGTTCTGCGCGATCGGCGTCGCGGCATACTCCACATTGGAAGCGTACCGCTGCGGCGCCACCCGCAGAATGTCCGCGCCTTTCAGGGCATCCGTCCCCGTCTGCGAGATGAACTGCGCGATGATATCCTTGCCAGCGCCGCCATACATCTGCGAGAAGGCGTCCAAGGCCATCTGCCGGGTGGCTTCATCCTGGATGTCGGGAAAGAGCCCGTAGGTTTCCAAATTGCCCACCGAGGCCACCGGCACCCCTTTGGCATACAACGCCCTGGGCAGGCCGCGGCCGAAGTTCACGCCCGTCAGGACGTTGTCGCCCTGGGGATCCAGGTCGCGGATGGTTTTGCCAAGCCAGCCTTCTTCGCCGATCTGCTCACTCTCAGCCGTGTGCCACACGTCCAGGGAGCGGAAGTGCGAGCGGTTGGGTTTGGGATAGCCGACGCCGTTGATCACGGCCACGTGGCCCGCGTCCCACAGCTCCTTGATGGGGCCCATGCTGGGGTTGAAGCCGAAATGGTCGTCGATGGGCAGCACCTCATCTTGGGGGATGTTGACCTGTGGGCGGTTGTCGTAGTAGAGCCCGTTGGTGTAAGGCACGACGGTGTTGAGCGCGTCGTTGCCGCCTGCGAGTTGCACGACGACGAGGGCGCGTTGGTTCCCGTTAGAAGCCATCTTCCTTCTCCTTTGCTGATGCGATGCGTTGGTAAATCTGTATCCGGTGACGGTTGCTTTCGGTGACGTAGAGGCGGCCTGTAGTATCGAGTTTGACCGACATCGGCGACCAAAAATACTTTTCGATATGCGACGATACCTCGTGCGGATCGTCCGGATCGAAGAACGCGATCTCCGGCTCCAGGTTGGATTGGGCTCGGGCGGCGCCTTCTTCTTTGTTGATGCTGAGGAAGTTCTCAGCCCACTTGGACAGCGTTGCCTCGCCTCGGAGCATCTGCACGAAGCCGCCGTCGGGGTCGAGCACTTGCACGCGCTCGTTACCCCAGTCAGCAATGTACATATAGCCCTCTGCGTCAACGGCGACGCTAGCAGGCCGGGTGAACTGGCCGTCGCCCTGTCCCGGCTCGCCATAGCTGACAACAAACGCGCCCGTGGGCGAGAAGCGCTGAATGCGGTCGTTGCCCCAGTCGGCGACATACACATCGCCGTTGGAGCCGACGGTGAGGCCCCAAGGCAGATCGAGGTGGCCATCCCCGCTTCCGGCCGAGCCGAAACTGAGGACGTACACGCCGGCCGCTGTGAATTTCTGTATGCGGTGGTTGTGCGTGTCGGACACGTAGACGTTGTCCTGGCCATCGCAGGCGATGCCGGAGGGGCCATCAAACGCGCCCGCGCCGCTGCCGTGCGAGCCCCACCGGCTCAAAAATGTCCCCGCGGCGTCGAAGGCGGAGACGCGGTGCAGATACTCGTCGGTGATGTAGATATGGCCCTGCGAATCGACGGCACCGCAGGTGGCCCAGACGAACTGCCCGCCGTCCCGGCCGTACGATCCGAACGTGCCATAATAGTCGCTATCCCGGTCACACATCGTGACCCGGACGCCTCGGTCAACGCCTTCCAGTGAGCGGTTGACGACATATAAGCGGCCATCCTGGCCAATGACCGTATCGGTCGGATAATAGAAGCCCCGTCCCTCCATGGTCGATAGACCGATGGTCAGCTCATAGTCGAGCACGTCGGTGCGGGGTGATGTCACGCTTGTCGCCATTCTCGTCCCCCTTCGCGCAGCTACGTGCGCTGAAATTCGTGGCTGGCGGCGGTGAGCCGGAGCAGGTTGGCAATCTGTTCCGGGGTCCGTGCCTCGTCGCCTTGCGCGGCAACCCGCATGAGAATGTCGCGGGTGGCGTCGGAAACCGAAATGACACCGAGCTGGTCCAGACAGGCATGCACCAGATCTGCCGGCGATATGTCGTCGCCATGGTCGGCCAGAATGGTATCGATCATGTTTCGCACCCCCGGTTTAGCGGTGTCGCCAAACTGTTCGGAGGCGAAATTGATCCGCTCCACCAAGGTTCCGGTTTCAATCCATTCGGTACCCTGATGCCAGCCCTCGACGCTCGGCGGGTTGTTGAGCTGTTGCCCCATCCATAGCAGCTGCCTAGCCCGGTCGAGGATCTCGCGCCGCGGCCGGTCAAATTCCCCGGACAGCCGCAGCACGCCAACCATGAACTCGGCCGGACTCTTTACCTTCTCGTAGCGGATATCTTCTGCTTTGAAGAAATCGCTATGGAACAGGGCGTGCAGCATGGCGCGGATGTCGTAGTTGCTGTCGAAGTAAGCCCGGACGAGCGTCTCGATGGCCTCGGGATCTCGCGGCGGCGTGTAGGGCCAAGACGGCACAGGCGGCTCGTCCGCCACAAAGAAGTGGTACAGATGCCGGGCGATGAAGCGGGCGGTGGCGTCCTGCTGGCAGATGATATCGACGATGTCCTCGCCGTTGAACGGGCCCTGTTGGCCCAGGAACGTCTTGTCCCCTTCATCGTGGTCCTCGGGGCGGTAGTCGAAGTGCCACGCAATGCGACCATACGGCCAGTCGGAATCGCGTTCTGAGCGCAACACCATGTACTCCGTATTGCCGATGGTCCAGCCGGTAAAGGCGCGGGAGCATTCCTTGATGTCGTCCTCGCTATAATGGCCGACACCCATGGAGAACAGTTCTAAAAGTTCTCGGCCGTAGTTTTCGTTGATGGCGGCCTTATGGTTGTCGTAGTTATCGAGCCAGACGATCATGGCCGGGTCTTTAGACAGCTCGACCAGCAGGGTCTTGAAGTCGTCCATGCCATGGCGCCGAAACATGCGGATCTGGTTCCACAGGACTCTGCCGTGAATGACCTTGGGGTAGCCAGTGGCAAAGATGCCATGCCAGAACAGGCACATTTTTTCCTGCAAGGGGGCCGAGGTGGTGATCATCCGGTACAGCCAGTTCTCGCCCGACGCAAACGATCCCATCATGCCGGATTGTTCATGGTGGAAACGCCGGATCATGTAGTCGCCCATCCACTGCGTACTGGCGGGATGGAGTAGCTCGTGCACCGTCGCCTCGTAGCCTTTGGCCGTGTACGCCTTGATTTCGGCACGGGTGGCGCCAAAACCGGCACGGCGCATCACGTGTGCGATCAGTTCGACATCTGTGTTCGCCATATCGCCTCCTCGATGGTCCGTATATTTAGACTTGGCTGGGCTCGAAGTAGTCCTTCTTGGCCCTGTCGATGGCCTGCGCACGCAGGGCCATGATCTCGTCTTTCTTGTCGGCGGACCAGGTTGCCGAGCTTTGTAAATTGGCCAGAGAACTCTGAAAGTGGGGCTTGACGTAGCGCCCAATGAGTTCATAGCTGTGCAACACCTGCTCCCGTGTGCCCCATTCCGTCGCCTGAATCAAGAGCCCGCCGTAGCCCCCACTCTCCTCGTCCAGCCGCTTGATATGCGCAATGAAGTCATCCGGCGTCCCGACACACCAAACGCCTCGCTCCACCATGGCATCGATGATCTTGTCGGACGGCCCATCAATCGCCGCCGGAAGTCCCAGAGTCTGCTCGAAATACTCGCGCTGATAGCGTCCCGCACCGACGCGCGCCTGTGCCATCGCCTCTTTGCGGCTGTCAGCCAGAAAGACATGCACGGCCATGCGCCACTCGTCACGGTTCATGGTGTGACCGTGCTCGGCCGCCGTTTCCTCGGCGATATTCCAGAACTCATGCAGGTTGGGCACCGTTCCGGGATCCCGGATGATGCTCACCGAGATGACGCCGGCACCGTGTTTGCCAGCCAGCTGCATGCCGGAAGGCGACTGCGCCGCCGCCACCACAATGGGCATATGCGGCTGCGTGTAGGGCCGCAAGTGCGCCATGGCGTCGTGTAAAACGAACCAGTCGGACTCGTAGGTAATGGGCTCGGTTTCCGTGAGGAGCCGCATGATCATGCCCATGGCCTCGTCCATACGGCGGCGCTGAGTCAGGGGATCGATGCCCAACATGTAGGCGTCCGTGCCGAGCGCATCCGGCCCGACGCCGAGCATCGCCCGACCCTTGGTGAGGTGGTCGAGCAGGACCATCCGGTTGACTACCATGAGTGGATGGTGGTAGGGCAGGCTGAGGACGCCAGTGCCGAGTTTCAAGCGTTTGGTGCGTTCGGCGGCCGTGGCAATAAAGACTTCGGGCGAGGCAATGGTTTCCCATCCGGCGCTGTGATGCTCGCCGATCCACGCTTCGTCAAAGCCGAGATGGTCGAGCCACTGCAGCAATTCCAAATCACGATCCAGGGCCAGAGTCGGATCTTCCCCCAGCGGGTGGAACGGGGCCATGAAAATACCGAATTTCATTCTTGCAGGCAGTGCCATGGTACGCAACTCCTTTGCTTGCGTTGTCGCTCTCAACGGCCCTGAAGTCCACGCCGATGGTGACGTTCAGGCAGATTCAGGGATACTTTACACGTTTTGGCGGGGCGCGTCCATTTCCGTCTGCGGGGACAGCTCTGGGAGTTTCACCACGTCTCTCTGCGCGTTGCCTCATAATAGCGGGGTAGGACTATAGGTGATCGTGTGCACCGCTTTTTGCGCTGAAAAAATAGTAAAGAATAAGGGAGTCAGAATGAGGAGTAAGGGGCAAGAAGAGCAGGTTTGTGTCATTGGCGAGGTACGGACAGCGCCCGCTTCAGAATGTCCATATCCTCCTTCATATTGTCACTGAGTTTGTCAATTTTGTTACCGAGTTCGTTGAGACTTTTTTCTATGTCCTGCACCATGGGTTGAAGCTGCGCGACATCTTTCTGAATCTCCACAACAGTCATTTGTAGCTGTGGGATAGGCGCCACCTTGGATTGGAGGCTGGCCACATCTTTTTGAATTTGTACCACGGCTGCACGTAATTCGGGAATGGCTTTGGCTTGTTCTTTTAATTCGCCAAAGCTGATCAACGCGGGAATGCCGAGGCCTAGCAAGGTGACTACCACCCCAAAATCCTTGATAAATCCTGGTAACCATTCCTCGAAATTCACGAGGAAACTCCTTGTTTCCTATAGCGAAACATACCCGACACCTGCTGCACTAACGCCTGCCGCCTCTGCTGCCGATGGCAGTTCTAGATCGTTAAGCTTTTGTGAAAGAAATTGTACGACAATCCCATCCGCATGCTCAAGAACATCCTCCCGTTTGACCTCAAAGTTGGTAAGCTGGTAGGTTGCTTGATGAAGTTGGCAAATTCCGCAATCCGCAGAAAGAAATGCGTCCGCTGTCGCTGTTTTGGGAACTCTGGCTGATTTCAGGGTAACATCAAAGGCCATGACGACCCCAATCGATACCTTATCACGATACAGTTCAATCGTCGCGGTCTCGCCTTTCTTCGGACATATTTCCATGCGGCTGTTCGGTCATACACACGATGCCTCTACGACGTCTCACGTAGCTTCAACTGCGTCGTTGAAACCTCTCCCATGCATCAGTGCGAATTAGTAGACGCAGTATACACTGTAGGTAGAGGCTTCACAAGCTACTGATTCTACGACAAAGCCTGTGTGAGGCCTGGTAGGCGTGTGTGGTTGATGCGGAGCCGGATGACGAGGCAACTCCCGGCTACAGAGCCGCAGCCGCCATCCGTTCCGCCTCGAAGTTATACAAGTTGGCCGTGTTTCCCCCCACGATCTTGGCCCGCTCGTCCTGCGGCACACCGGCCAGTATCCGGTCCAAAATCTCACGGGATTGGGGAAACGTCGACTCGCTATGTGGGTAGTCCGAGCCCCACATCATATTGTCGACGCCAATCACATCGCGCAGCCGGATGCCGATGTCATCTTCCTGAAAGCTCAGCAACACGTTGCGGTGAAAAAAATCACTGGGCTGCATGGCGTTTTTGAACCGATAGAGCGCCTCCTCATGGCGTTCGCGGTACGTGTAGTCCATCGTGGCCAGGAGGTGCGGCGCCCAGGCCAGCTCAAATTCCACGATGACCAGTTTGAGCTTGGGATAGCGCTCGAACACCCCGGAGAAAATCATGTCGCACATCGACATGGCCGGGTAAAACACTTTCGTGGCGCGGCTACTGGCATCATAGATGGTGCGCTCCCCAACGCCCCGGATCTTGCCTTGCCGCCGCGTGGCTGTGTGTAGGCTGAGCGGCATGTTGAGATCCTGCGCCGCGGCCCACAGCGGTTCATATTCCGGACGGTCGTATCGCCTGTCCTCGAACGGATATTCCGTGATCATGGCCCCGGCAAAGCCCATCTTGGCCATGCGCTGCAATTCGGCCACGCCTTCGTGCACATCGTCCAAGTTGATCATGGCGATGCCCTTGAGCCGAGCCGGATCGGCGCGGCAAAACTCGGCCAGCCAGTCGTTGTATGTGCGGAAAATGGCCGACATCAGCTGGGCGTCGGCAATCTTGAAGTAAAATAACCCCTGCGATGGGTAGAGGACCTCACCGGCCACGCCGTCGATCTCCATGTCGTGCAAGTGTTGCGCCGGGTCGTACCCGCCGCTAGGGACCGCTTCGAAGCGCCCATGCGCCGAAATGGTTTCCGGGGCGTCAAAACGGGCGCCAGCGTTGGAGATGAGGCCGATGCCGGCAATGGTCTGATTGGCTTCGACCACCAGATGGTCGACGTTGTCGACGCGTTGCATGCGGGGGGCGCGGTCCCGAAACGCCGCGTCGATACGCTCGGTCCACAGATCCAGCGGCTCGAACACATGGGAGTCGGACGAAATGATGATGTCATGTGCCATCGCTATCTCCTTTGTACCTCAGTCCTCAGTCCTCAGTCCTCAGCACGGTTTTGCCTGCAGAATTCATCTCCGCACGCCAGGCAGATCGCCCGACACTTCCGCCTCATTATTGAAGTGTCCTTGCTGCGCCAAAACGAGCACGTCAACCGTGCCCATCAATCAAAACGTAAATCGGCTACCCACGGCGGACGGCGTCACAATCGATTCGCCAAACGTGTTCAAAAGCGCATACAGGGCGCGCCACCCGGTGCAATGCGCCGGCATGATCTGCTGCAGCTCGAAGGGTTGCAGATGTGCTATCGTGTCCGGAATCAACCGCTCCATGGCCGCACCCGCCAGGTGCAAGCCGCCGAGCACGCCATACAGCGGCACATCCGGAAACGCGTCGCGGGCGTGCAGCAACACATTGACGATGCCCGCATGCGAGCACGAACTAAAGACGATGAGTCCCTTCGTCCGGACGTGCACAGCCACATAACGTTCATCCATGATCAGCGGGTCGGGCTCCCAGGGCTGCGCTGCAGATGGCCGGCACAGATGATCCGGACGCCCCTTTTCGAAGCTCGACACCCTGGGAATCTCACCGCTCAAGTAGAAGCAGTCATCCAGGAGCATTCTCGGTTCCCCGCTGTTGACGACCTGCGCGCCGTGCGCCGCGAGAGCCTCGGGGGAGGGGACGGGCTGAAACGGGGCGATCTGACCGCTGGTCAATTGCGCCCCGCGCTCCAGGAACATCCCGGCGTTGACGTGGTACGGCACTGGGCGGCCCCCATTGTGCTGGGTGATATGGTCGAGCGCAGGCAGCAGAGCGCCCATATGATCCCAGTGTCCGTGCGAAATGGCGATGGCCTCCACATCCGCTAAGGCACCGCCGAGGTTGGCGCAGTTTCGGAGAAAGACGGCGCCTTCGGGTCCCGCATCGAACAGCAGTTTGTAGTGGCGATGGCCCACCTCGGCGGTGAGGACGAGCGCCAGACCGAGTTGGGCGCAACAGAGCGTGAGGCCCGATATGTCTTTGGCGCCTGCCGCGATGACGTTGTTGAATTCGGGCGATACATGCGGCGGTTTGCTGGAGTAGCTATCGCTCAGATTATCGATCGCGATATCCACAACGAGATGGTCAACAGGCCGAAGTGCAGGCATGGCGTTCGTCTCCTCAAGCGTGATCTGCGCGGGCGGGTTGGGGATGCGCCGACGTGCAGCAAAAGGCGTCGCGCCTGCCTAGGTGCTGTCCCGTGGCGGCGCCTGCTGGGCCGGCAACGCATCGGCACGGTGACCACCCCGCCAGTCCTCCTGCTGCGGCGAGTCGCTGAGGCCACCGAGAATGCGGAGCTGCGGCACTTCGCGCAGGCTGCGCTTCATCTCTGCAAAGCTGGGGAACTTGGCCAGGGTAATGACGGCGTTCCACAGCAGCACGGCGTCTGCGTCGCTGGGCACCCGCGAGATGACCGGGCCAAAAAACGACAGCCCGTCGGGCGGTTCGAAGGTGATGATCGGCGTGCCCACGTCGCGGCCCGTGCGGCTGAGGGCCAGCTCGGTCTCGGCGTCGAGTTCGGCGTCCCAGCTATCGTCGTCCGCCGCCGTCGCGAACTCAGGGGGAAGGCCGACGGTGCGGAGAACCTCGGCGATGTGATCAACGGTGCCGAGCTTCCGGCTCATTCCCGAGCCTTTCTCCTGGTCCCAGTAGGCGTGACCGTAGCCTTCGTAGAGCGGCCCCATGGGCTCGCGTCCCAGCTCGGCCCGCACCTTGGCGGCGACCCGCAGCATGCGCAGGCCGGCGGTGTGGCCACGCTCGTACTCGGGTGGGAACTCGGCGGCATAGTCTTTGTCTTTATTGAGCAAGCGGAGCGAAATGAAGCGCCAGTCCACCTGGTAGTCCGTTTGCGCCGACACTTTTTCGACCCAGCGGGAGGTGATCCAGGCGAAGGGGCAGACCGGGTCCCAGAAGAACTCGATGTCGTAGATGTTACTCATGCTTGTACGTCCTTGTATGTCGATACCTGTGTTGCCCTGCTGGTGTGGCTTATCGAACTGTATACAGATGAAAAATCAATCTGTCCCGAATGCCGTAATGAAAAATCCGCAAAGAACGCGAAGGTCACGAAACCGTATGGGAAGATAGCGGATACCGTCACGTTTTGGCAACCCGTGCTCGTACATGCTAGCGTTGCCGCTTGCGGCAACGCAGGGGGGTAGTGTACCCTGGCGGCACTGTCGATAGATGCTCGTCCGGACAGGCAGATAGTGAGGGAATGAAGGAGACTGCTATGAAGCGACATCATCGTATCGTCCTACTGTTCGTTGTCGTCACATGCGCCATCGGTATGATGCAGGGCGCGAGCGCGCAGCCGGCGGGAGAGCTGGTGGTGGCCTGGCATGTCACGATCGCGCCGGCCTGGTTCGACCCCGCTGAGGCGCCGCCCCAAATCACGCCCTTTGGGATGTTCTACGCCCTCCACGATGGCCTGGTCCGCCCGCTACCGGGCGAGCGCATGGGACCGGCTCTGGCGGCGTCTTGGACGGAGAGTCCGGATGGACTGGTGTATGAATTTAAGCTGCGACAGGGCTTGAAGTTCCATAACGGCGATCCGTTCACCGCCGAGGACGTGCAGTTCAGCTTCGAGCGCTACAAAGGCGCGGGGGCCACGACCTTGCATGAGAGCGTTGACCAGGTGGAGGTCGTCGATCCCTACACCGTGCGTTTCCATCTGAAGCAACCCTGGCCGGATTTTATGACCTTTTATGGGACCTAAGGGTGCGACCTGAAGACGCCTAACTTAAGTGGTTTGAACCAGTTGAAGGAAATGCAGGTCCGTGTGCGGACCTATC
>CBCXVS010000262.1:3296-10969 GCA_965178525.1 uncultured bacterium | reverse complement strand
TTTGAGGATGATTCGGTGGGCATCTGGGCTGGGCTAGGGAACCTGATCTTATGCTATTGAGGAACAACTCTAATAAACGCCTTTAAATGCACAGAAAGACGGACTAACCCAATGGCGACGGCCAACCCATGCATGAGGACAAGGGAAAGACGCGCTCCAGGTGTCAGAGAGCTGACATCAGGTGTGCAAGATTTGACGCGGCGGGCCAGAGCCGTACGACATCCCCATCAGGCTTTCCCCGTACCGTATGCCAGCTCCCGAGGCTTGCGCATCCCGGCGGGTCAGGCCATCATAGACAGGTGTCCTGACGCGTCAGGAGGCGCGTCAGGGCTCAAACAGCCGACATTAGGCAGGCGTAGTAGCGGGTTTTTTCGCACGGCTACCTTTGGCAGCCGTACCGTTATTTCCCTTCCGATTGCGCGCTTTCACATAGGTTGGCGCCTTTTCCCAGGGGCGGCTTTGCTGCACGATTTTCTTGCGCATCGCCGTGGTATCTTTGGCCGACAGGGGCTGCGTTCTTGGTATACCGTATTTGGTCCGGTACGAACGCGGATCCAGGTCATGATGTTTGAGGTGGCGCACAGAAAGCTGCTTAAACGACGCCCCACACTCCAAACATTCGATGGTGTATTTCTTGATGCTCTTCTTCCAATCATATTGCTCCGCACCAGCACCCCTGTCCTGGGCTCCTGACGCTAGCAGCGATCCGGATAAAGCCCCAGCACCATCCCCGGTCTCTTCCTTGGCCTTGAGATCAAGTAAACTCGTATGGGTCTTTTGCAGCTCTTTTTGCATGTCCTCGGGGGATAATGTGCCGGCCGTGATCATCGCCTGGACGAGATCCTTGGCCATCTCCAACATAGACTGTGGCATGGTTCCGATCCTTTCTGCATGGGGAAAAAAGATGGGTCTTACAACAAGATATTCCTACGATTAATAAAATGTTTCTCTCCAGAAGTCAAGAGTGAATTGCATGTATTTTGCTGATAATTTGCACGAATTCTCCATTCAGCTCCCATTTTGTCGATATATTAGGCCTAATAGCCATGATTGCTCACGGGACTTGTGCTCTCCATATATCTAAAAGTCATATCTCTGCTCTGCCTATCGCGCGGCGTTGTGTATCGATCTGCCGCCTTCAATTATGCCTCTATGCCATGCCTGCCAGCAATGCGTGCGGCACAGACGCGTCTGACGCCCGATAGATGCCTTCGCGTACGAGGCGCTTGCCCGTTAACCCTAGCTGGTTTTCGCAAGCATGGTGGAATGGCTGGTTAGGCAGGCCCTATCAAACACGCCGCAACGCATGACTACTTGTAGACGCTAGTAGACGAGGTCAAAACACCGGCGATGGTAGTCGAGACCATTCATGTTGGCAGGATGGGGAGAGCAGCTGCTCTCCCCATATCGATATACATCTGGCTTAAAACGCGTCATCTGCCGCGGCTATGGCCTCCAGCTCGTCCCTACGATACGAGCCGAGGCTGCGAAAATTCAGTTCCGTGTAGTTTTTAATCCATTGCAAGGCAATCTGATAGGCCTTGTGATAGCGCGTCTCGGCGTCGGCATACGCCGCCTGCGACATACCGGTGGCTCGCAACAAAACCAAGATATCCTCGGTCTCTTCCTGCAAGAGGCGTTTCACCAGCGCAAAGTCGTGTACTCGGGCCGGGTCGTGCGCATCTGGCGCCTGATGCCGGATGCGTTGGGCGATTTGTGCGACCGACATGCGGCCGGTAGCCAAATCTTCCATCAAAGCGGGATGAACGCCCGGTTTACCCGCCAGGCTATCGATGCCTTTGGCGCCCCGGCCGTTGAGCCAGCCTTCGAGATATTCGACCAGCATGCGCGCATTGCGCCGCGTCCCTTCGATCGTGATCGGCCCCTCGGGCACCTGCACGCCGATGGGATAGTTGTCCGGATCGGCCATCTCGGGCGTGGGCTGCCAGCCCGAGGCCCGCAGCGTCTTGAACGGCTCTGCTGCGGCCGTCAGGTGAAAGATATGGGCCACCCAGCCGCGCACAAAGCCCTGCTCCGCTTCCCATTGTTTATCCGCGCGAATACCCTCGGCCGCCACCTCATTGACGTGCGGGTCATGGCTGGGCAGCGGCGTTGCCATGCCGCCAATCGGGACGGCGCCCCGTTTCAGGCAAATCGCCACGAGACGCCGGAAAATCGTGGCCAAAAAAGGCGTCGTTTTGATATCGACGCCGAAGCGATCCGGCCACACCGCATTCGGATCCGTCATGATGAACTCGAAAATACTCGCCTTGAAATCCCAGCGCGCGGCATTCAAGCCGGCACCGTAGGGTCCCAGCGCGTAGAGCATCTCTTCCATCTGATACGCCGCGGGAAGGGATTCGATCAGGGGAATGGCCTTGATGACGGCTTCCTGTAAAAAGGGTAGACGCGCTCGGCTGGCGCCAAAAAAGTCGCGATACAGGGCACACTCCTCCGCCGATTCAAGCTTGGGCAGATAAAAATAGATCCCTTGGCCCCGCTCTGCTTGCGCCCGCCCCGGGTAGTATAAGGTGAGGGCCGTTCCGAGGGTACTGGCCGGAATCGGCGCCCCGTCGATCATCACATCCGGCTCGTCGAGATGCATACCCCGCTCACGATGCATCAAGAACGGGAGTTCACCGTCTGCGAGATGGTACTCCCGGCCGCACTCCGTATGCGTAAAGGTCAATGTCCGCTCGACCGCTCCGAGACGGTTCAGCGTCGCCGTCACCGTATCGATGAGACGATGGCCGGCCGAATCCTCATCATCATCGAGGTCGCCCTCGGCTCTCGTCCCATCCCAGCCCGGATTGAGCGCATTGATAAACATGGGCGCGATGCATGCGGGTCCGGAGATTTCGATCCCCGGACGCCATAAATCCTCCGGCACCGGCGGCACTTGCCACGCGCCCGTATTGATGTCGGAAACCGGCAAGTGCGCCGGCAACACGCCATCTTCATGGGCGCGGCACAACACGGCGGCGCGCTGGGCGCGCAACGTATGGATGCGTGCCGTAAACTGGTCGTGCATGGCCATTAGGTAGTCGAGAAATGCCGGCGTAAAGAGCGCGGCCCCACCCTCCACAGGGACAATGTGCACACGGCTCATGACGGCGGTATCACGATGGTGGCGTTGTGGCATATATGACTCCTTTGACGTTGGTATACTGCGGTGGATTCGTCGCGTTACGCCAAGCGCCGGACAAGCCTCACGAAGCGGCTTCATCTTCGTCACCATATGCGATATAGTTGATTGATCTTATCAACCTGCAGTACGGATGCTTGCCAGCGGTTGGCGAACGTGATGGTTGAGTACCTAGACATAAATTATGGTATAAAATGTATAAATCTGCTCCTTTCCGCGCTGAGGGAAGGATGGTATGGAAGAAGGAAGGGAGAGACCTGTATGCAATTTCAAGCCAGGGTGAGAAATTATGGCGCCGTACTCATCTTATCGGTCGTCTCAATCGGTTTGTGTCTTATTGTTGCAGAAGGCATCATGCGCCTGTTTGTTGATCCATTGAATTTTTTGCGTCCGTATTTAACACAAGATGACATACTGGGCGCAAGCGTGCAGCCGCATTCGGCAGGACACGACGCCTGGGGATTTCGGAATAAAACGGTACCTGATTCTGCTGATATCGTTGTCATAGGCGATTCGCAAACTTATGGATATGCCGCAAGCGCAAACAATTCCTGGCCGGCAAAGCTCCAAACTTTACTTAACAAAGATATTTATAATATTTCATTAGGAGCATTTAGCCCACCTCAATATTATTATTTGCTCAAGTCTAAGGCAGTCAAATTGCATCCCGATATCATCATCGCCGGATTTTATTTTGGCAATGATCTTCTTGGAACATATAACATGGTTTACACAAAAGAGTATTGGAAATATTTAAGAAATCTCAGCTTTACAACTGAGCATAAGACGGACTTCCAGGCTGAACATATCCTTAGGGTACGACAGGGAAAATTTCTGGGTCATATGCGTACGTGGCTGTCTCATCATTCTGTCTTATATCGGTCATTCATCCTTTCCTTTGGAAATATATTCCGTTTATTCGAAATGAGATATGGACATCATGATAAGACGATTACTACTTTCAAAGATACAACGTATCATATTCACACAGGCTTCACGCCAAAGCGTCGATTGGATGCACTCAACTTAAAAGATCCAACAATCCAGGAGGGATTATGCCTAAGTCTTCATTTGCTTCGTCATATGCATGAGTTATGTTTAAATCTCAATATTGATTTTTTTATTTTACTGATTCCAACAAAAGAAAATGTATATTCGGAATACATCGAAAATAACCAATCCTTACAAAATTCAGATATGATTAATACCTTATTATTGAATGAAAGAAAAGCAAATTCACTCGTCAAAGCATACCTAACGTCGCACCATATACCTTATTATGACGTTTTGGAGCCCTTACAACAGGCTGCCAAACATCAAACGATCTATCCGCAGAGCCCCAACGGCCATCCCACGAAGGAGGGGTACGCGGTCATTGCAACTGCACTCAAGCAATATTTGTTGACTCAACAGCTTTTACAATAAGATACAGTAGTCTGTACCGACGCCCAGGGGCTTATCAACGCCACCGTGCAGGACTTTTGCGAACTGGCGCAAGCGCTGCTCTAAGAAGAAAATGTGGTATCGCATTTGCCCCGCCGCGCCATCGGCACTACCATATCGTTAGGCACACCATGCCATGTCGGTCGAACCCGGTGTCCTGCCATGGGCAGGCGCGGGCCAATATGCCGTTGTTCAGACCAAGGAGGGGTACAGAAATGGCATCATGGCGACCCGATCCAACCTTCTATCCGTCTCCGAAGCTGGCCATGCAAGCGCCAGAAGAAAAGCACGCCTTTGTGGCTATGCTGAATCCCACCCATGAAGGCCGTCCCGATGCTTTGGCAGTCGTAGACGTCGATCCGGCCTCCAACACCTACAGTGAGGTCGTGGGGCAGGTTGACATGCCCCATGCCGGCGATGAGCTACATCATTTCGGCTGGAATGCCTGTAGCTCGTGCCTCTGTCCGTATGCCCCGCATCCCCATATGGAACGGCGGTATTTGATTGTCCCGGGTATCCGTTCCTCGCGGATTCACATTATCGACACCAAACCCAATCCGCGGCAACCCAAGATCGAAAAGATTATCGAGCCCGAAACCCTGCTCGAACGCGCTGGCTACACGTCACCGCACACCATTCACTGTGGCCCGGAAGGCATTTACGTGAGCGCCTTGGGAGGGCCTGGCGGCGACGGCCCCGGCGGCATCTTTATGATGGATCCCGATCGTGCGACCTGAAGACGCCTAACTTGGGTGGTTTGAACCAGTTGAAGGCAATCCAGGTCCGTGTGCGGACCTATCGCCACCCTCACATGCGTCGCGGCTGCCGGCGGGGTGTGAAGCTGAGGGGAAAAGCCTAAAGAGAAAGGAAGCTACCCCCCGAACCCGGGCGAGGCGAAGACTGATACGGCGAACGAGAGCGAACCTTTGTGAGAAGCATCGCAACCCACAACCACGGCAATGTAGATCAGACGGTGGCAATAGACCAATGTGCAAGGGGGATGCTGAGGACCCCGTGGACCCACCACAGGTCTCGGTGCACAGAAGGCGTCGAAGTCAGTCGCACCTCAGTTGTGCGGAACAGGGAACCCCCGTCAGGGTCTGGAAATCCAGCAACCCCACCGCAAGGAAGGGCCAACTCCCAAGCGGCACAAGATGCTGCGAGAAGCGAAAGCCAGCAGCCGAAAGGCAACGGGAAATCACAACCGGCTGGATAGGGCAATCCCCAACCTGCAAGGGTGCTGACGCGCAGCAGGTGAAGCGACCATCGAACGATGTAATCGTTACTTATGGAGGTGGAGGGTCGATGTTTCAGGAAACTGAGATGACCAGAGCCAAAACGCCAATCGACGGATGGCAATCCATTAACTGGAGGCGCAACCGGAAATGGGTGCGTAACCTGAGACAACGGCTCTATCGGGCATCACGACAGGGAGATCACAAGAAATTGCGCTCTCTACAACGACTCATGTGGCGAAGCAGAGCCAACCGAGAACTCAGGGTTTGGAAGGTGACGCAGATCAACAAGGGTCGGGAAACTCATGGTGTAGCCCAAGTGGTTGCCAAAACACCGAAAGCCAGAACGGAACTGGTGCGGGCGTGAGCGACCTAGCAGCCCTGGCAGGCGCAGCCGCTGCGACGGGTCACCCTTCCCAAGGCGCATGGCAAGACGCGACCTCTAGGCCTTCCCAGCATGCTGGAGCGGAGGATACCGGCCGTGGTGAAAAAGGCGTTAGAACCCGAATGGGAGGCCCGCTTTGCGCCCGGCTCATCTGGGTTCAGACCCGGACGGGGATGCCAGGACGCCAGGCAGCGCATCTATAACATCACCAGTCCAAAGAAGAAGAGGAAGTGGGGTTTGGATGCGGACATCAAAGGCGCATGTGATCACATCCGACACGAAACCATCCTAGCCGCCGCCGTGGGGTTCCCGGCGCAAAACCTCATCAAGGCATGGCTGGAGGCAGGAGTGGTCAATCAAGGGCTATTTGAAGCGGTGGAAGAAGGCGCGGCACAAGGCGGGGTCATCAGCCCACTGCTGGCGAATATCGCCCTCCACGGCATGGAAGGGGCGGTAGGCGTCAGATAGCAAAAGTAGCACAAAGGCAATGACGCCGAGAGGGTATGAGGTGGACGAGCCCTGGTCCGATACGCGGACGACTTCTGCATCTTCACAGAAACACAGGCAGACGCGGAAGCGGCCCGAGCGCAGGTGGCGCAGTGGCGGGCGGAAAGAGGGTTGGCACGCTCAACAGAGAAGACACCCATGCGACACCTCACGGAGGGCTTGGACTTCCTGGGGTTCAACGTTGGCCCCTACCCCGTATCGCAGACGAGAACGGGAGACAAACTGCTGCTTCAGCCCAGTAAGGAATCGGTAAAGAGCCGCAAGCCCCGACTAAAGCGAGAATGGACGACGCGAGTCGGACACAAGGCCGAGGCGGTGATCGAGCAGCTCAGGCCGATCCTGAATGGGTGGGGGAACTATTTTAAGACCAATGCCGCAAGCGAGGCATTTAAGGAGATCGACCACTGGAGGTAGCACCGAGACGTGAGGTGGTGCAAACGGACCCCTCCCAGCAAACCGTGGAAATGGATGAGAAAGCAATACTGCGGTACGTTCCGAAAGGGAAGAAACGACCAGTGGGTATTTGGCGACCCAGAAACGGCAAACCCTCTCCCCCAACTCTCGTGGCCACCCATCTGAGGGCACATCATGGTCGTGCACGACGCATCGCCGGATGATCCGGACCGAGGCGCCTAGTGGCAACAGCGCGCGGAAAGAAAAGCGGACCTGCTCCCCACCCCGCGCCAACGGGAACTGGCGCGGCGGCAGAGCGGGCCATGCCCGCACGGCCAGGACAGCCTCCACAACGGGGAGGAACTCCATGTCCACCACGTCATCCCAAAATCAAAGGGCGGAGAGGACGCCGTATCGAACCTGGCGCTGGTGCATCGGTACTGCGATCAACACCTACACCGGAGGAAGTCATGAAGGATACCGGTTTGCTTGAGCCGTGTGCGATGAAAGTCGCCCGCACGGTTCTGAGGGGGGGGGCATGGCGACATGATGCCCCTACCCGATG
>CBCXVS010000262.1:0-3286 GCA_965178525.1 uncultured bacterium | reverse complement strand
TGAGCCGTGTGCGATGAAAGTCGCCCGCACGGTTCTGAGGGGGGGGGCATGGCGACATGATGCCCCTACCCGATGTTTTGACATCCTGGGCCAATGGGAATTGGATCGGGGTCCGTAACATCTGCACTATGACTTCTGGTGGCACCTCGGCTACGATACCATGATCACGAGCGAGTGGGGTACGCCCAAGATGGTGCAAGATGGCCTCATTCCGGAGCTGCTGCTCGATAGCCAGTATGGCCACCACCTCCACGTCTGGGACCTGCGGTGCCGGCGCCACGTGCAAGCCCTCGATATCGGCGCGGAACACCAAATGGCCTTGGAACTTCGCCCGGCCCACGATCCCACGAAAGCCTATGGCTTTTTGGGCGTGGTGGTATCGCTGACCGATCTCTCAGGCTCCATCTGGTTGTGGCATCGCCAAGGCGGACACGGTCACGGCGGTTGGGATATTCAAAAGGTCATCGAGATTCCGGCGGAGCCAGCCGACGCAGCACACCTGCCGCCCTTACTGCAAGGTTTTGGAGCCGTACCGCCCCTGATCACGGATATCAATCTGTCGTTGGATGACCGCTTCCTCTATGTCTCATGTTGGGGCACCGGAGAAATGCGGCAATATGACGTGTCGGACCCCTTCCACCCCCAACTGACCGGGTCCATTCATCTCGGCGGCATTGTGCGCCAGGCCGCGCATCCGGCCAAACCGAATGTGGCGCTCAACGGCGGGCCGCAGATGGTCGAACTCAGCCGTGATGGCCGGCGGGTTTACGCCACCAACTCCCTCTACGCGCCTTGGGATGCGCAGTTCTATCCCGAAGGGATTCGCAGTTGGATGGTGAAGTTGGATGCGAATCCCAATGGCGGGCTCAGCGCCGATGCGAATTTCTTCCTGGAATTCGAGGAACTGAGGGGTCATCAAATCCGGCTGGAAGGCGGCGATGCCTCGTCCGACTCCTACTGTTTTCCGTGAGTCTCGCGTCCCTTGGGCCGTGGCTGGTGCTGCTCTTGCTCGGCGCCTTCCACGGCATCAATCCGGGCATGGGCTGGCTCTTTGCCGTGGCGCTCGGCTTGCAAGAGCAACGGCTGCAGGCCGTCTTCAGAGCGCTACTGCCGATCGCACTCGGGCATGCGCTCTCTATCGCGGCCGTCTTGCTGTTGGTCGGTCTGCTCCAGGCCGCGCTGCCGGAACGATTCCTGCACTACTTGAGTGCGGTGGTGCTCTGTACGTTTGGGCTCTATCGGCTCGTGCGTGCGCACCATCCGCGTTGGGTTGGTATGCGCGTAAATTTCCGGGATTTGACCCTCTGGTCATTTCTGATGGCATCGGCGCACGGGGCGGGTTTAATGCTCCTGCCGGTCCTGTTGCAATGGCCTCAGGATTGGGCGCATGCACGCCTGATCCAGGACCTCGCACCGCATACGATTGCCAATTCGCTGGGGCTCCTGCTGGCGGCCGTCGGTGTGCACACGGCGAGCATGCTGCTGGTGACGGCGGCGGTGGCGGGTCTGGTCTATGAAAAACTCGGCCTGGCGATGCTGCGCCAAGCCTGGTTCAATCTCGATCGGGTGTGGGCGGTGGCGCTACTCATCGCTGGCCTGTGTGCCGTCGTGCTGTAGCGCCTGTGTGAGGCCGGGTATCGTGGAGGCAAGGGATTAATCGACAATGTGAAAGGGCATGAGATAAAAGTCTAAGGCGTGATTGTAACGCTCTTGGTCCAGGTATTCGGCGCCGATATAAGCGGGTGTCACGCTGCGTATCACGATATCTTCCCGTACCAATGCTTTGGATTCATCGTCTAAGAAAAAGGACACGGAGAATGTATCCCCAACCCGAATCCCCTCACGTTGGGTGACAAAGCTGACGCCACCGACGGAAATCGTGGTGATGGTCACATCACAGAGTTTTTTGTTTATCTGATACGCAAACAATTCTCCCTCCAGGTTCACCTGTTTGCGGTAGAAGCGTCTGCGCTCGAAGACCAAATCAAACATAACGCCGCACTTGCATTTGACTTTGACGGTTTTGCGTAAGCGTCGTACTTGCTCATGCCCCAGCTGTTTTTGCCGGCCGCAGTCTTTGCATGTCACGGTGTATGTGGCTTCACTACCGGTAAAGACAACCTTCATGGAATCCATCTATTTACTCCTCAAAAAAGGTGTCTTAGGTTAACACAATAGCCCTTCTTATCGGCAGGATTTGGTCGGACATGACACATAAGGAGGTGATCGTGCCTTGCAACAAAGTCTACAGCATTGATGTGGAAGACGCTGATATCATCGTCCGGAGTAATCGGGACACGATCGATCAAGAAGCGCTCGCTAAATTCTTGGACGATCTCGACCTTGAGACCGTGAGGAAGCGCAGTCAGCTTACGGAAGCGCAAGCCACTGCCTTGGCGAACGAGATTGATCGGGCCACATGGGACCGTCTCAAATCTACATTTACACAGGAATAGAGGGTGCCATCTCAGCACACGGTAGTTATTGATACCAACCGAGTCATAAGGACAGCACATGAGCACCCAAGAGCCCGCCCCCTGCAAGCAGGTGACGTCACGCACGATATTTGAGCATCCGCGCCTGAGTCTTGTCGAAGATACGGTCGTACTGCCCTCAGGTCAGCAGACCGAGTAGTTGCGGTTTAAGGAGAGACGGGATTTCGTGCTGATCATATGCGTCAATGCCGAGCGGCAGATTTTACTATCGCGGCAGTACTGCCATCCGGTTGGGCGAGTGGTACACGAATTTCCGGGCGGGGTAGCAGATGAGGGGGAGAGTTATGCCGAGGCGGCGCGGCGCGAATTGATGGAAGAGGTGGGATGGTACGCGCATCAGTTGGAAGAGATCGGCGTCTTCACACCCCACGTGCGCCGGTGGTCCGTGCAGGGCCGGGTGTTTGTGGCGACGGAATTGGAAGAACGCCATCTGCCGCCGGATAGTGAGGAATTCATCGCGTACGAGTGGGTCGAGATTCCGACGCTCGAAGATCGGATGCGGACAGGAGAGCTGGATAATGGCCACTTGCATGCGGCCTGGAATATGTTTCGATTGCGGTGCGGAGCGTACTTTACGGCGTGAGACGCGATCTGACAGGAGGAGAACTGCTTATGGCACGAACGTGTGACTTATACACGGCGCTTGGGGGAAACCTCGGGGAAAAAGCCCATCACGATCATTAAAATACACGATCAATGAAACCTCCCCGCAGAAAGCTACGGGGTATCAGAAGGAAGTTGACGCTCAACTGGCCCGAAGCAAGCCTTCGGGGAATCGCACCCTGCAAGGG
>CBCXVS010000261.1:0-10980 GCA_965178525.1 uncultured bacterium | reverse complement strand
CCTCATGACAAAACCCCCTCATGTGTTGCGTCAACCGTTGACACGACATGCAGTTAGAGCTTCACTTAAGGCCATTCTCGTTTACCCCCACAGTGCACGGTACCAGTGCGCCATCTGCAACCGGGGTCAAAGACAAATGACATAGGAGGGATTACGTATCGAAAAGACGCTTGCGGCGGCTGGCAGGTGAGATGTGTAATTCTTGGCGATACTTCGCCACCGTACGCCGAGCAATTTTGATATCTTTTTGCTCGAGCAACTCGACGAGCTGTTGATCCGTCAGTGGCTTACGAGGATCTTCGGCCATGACCGCTTGGCGGATGATTTCCTTCACACTGACGGAGGACATCGCGTCCCCCCCAAACGAATCTAAGCCGCTATGGAAAAAGAACTTGAGTTCGAACACACCCTGCGGCGTATGGAGGTATTTGTTTGTCGTGACACGACTGACGGTGGATTCGTGCATGCCAATATCATCCGCTACGTCTTTCAGGACGAGGGGCTTCAAGGCGGATAAGCCCTTATCGAGAAACTCACGTTGAAATTTGCACAGACTCACGGAAACTTTCAACAGGGTTTGACGCCGCTGCTCGATGCTCTTCATCAGCCATACTGCCGAGCGGAATTTCTCTTCCAGATACTCCCGGGTATCCCCCTGCATGCTATCCCCTCGGCGAAGAATACTCTGATACAGCGAATTAATCCGCAACTTGGGCATTCCATCGTCATTGAGGGCAATTTGATACTCATCACCCACTTTGACCACGACCACATCTGGCACAATATACTCGACACAGTCGGCATTGTAACGGTCACCGGGTTTGGGATCCAGCTCGCGAATGAGCTTCACCCCGGCAATCACCTCTTCCAGCGTGACACCGAGGTCTTTCGCCATACGCTGAAAATGGCGTTCATCGAGTCGTTCGAGATAGGTCTCAATGATTTTGCCTGCGAGCGAGTCTTTCATGCCCAGATGATCGAGTTGAATCAACAAACACTCTTGCAGATCCCTAGCGCCCACCCCTGCCGGATCAAACGAGTGGAGCACCCGCAACATCTCTTCGACCCGTTCGACCTCTACCCCGACAAAAGCCGCTGCTTCCTCCAAGGGACCCTGCAGATAGCCATTCTCATCGATATTACCGATCAAGTACGCGCCGATTTCCTTCTCGACGTCGCTATGTACCGCCAGGGAAAGCTGCCATAACAGATAGTCGGTCAGCGAGGTTTCGTTTTTCAGGGTCGCTTCCAGGGACGGCACTTCTTTTCCCTGATCGATGGGAAAGCCCGGATCATCGACACCATCCTGGAGATACACTTCCCAATCGATATCAAACTCTTGCGGCGCCTCCTCCTCGGCTTCTTGGGCGGATCCGTCCTCCGGGGCGTCAAGACCACCTTCTTCCTGGGCCGCCACATCTTCCAGGAAGGGATTCTCCAGCATTTCCTGATGAACCTTCTGGACCAGTTCCAGGCGAGACAACGGCAACAGCTTAATCGCCTGCTGCAGCATCGCTGTCATCACGAGTTTCTGGGCGGTTTTTAGCTGAAGCTTAACTTCGAGAGCCACAATCCGACCTCATTCTGCTTCATGACCCATCGGTGGAGAGAGAGAAACGTTCCCCTAAGTATATTTCCTTCACCTCACGACTTTCAACTAATTCCTGAGGAACACCGCTCTGGAGAATGCGTCCAGCGTGCATAATATAGGCCCTGTCCGTAATCTCTAGCGTCTCGCGCACCCGATGATCGGTGATAAAAATCCCGATCCCCTGCTGTTTCAAGCGAAAAATAAAACTTTGTAGTTCCTGTACCATAATTGGATCAATGCCTGTAAAGGGCTCATCCAGCAAGATATAACGCGGAGATGTCGCCAGTAAACGCGCCAATTCGACCCGCCGGCGTTCGCCACCTGACAAGGCATAGCCCTTGGCCCGACGCAAACGGGTCAAGTTAAATTCTTCAAGCAACGCCGCGACGTGTCCACGGCGCTTCGCACGGCTCCACGGCAACGTTTCTAAAATCGCTAAAAGATTCTCCTCAACCGTCATTTTGCGAAAGATGGACGGCTCTTGAGGCAAGTACCCAATCCCGAGACGGGCGCGCTGATGCATCGGAAGCGACGTCAACGTTTGGCCGTCTAAGTAGACCGTGCCGGTATCCGGCCATATCAAGCCTACCACCATATAAAATGTTGTGGTTTTGCCCGCCCCGTTTGGCCCCAGAAGCCCCACAATTTCGCCGGCTCGGACATGCAGACTCACATCTTGCACGACGCAACGGCCGCGATAGGTCTTGGCGATTCCTTCTGTCGCTAGCATCCCCTCACCTACCATTCGGGGCTTTCGACACCTGCTGGCGTGGATGAAAGAGAACCCGGGCGCGTTTGACGAGTAATTTCTCGTCTTGTACCAAGAACACCATTTCCTCCCCGGTCATCTCGTTCTGATCCGTTGTGTCCCAGGCGCGCGGGTTTCCCGTCAGCACAATCTTTTGCTCGGCATCAACATACTCGGCGCGGTCGGCCCGCAAGCGGCGTGTCCCCTGTTGGAAACGCACGTTCCCAGTGGCGACGATTCGCTCCGCCGTGGCGCCGCCGGCCTCGGGAATAATGCGCAAACGCTGACACAAGATGATCATCTCACACCGGCGTACCCGCACGTTCTTTTCAAAAAGAATCGTGTGCGTCCGTATGTCAACTGTCGTCTGCTCAGCCGTCACGTCAAAGGCCTGGCCAGGGCCGGAACAATCACCCACCGGCACCCGACTTTCGAGCGGTATCGGTTGCCGGCGTTGCGGTTTTTCGGCGCCAAGGCACAACGCCGCGATGCCTAACAAACTGAGGAGGAACAACCACCGGCTCATAACGTACGCTTCCTGTTCTAGCGGAGCCGAAACCAAGCTCGGACATTACGCTGGAGGCGAAAGTGTTGTAGCTCCTTATCGCTGCGTAGCCCCGTACCGGTGATGCGAATGGCCGGGCCATCAATCTGTACTGGCATATCCGTGTACAGGGTCTGATGGCGGCCCTGCCAGTCCAGCGCGTCGGCGGTGACGGTGTAGCCCTCCCGGTGCTGCACCCGGACATGTCCACGTACAGTGATGTCTCCAGTGACATGTCGCACGAGACCTTGGTCTGCTTCGAGGGATAGAAGCGCCGCCTGTTCGCGAAAGAGCTGGGCCCGCACCCCACGCGCGGCCGTCACTTGCCCAACTGCATAGAATGACGCATCATCGGCCATGATTTCCCACGCCGTGGCCTTATCGGTTTGCTCGACTAACCGCACACCTTGCAGCCGCCCCTGGGGTGCGGCCGGGGTTGCGGCCGGGGTTGCGGTCGGGGTTGCGAAAAGTGGCGATATGATCCGGTCTACAGCGCGGGACAATTCGACCTCTCGTCCCCAACGCGCCACGGCAATGGCGCTAACAACGAGCCCCAGGAGGACGAATACGTACCATCGCATGTCCGAACGGCTCCTTACGATTCGAGGCCAAGATAGTGCGTATGGGACCTATCTGCGACCGATCCCTGGAAACATCGCTTGTCGGCATCGAGGATCGTAATGCGAATATCCAAACGCGACACCGGTAAGAGTTCAGGAAATTTATCCGCCCATTCAATGATCGTCACCCCACCGGCTTCTACATAGTCCTCAAACCCAATGTCCCATACTTCGTCAGCCTGGACGAGCCGGTAAAAATCAAAATGATATAGCGGCAGTCGGCCATAATACGCCTGCATTAGGGTAAATGTCGGACTGCGTACATAATAGTCGTCCCCGACTCCTAAACCGGCTGCGAATCCCTGCACAAATGTCGTCTTGCCAGCCCCTAAAGCTCCGCAGCAGGCAATACAATCCCCTGCCTGTGCCCGCCGGCCTAGCATCCGGCCCAAAGCTTGGGTCTCCTCGCCATGCGTGGTATACCAATTTTGGGTTACAATACGTGGCATGTTACACCTTGCCGCGCAGCATGTATCGCACGTGGCAGTTCCTCAATCATATCGGTCGCAATGAGCCCCGAGGCGCCAAGCCGGTCCCGGACACGGTCTCCCGCTAAACCATGCAAATAGACACCAGACTGAGCCGCGTGTAGAGGGGAGAGCCCCTGACATAGGAGCGCCCCAATAAGGCCAGCCAGGACATCCCCCGTTCCGGCCGTCGCCATAGCTGGATTGCCGGTCGGATTGAGCCAACGCGATCCATCCGGAGCATAGATAACCGTCCGCGCTCCTTTGAGAATCACATACACGTGATAGGCCCGGACAAAGTCAAGGGCAATGTCGAGCCGATGAGATTGCACGGCGGTGGTCGTCACGCCCAGGAGGCGGGCCATTTCACCCGGATGGGGTGTCAGGATGATGGGCACGGTGCACGCGTGCAGGATGTCCAGATCGTCCACAATATGATTGAGACCGTCAGCATCGAGCACCACCGGCACGGTCGCGCGCCGAAGTAGGGTGTGGACACAAGCCCGGGTCTCCGGGTGGGTGCCTAAGCCCGGCCCGAGCACCAAAGCGCTGGCATTGCACAGAAACTTACACAGCTGCGGAATGGCTGCAGAAGCGATCTCTACAGTTGGACTCTCCGCCACGGGCAGCGTCATGACTTCCGTGAGACGCGCCTCCATAGCGCTATTGAGGCTTGATGGAAGCGCCAGCGTCACCAACCCGGAGCCAGCACGCAAGGCGGCTTGGCTCGCCAAGGCGGCCGCGCCGGATTTGCCTAAGGATCCCGCCACTACGAATAGGTGGCCATGGCTACCTTTATGCGCATCAGGCTGCCGTGCCGGGACCATTTTCCCGATATCTGCTGCTTCGAGGAGGGCCACATCGAGACCTTCGGCTTCGACAGCCTGTCGAGGAATCCCAATATCGACCGTGTGCAATGTGCCGACAGCAGCAGCGGCCGGATAGATGAGCAATCCGCGTTTGGGTAGCGCAAACGTCACCGTATAAGTCGCCTCAATATGAGGACCTAGGGTCGTGCCCTGGTCGGCCGAAAGGCCGGACGGGATGTCGACGGCGACAATCGGTTTCTGTGCCGTATTGAGGTCCTGGATGACTTCCGCATACAATCCGCTGGCCGGCCGTTGTACGCCCGTCCCGAGCATGGCATCCACAATAATCGAGGTGTCGTGGAGCCCTGGCGCCACGCGGCGCCAGGCCGAGACGGTGGTGCAGGACACCAAAGGCACGCCATAGGCGCGCGCCATCGTATACGCTCGGCGCGCATCGCCACGGAGACGACCGGCAGGGGCCAGCATCACCACCTGCACCGCGATGCCCCGATGCCATAGATGACGCGCGACGATGAAGCCATCCCCTCCGTTGTTGCCCGGTCCGGCCACAACCGTGACGCGATGGTGATGCAAGTTAGGCCACTGCGTTTGTAGAAAGCGCAGGAGTTCTAGACCGGCGTTTTCCATTAAGACGATGCCCGGCACCCGGTAGGTCTCCATGGTGCGCTGGTCGATATTGCGCATTGCAGCTGCGGTTGCGACTTCCATGCGCCTGACTCCTTTGGCTTGCGATATGGCCTACCTGAATGGCGGTGCGCAGCCCTTAGGATGTTCCCATGACGTCAGCAATGGCTTGCGCGATATTCTGAGCCAAGGGCTCGATGATCGCTTCTGTGGATCCCTCGACCATGACCCACGCCACTGCTTCGGTGCCGGATAAGCGTACCAAAATACGGCCTTCAGGACCCAAGGTTTCTTCTGCCGCCTGTACCGCGTCTCGAACCTGGGCATGCTGCAACGGATCGCCACGCTCCCGCAACCGCACATTCGTCAGCACCTGCGGGAATTTGTGAAGCATCCGGACCATCTCAGCAAGAGGCATGTGCCGCGAGGACATCGCATTTAAAAGCTGCATAGCGGTCAGAAGACCATCGCCGGTCGTATGATGTTCGAGGAAAATAATATGTCCCGATTGCTCGCCGCCGAGCATCGCACCATGCTGGCGCATGGCTTGCATCACGTACTTGTCTCCGACAGGCGTTTTGTGCAGTGCAATACCCATCGTTTGCAGTGCTTTGTCCAGGCCGAGGTTGGCCATCACCGTACTGACGACGATATTATGGGGTAGCGCACCCCGCGCTTGCAATTCCTGCGCCCCCAACGCCAAGATGTGGTCCCCATCGAGTATCTCGCCAGTATGGTCAATGGCGACCACACGATCGGCATCACCGTCGAAGGCAAAGCCCGCATCAAGCCCCTCATCAAGCACTTTTTGCCGTAAAAACTCAGGATGCAAAGAGCCGCATTGCGCGTTGATATTGCAACCATCAGGCGCGGCATGCCAGACGGACACCGGCACGCCCAACTGCCTGAACAGGGCTGGCGCAACGGCTGAAGCCGCGCCATGGGCACAATCCAGGCCGATGCGCAAATCAAGAGACGGCTCATACGTACAGGTGGAGGTGAGAAAATCGATATAGCGCTGGGCGGGTCCGTTGCACTCAACGAGCTGTCCAACCCCCTGCCCCGTCGGATATGCGGTTGTCCCGACAGTCGGTAAGCAGATCTCAATAGCCTCCTCAAGCTCATCTGCCAACTTCATCCCATCAGCGCCAAAGCATTTGATTCCATTATCCATATAAGGATTGTGCGAGGCGGAAATCATGACCCCAGCAGCGGCTCCCAGCGTACGGGTTAGATAGGCCACGCCAGCCGTTGGCAAGATACCGACCCGACAGACATCCGCCCCGGCTGAACACAACCCGGCAATGAGTGCCCCTTCGAGCATCGTACCGGACAGGCGTGTATCACGCCCCACTACGACACGCGGTTTCTCTGCTGCATCGGTAGCAGCTAACACCTGGGTGATCGTACGGCCGAGGGCTAAAGCCACCTCGGGCGAGACGGGCGCCACATTAGCGAGGCCACGTATACCATCCGTACCAAACATGCGGGCCATAAGTTCTCTCTCAGCTATGAGAGGTCAAAACGAGCGGCGGGGGGGCGCTCTAAGTAGGTAGGTCCCCTAAAGCAGGAGCGCACTATGCCACGGAAGGACTGTCTTGCACGACAGGAGGAACGGCACCGTTCCCATTCGGGGCATCACCCCAATCGGTGACGATCCGGTGAATTTCCTCAGCACTCAACTCCTCTTGCTCGATCAAAGCCTGAGCAATCGCATGCAGGATATGGATGTTGGTCGCAAGAGTCGACTTCGCCGTTTCATAGCCGTATGTCACCAAACGCTTGACTTCTTCATCAATGGCAATGGCCGTCACCTCGCTATAGTCTTTGTGCTGGGCAATCTCACGGCCAAGAAAGATCTGCTCGTCTTGTTTGCCAAAGGCCAGCGGACCCATACGGTCACTCATCCCCCACTCACAGACCATCTTTCGAGCCAGCTCTGTGGCCCGTTCAATGTCATTGCCGGCACCGGTCGTCGGGTCTTTAAAGATGAGGTCTTCCGAGGCTCTCCCACCCATAAAAATGGCGAGATTGTTGACGAGATACTCACGTGGATAGGCGTGCTTCTCTTCCTGTGGCAGCTGTTGCGTGACCCCAAGAGCCATGCCCCGTGGGATGATCGTGACTTTGTGAATGGGATCGGTACCCGGCAAGAGTTTCGCGACCAGCGTATGCCCCGCTTCGTGATAGGCCGTGATACGCTTTTCCTCATCACTAATCACCATACTGCGTCGCTCGACGCCCATCATCACCTTATCTTTGGCATGTTCGAAGTCATACATGTCCACCTCGGACTTGTGCTTCCGAGCCGCGAACAGTGCCGCTTCATTAACTAGGTTTGACAAGTCCGCTCCCGAAAAACCGGGAGTCCCACGCGCCAAGATCTCCAAGTCGACATCCTGTGCCAGCGGGATACCCTTGGCATGGACCTTCAAAATACCCTGACGACCCCGAACATCGGGCCGGGCAACCACGACTTGCCGGTCAAAACGCCCAGGACGTAAGAGAGCCGGATCCAGCACATCAGGCCGGTTCGTCGCGGCGATGAGAATCACGCCCTCGTTGGATTCGAACCCGTCCATTTCCACCAGGAGTTGGTTCAAGGTCTGTTCCCGCTCATCATGGCCACCGCCGAGCCCGGCGCCTCGGTGCCGTCCGACCGCGTCGATCTCATCGATGAAAATGATGCAAGGGGCATGCTTTTTTCCCTGCTCGAACAAGTCGCGCACCCGAGACGCCCCAACCCCCACGAACATCTCGACGAAATCCGAGCCACTAATACTGAAAAACGGGACATTCGCCTCGCCCGCAATGGCACGTGCCAGCAGGGTCTTGCCCGTCCCTGGAGGTCCCATGAGCAGAACCCCTTTGGGAATCTTGCCCCCAAGCATTTGGAAACGTTTCGGATCTTTGAGAAAATCGATAATCTCCTCGAGTTCGACTTTGGCCTCATCAACCCCGGCGACATCAGCAAATGTGGCCTTGGTCTTTTGATCCGAGAGGAGGCGCGCACGGCTTTTGCCAAATGAGAGCGCTTTACTTCCGCCATTTTGCATCTGCCGCATAAAGAACACCCACAATCCGATCAACAACATGACTGGCGCCCACGAGAGCAGAAATTGCATCAGGTAGGAGTTCTTCTCTGGCGGGTCCACCTGAATCCGTACGTCATGTTTACGCAACAGGGGAATCAGCTCACTATCTTGTGGCGTATACGTCTGGAAACGGCCCTCGGCGCCATCATATTGGCCGGTGATTTTTTCCCCTTGAATCCGTACGGTCCGAATATTACCTGCGGTCACTTCGGCCAGAAAGTCACTGTAGAGAATTTCCTCCGCAGGCTGACCGGTCCTGCTAAAGTAACTCCACATGAAAACGAGAATGAGTCCGAAAACCAACCAGAGAGCAAACTTTTGATAAAATTGACTCAAGTGCAAACCTCCTTCCTCCCAGGAGGAATGTCCTCCGGCGCAACGGGTGATCTACAGCCACAAGCATATCACATGCCATCAGATGCTGACAATTGCAAAGCCTCGCGCTTATTGCGGATGACAGATCGCAATATAGGGCAGGTGACGGTATGCCCCAGCCCAATCTCAACCATACCCTACCACAAAGTGATCGGGAATAGTAAAACCGACATAATCCGGCGTAAAGGCAACCTGCCGCCGACTTGGCTTATCGAGCAACGTGCAGGTGCGGATGCCGCGTGGCTCCCGCAACACCAGGGTTTCCAGCAAAAAACGCATGGTCAGACCGGTATCGATAATGTCTTCAACGAGAACCACTTCTACCCCGGCAACCGGTTCCGCTAGATCCGATGTGAGCCGCACGACTCCACTGCTTTGCGTCTCCGTGCCGTAACTGGCAACGCCGAGGAAGTCACACGTGACGGGCAGATCAAGATGCCGTACCAAGTCGGCGAGAAAAATCCAGGCGCCTTTGAGGACACCGATCAAGCGGAGTTCTGCCACATGACCATAATCGTGGTTTAGCTGCGCCCCGAGGGCCGCGACACGGTCTTGAATCTGTTCCGCACTGAGGAGCGGCTGTAGATGTGTCGGTACCGGGGAACGCATCATGATGGCGGCCTCCGCATGGTGTCGTGAAGACGCACAACGTGTTGGGTCTCCGCACGGACTTTGAATGGATCGGCGAGTCGACAGCCGACGACCCACACGATCTCCGTCCCGCTGAGGACCAAAGGTACGACATCCCGCTCGGCTCTCGGCACCTTGGTATCAATGAAAAAGGTTTTCAGTGTTTTGCTGCCAGGCGCGCCGAGCGGATGAAAACGGTCGCCCGGCAGGCGGAAACGCACCTTGAGCGGCCGGTGTATTCGAGATAAATCAATATAAGCGAAGTTGCGGTGCCGATCAATGTGTTCCGGAACGTCTTGCATGATATCGGCTGACAACTGCCGATCGAGCCCTGGGAGTTCCACATGTCCTGGGACAGGTAATGTAAAGGAACCCGCGGTGGCGGAACGGTGTAGGGTATACCACAGGAATGTGCTATCCCGGTGGCGTTCGGCCATCCAATGGCCAGGGAGCGTCAGCCGTTGTCCGAGGGCACCGTGGGTAATCAGATGCCGTAGGCGTTCGCTTTGTTGAAAACTGATGGTCATGGCCGGTGGCAGAAACACATCAATGACACGTCGTAAGAGGCGTCGTTGGAGCGCAACTGGGGCGGCGCGGTATGGCTGACAATGTACCATCACGTGCCCATGCGGTCCGCGCTGAACCACCTGCTGGTATAGCGATTCCACCTGCTGCTCCAGCATGCGGTTCTCTGCCGCGGCCATCTCTGCCAAGTCGTTAAGCCGGACGTCGATTTGTGGATTGCACTGACGTAATACCGGCAGGACATCGAGGCGAATGCGATTGCGCAAGTAGACGCGGTGGGTGTTGGAGCTGTCTTCAATCCACGGCATTCCCTCGGCTTCCAGATACGCCTGTATGGCTTGACGGCGTACCGTCATCAGTGGCCGTATACAGGGCCAGCGCACCGCTGGGATACCCGCCAATCCGGCGGGACCACTGCCACGTAGTAGACGCATCAATAGGGTCTCAGCCTGATCATCGGCCGTGTGGCCAAAAGCAATGCGTGTGGCGCCAAGCGCTCGTTGCAACCCATACAACGCCTCGTACCGCAATTGCCGGGCCGCATGTTGGCGAGATAATCCAGCCCGGCGTTGCAGCCTGGTGACGTCGACACGTACGCTATAAAACGAGAGGCCAAGGCGGGCGGCATGCTGGGCCACAAACCGCTCATCCCGGTCGGCCTCCTGTCCCCGTAATTGGTGATGAATATGCGCCACGACGAGTGTCGTCCGATGGACCGAACGCAACCGAAGCAACACGGAGAGTAGCGCCATGGAGTCGGCCCCCCCCGACACCGCCGTGAGGACGGTGGCTCCCGCCGGCAGCATCGCGTACGTATCAATACATGCCCGGACTGTGTCAATGAACATGAGCGTCCCTAGACCGAAGTTCCCCTGGCAGAATAGGCGGAGGGTTAAGTAGATCAACAGGTTAGCCCAATTCAAAAGTCCAT
>CBCXVS010000260.1:0-11258 GCA_965178525.1 uncultured bacterium | reverse complement strand
CTCATGACAAAACCCCCTCATGTGTTGGGTCAACCGTTGACACGACCAGCAGTTAGAGCTTAACTTAAGGCCATTCGGGATTAACCATGCAATACGACGTCGTCATCGTTGGTGGGGGCTCCGCCGGCTGTACGCTAGCCACGCGTCTGTCCGAAGACTCCGCCAGGTCGGTGTTGCTGTTGGAGGCAGGACCCGATTATCCGGATGTCCACCACCTGCCGGACGAACTCAAGCTGGCCTATCGTCAATCGGCCGCCGACGCATCGTCGCCTTTCAACTGGGCGTACCAAGGTCAGGGCACGACGCAGCAGATGACGCCCATGCAAGTCGACCGGGGCAAAGTCATCGGCGGTTCGGGGGCGATCAACGCGCAAGTGTTTCTGCGCGGCCTACCCGAGGACTACGACAGTTGGGCGGCACCGGGCAACGGCGAGTGGTCATTCTAAAAGGTCCTACCTTTTTTCCGCCAGCTTGAGACCGATCTGAATGTGCGCGATGATTTTCATGGCGCCGATGGCCCCATCCCAGTGAGGCGGTTGGAACGCAGCCACTGGCTGCCGATCAGCGAAGCATTTCACCAGGCGGCCCTAGCGGCGGGCTTTCCCGAGACCTTCGATATGAACCACCCGGACGCCACTGGGACAGGCCCGCTGCCCATGAATAATCCGGATAACGTACGAATGAGCGCGGCTTTGGCTTACTTGCACCCCAACCGCCATCGTCTGAATCTCACCGTCAAAGCTAACGTTCTGGCCCAGCGGGTGCTGTTCGAGGGCAACCGCGCTGTTGGCGTCGAAGTCGCCAGCGGCGGAGAGACGTTTACCGTGGCGGGCAAGGAGATCGTGCTTTGCGCCGGCGGCATTGCGTCGCCACAGTTGCTCTTGCTATCGGGCATCGGTGCGGCGGCGCATCTGTCGGAGGTGGGCATCACGGTGGTCAAGGACATACCGGGCGTTGGGCAAAACCTGCACGATCATCCACTTGTCTACATCGAGCTTGAACCCCAACCCGGCGTGAGGCTGGCCGAACAGGCGCCCCGCATCCACACCGGCTTACGCTACACCGCCACCGGTTCCCGCAGCCGCAACGATATGCTGATTTTCCCGGCGTCTTATGCCAGTGCCATGGTTGGCGACCCTTTGCCAGGCGCTAGCCCCACCCGGCCCGAGGGCATGCGGTTGGCATGCACCCTGGAACTGGCCGACAGCGCCGGGCAACTCACCCTGACCTCGGCTGACCCGTCTGCGCCGCCCCGGCTCGAATACCGTTACTTCGAAACGGACTGGGACCGTGTCCGTATGCGAGAGGCCATCCGCCTCTGCCTCCGGTTCTTGCAGCACGCGTCCTTTGCTTCACTGGTGGCAAGTCGCATTTCCCCGACCGACCCAGATCTCGCCAGCGACGAGGCGTTAGACGCGTGGCTGCGCCAGAATGTCAGCACCAATCAGCATACGTCAGGGACTTGCAAGATGGGTCCGCACACCGACCCCATGGCGGTGGTGGACCCATACTGCCGGGTGCATGGCATCGAGGCGCTGCGTGTCGTGGACCTGTCGATATGTCCCAATGTCGTCCGGGCGAATACCAACGCGACGGCGATTATGATTGCTGAGCGAGCCGCTGCCTGGATCAACTAACTCGAGGCGCGAGAGTGTCAGCCCAGCATCCAAGCAGGCGTCAGCTCTTTGGTTTATAGTTGTGGATATCGGAGTTACGCCGGTGCTAGAGAGAGTCCACCAAGTCTATCGATATTTGACGGCTCCAGGCCCATTATAAGAGCGAATTCTGGAGCCGTTAGTCTTCTCCTCGCGGGTGTATACCAGGCTTTGCACCATTTCTCACGAACCGCTTTGAAAATAGGCGAACTAGGCGTTAATCGTTTATAGAGTGATTAAAAATTAAATCAATTGTATATCTAACACGATCATGTAGATGTGGGTCTTTAGCCTTAATTGAATCAAGAATTTCAGTAAGCATTTGAGATTCTTTCTCAATTGTTCCAGTATCGATCAAATGTCTCAACTTCTCAAGCTCAATTCTAACGGATAAATTTTCATGATGAATTATTAATCTCAAGAGTGCCTGAGAGACATTGGAAGATGTGGATTTTTCCAGTGCATCCCAGTGCCAATGAGCTTTATTTGAAACATAATCGGCAATTTTATGAGCATTGTCAGCAAGACTCACCTCGATCTCTTGATCGTTTAAAATATGATCTAGAAAAACTCGCTTGCTTAGATCTAGACGAAATCTCACCTTTTCTTTTTGATTTTTATTGGTCTTATAAATATAACATAATACTAGGACTATAGGAACTCGATCTCTATCTGGCATTTCTGCACGCAGAAATTTAACACGATCTGTGTCGTAGCGGCCTTCTAAAGAAACACTAAAAATCTCGTTAGCCATTGCATATCGCCTAACAGGGTTAGAATTGTTGATACACGTCAATTCTGTCAATCACAAATCGACGTAGGATGACGCCAACAGCTAACAGTTCTGCATCACGCACTGCCGAGGTCAAGCACCGAAGAATATCTGAAGGTAGAATTCTTCCAGCCACCTGTCCATCTGGCGATTCTGATATTTCTGTAAGGAACTGACCGTAGTTGCCTGGGTCAAGAACTCCGTGCAGAAAATCTTTAGTTCCCTTATGCTGATAGGGTACTTGTTGAGGCGGAGCTGGAATAACGTTGGCTATCTCCTTAATCGGATCATAGAGAACAAAGTCCAATGGCAAATCGTCCGGTATATTAAGAAGATATACGTATCCAGAATTAGCACTTGTCGCAACTCCACTTGTCCCTACTAGAGCATAACTTCTTGCAATGCCGAACGACACCGTTAGAGAGACATATGGAGTTCTATATGTATGCCCAAGTATGTGTTGCATCATAATATCCGCGTTGTCATCTTGGCCTGGCATATGAGCATGAAAACCAAGCTCTCTAGCGTTTTGTGTAGTATGCCAATACGTCCCTGGCCCGGCACCACGGTATAGTATTGGCATAATGGTCCTTTCGATTTACCTGTCTTGGTCTTGGCACTTTTGGCTTATGCCAGAAGGACTCAGGCTCAAGAGCCACAGCTAATAGAGCGGAGAAGATTAACATAACATTTCTGCCTATCTCTAAGCAGCTTTAAGATATATAGATATCTCTATTGATACATTGCTGTCTCTGCAATTTCGACCTTAACACCTAAAGATTGAAGGGATTCCATGTGTTCATTAAACCACATTTTGCGATGAGCACACAAAAGTAACCGCCTTAACTCGGTTTCGTCAGCCGTAGGTTTGCTTCTTTTCCCCGACATTGCTAGGTTTCCTCAATATCCACAATTCTATTTTGTCAGGTTTTTGGCGGCTTTCTGGGCTCTCTGAAGGGCCCAGAATATAGCGAATAGTATACTGATACAAGCAAAAAAATACAAAAATATTGTAGGGATTTCATGGGGATTTCGTGACAATTTCTTGATGATTTCGTGACAATTTCTTGATGATTTTTAAAGTGTTATCTTAAAATCTGACTTTTCCGTTGTACGATTGCTGCGAGGATTCACGAAGAAAGGGGGCTAGCCTTGGAGGGCGCCAACCGGGTAGCGTTCAAGCCACCATGTCGCGATCTCATCGCGGCGCGCGAACCAAACGCCCGGGAAGGTCTGGGTATAACGCAAAAACCGCTCCACGGCTCGGGAACGGGCCGGGCGTCCGGCAATGCGGCAGTGCAGACCTACGGACATCATCTTGGGATGGGTCGCCCCCTCTTCGTAAAGACAGTCAAAGGTGTCTTGCAAATAGTCGTAGAAATCGCTGGTACTGACCAGACCGCCGCGCCAAAACCGAGCATCGTTGGTCTCCATGCTGTAAGAGATTACCAGCCACGGTTTCCCCTGAACGCGCACGTAATAGGGCAGATCATCGTTCATAGAGGCGCTGTCGTAGATGAACCCGCCCTCGGCGACCACGAGCTCGCGGGTATTGAGGCTCGGACCGTACCGGGTAAACCAACCCACTGGGCGTTCCCCGGTCGTCCGGGCCAACGACTCCACCGTTTTGGAGATGGCTTCGCGCTCGGCGTCCATGTCCTTCAGGTGATATTCTTCCCACCGGTAGCCGTGGCCGCAAACTTCGTGTCCCTGGATGGGGATTTCGCGGGCGACTTCCGGGTTCCGCTCCAATGCCAACGCACAGCAAAAGAAGGTGGACCTGACCTCATAGCGTTGAAACATGTCCAGCAGACGCCAAACGCCTACCCGACTGCCGTACTCAAAGAATGACTCGTTAAATAAGTCTCGGTCGCCGGGAGGTACGGGCGATGGCACCTCGCTATTGGTCTCGTGATGCGGGTCGCCGTCCAGCGTGGAGTATTCTGCACCTTCTTCGTAATTCACCACGAGAGAGATGGCAATGCGCGCGCCGCCAAGCCATTCTATTTGGGGTACGTTTTTCCCATAACCCACCAAATCGCGTTCCATCTCAGGGCTCCTCTGAAGCTGTACATGGGATCGAGTACGTGAATCGGGCGGATGGTATACGACGTTCGATTAGCGTAACGCGGCATTCTACTGCATGTTTTTCCGGGTGTCCACATCGAGATATACTCGTCCATGCATATCGCCTACAGCTGGTCCGAGGCGTCTATAAGCGGATCTGGGGTCGTTTGAAGAAATCGGCGGGCTCGCCGCCGGCAGCGCCACCTACGAGGGGGAAAAGCGGGTCGCGTTCACCCCGGCGAACACCGTCATCGGACCGCTATGGAGCTAGACATGCAGGGAAAAATGCGCCATTATTCCTGTATGTTGAGCTAGACACTGGGATCCCGGCCATGCCTTACGCATACGACATTTTCATCAGTTACAAGCGTCACCCGCTTGCGAAAAAATGGATAGATGAGCAGGTCAAACGCGTCCACCGAGGTGGGGTGTATGAGTTCTATCGTGACGTTCTATTCATACAAGGGCGGTGTCGGTCGCACGATGACCTTGGCCAATGTCGCCGTGTTGCTCGCCCAACGAGGGCTGCGCACACTGGTTGTCGACTGGGATCTCGAAGCCCCAGGGTTGGAACAATACTTCGATTACTTCGAAAGCCAAATGTCACCAAGCGGTCTTCTACCATATCTCACGGAGGTCAGGGCCAATCTGGAAGCGGGAACCCACCTGCCCAATTTCTCAAATCACCTTTGGACAGTAGATGTTGGCGGCGAGATGCCGTTGCATCTCTTTCCGAGCGGCCGAATCTCCCCCGTGGACTACGCGGCCAGCCTAGAAGCTTTTGAGTGGCGTCAGTTTTTCGAAGTGGGGGGTGGCGCCTTCCTAGAGGCGTTGCGCAATCGGTGGCTTGAGGAATATGACGTGGTCCTCATCGATAGCCGCACCGGCCTGTCGGATGCGGGTGGTATCTGTACCATATTGCTTCCCGATGTTCTCGTCGCCATGTTTACGCCCAATCACCAGAGCCTGTACGGGGTACGGAGCGTCATCGAAATGGCCCAACGTGGCCGCCAAAAATTGGCGTACGATCGCATGCCGCTTAACGTGCTCCCCATCCTGGCTCGATTCGCGGTCTCAACGGAGTTCAGGCTTTCGCAGGAATGGCTCGACCGAGCGGCCGAAACGTTCGGCTCCATTCTCGGTGACTGGATACCCCAATGGATCGAACCGCGCATGGTGTTTGAACGCCTCAAGATTCCGCAGGTCGACTACTTCGGCTTTGGCGAACGCCTGGCCGTTGCAGAGTAGTCCACAACGGATCCGAGTTCGATCGGTTACGTGATGGAGCGCCTTACCGATTTGTTGGCGAGCGACTTCCGAGACTTCGAAGGGGCGCTCGGATCGATCGCCGAAAGGCCCAAGGACTGGACGGATCTGAAAATTCGGGTACTCAGTTCAGATGCCAATGCGATCGAGCAAAGTCGTCCTGCTACAACATGGGATTACGATATCTACGTTAGCTATAGTCATCAATCCAGTGCACTCAATCGCTGGATACACGCATTTATTGATTCGCTCAATGACTACCTCGCACTCGAGCTTCCTGACGAACCCAGGGTCTTCCTGGATCCTTCACGCCTGAGCCCAAGCAGCATGTTTCCCGAGGCGCTCTCGGAAGCGATGTCCAGGTCCAAGCTCCTCTTGGCCTTTATCACGCCTAGCTACTTTACTTCTGAGTGGTGCGGTCGTGAATGGAGCACATTCGAAAGTAGAGAATTGAAGATGGGCCTACAACGGCAAACGTCCTGGCCTCATTCGCCGGAGAATACCTCCTTGATCAAGCCCGTGCTCCTAAGAGGCAGAACATCCGCGCCAGAGAAGCTTATCACTCGCCTGGGATGTCTCTTCACACGTCAATCTGAGTGACCCGGAAGCGTCCATAAGACACCCCGAGATGGCGCATCTCATACAGGAATTAGCGACTCAAATCGCTCGAACGCTTGAAGCGATACCTGACTCTGACCGTATGTGAAACCGCCGAGTGTGAGAACCAAGAGGGCCAGGTCTAGCAAAATGGCGCTCTCCCCCACCTTCAAGCGCATCCCCCGTCACCTCCCAAAAAGGCTTGTGCCGGCCCATTACCCCCCGCAGCCAAGTGTATTGCAGTTGCTTCGTACACTACAGCGCCGACAGCTCGTCAGTCTTATCGCCGAGCCCATCGCGGCAACGCTCCGCAACCGAGTTACAATCAAACAAGGCGCCATAGGCATCGAACACGCAGGCGTGGATGGTCGTCAGCTTCGTTGCGGCCATGATGGGTTCTCCGAAGACGGGTTGACAAACGTGACGAACAGCGGTGTCATCTTCCTATCGGGCCGTGTGAGTGTCAGCCGCTCAGGTGCGCCAAGAGCCGACATGAGGCTTTATTTCTGAGTGTGTTTTAGTTATGATTCGGTGCAGTTTTGCCAGCATGGAAAAACTTGCGATGAGCCAAGGATGATACGCCATATGGACGCCTGCAAGCATAGCGAACTTGTACTCTTGCGCGAGAAGAAAGGCCGGCTGCGGTGTCGGCATTGCCATTTGACCCTGACAGCCGATGAACTCACCTCTCGCTATTGCCCGGAATGTTTTGAGAGCACGAACACGAAGCGGTGTGACTTCGAGGAGATCGCGGCGGTGGAAACCGGGATCGTCCGATACCGGTGCGAAGCATGCGGGGCGATTATCGAAAGTACATAGGGATTCCGGAGGGCGAGGTCTAGGCTAACATGCCAGGCATTGACTGCGTCAAGCGTGGCGACGCAGTGAGAAATGGTCCAATTGAGGAAAAGCAAGGGAGATTCTATGGCCTTAACGACACTTACGGAAGCACTCGGCACGACAGCCGGTGCCTTGACGTCGGATGATGTGGTGGTGTTTCAGAAAGATTTTGAGACCAAGCCGGCCTACCGCCTGATGCAAAACGCGGTGACCGAGACCTCGATTGATGCGGTGGCGTTGAACCGAGAGATTGTGTCGCGGGCCGACCACAGCTTTTCCGTGCACCTGGACGCGTGGAAGGTGACCAATCAGAAAAAATCGGGCCGGTGCTGGGCGTTTGCCGGCATGAACCTGATGCGGGTCGGTGCGATGCAGAAAATGAACGTGGGAGATTTCGAGTTCAGTCAGAATTATGTCATGTTCTGGGACAAATTTGAAAAAGCCAATTGGTTCCTCGAAGCCATGCTCGAAACCGCCGACCGTGATGTGGATGATCGCACCGTGCATTATCTGCTCGGGCGCCCGGTGGACGATGGCGGCCAGTGGAACATGTTCGTGAGCATTGTCCGGAAGTACGGACTGGTTCCCCAAGTTCTGATGCCCGAAACTGAGAGTTCCTCCAACACACCCCGGATGAACCAGGGGCTGCTCAATGAACTGCGGCAAGGGGCGCGAAAGCTGCGCGATCTCAAAGCCGGTGGCGTCTCCGACGACGACTGCCGGACGGTGAAAAAGGACATCCTTAATACCGTCTACCGCATCCTCTCCATCCACTTGGGAACCCCGCCCAGCTCATTTCTCTGGCAATGGCAAGACAAGGATAAAGCCTTTCATCGGGACGGCGACCTGACCCCGCAGCAGTTTGCCACGCAATACGTCAGCATGGATCTCGACGATTACGTCTGCCTGGTCCACGATCCCCGGAATCCGTACGGCAAAATCTATACGGTGGACTACCTGGGCAATGTGTTGGGTGGAGAGCCGGTAGTGTACCTGAATGTCGATATCCAGCTCATCAAAGACATCACCCAAAAGACGCTAGAAGACGGGGAGCCGGTGTGGATGGGGTGTGACGTGGGCAAACAGATGCACAACCCGTCTGGCGTGTGGGACCAAAACTTGTTCGATTTCGAGGGCGTGTACGATACTACCTACACCAATGACAAGGCCGCGCGGCTGCGCCACCGGCAGACCGTTATGACCCATGCCATGCTGTTTACGGGGGTGGATGTGGTGGCAGGCAAGCCCCGGCGCTGGCGCGTGGAAAACAGTTGGGGAGACGAACGCGGCGCGAAGGGCTATTACCTGATGAACGATAGCTGGTTCGACGAGTACATGTTTGAGATTGCCGCCCACCGCAAGTATTTGTCAGAAGAGCTGTTGCAGGCATTTGAGGCGGAGCCGGTGGTGTTGCCGGCCTGGGACCCAATGGGCTCGCTGGCGGGTTAGCGGTTTGCCCTGACCCAGAGACCTCGATCGTAGGCAGGAGGCCATGTCCAGCCTTCTTGCCCCCTGCCCACTGCCATGCATGTGTGAAGATTGATTTGAAAAACAACTTAGTTCCGTGTCCGATCATCGATGGCGCCCGGCGCAAACGGCTGATGGGTCTTGGCAAAGAACGGGAAATGGTTGCGGAACTTCCGTTCGTTGCGATTGACGTTGTCTCCCGTCGTGACCGCACCATTGGTGACAATCGATAGGATTGCGTCGATCACATCATCCGCCAGTCGGCGCCCATTGGGAAAGGCCGCTTCCGGGTTGGTACCGCTACCCGGACCTTGATTCGGGATGCCCAGATCAACGCGTAGGAAGTCACCCTGCGTGACGGCTAATTGCGCCAAGAGAGCAATCCTGTCGGCGTTCGTCCCCAGGGCTTGCAAGGTGGCGACGATATCGCCAGCGAAGCGGTTCTGCGCATCATCTTGGGTCGATGCCTGATTGTATTCATCCTTGCGCCGAAAGGGTACGAGGGCCGTGTTGACGGTGGGAAGCCCTGACCGGTCCCGCGGCACGAGAGTGTTGCCGACAAGGCGTTGCGCGCGCGCGTTGACCCCCACGATGTTATTCACTGGATTTCCGAGGAGCTGCACCGGGACACTCAGGGCAATGGCCAGGGTGTTGTAACCGGCAAAGGTATCTCGGCCGCGTGCGAGTTGGCCGGGGTCAGCCTTGCGGTCGAGAACCGAGCTGACGAAACGGCTAAAGCCGGGCACGTCGAAGAAAAAAGGATCATCAACCTCTCCGGCAAAGAACGCGACGCCGGTTCTCTGATCGACCGTGACCACAGGCTTGGGCGACGCTTTGTCTAGAGTGGAGACCGTCGTGAGCGCCTGAAAGGTGGAACCGTCGGGCATGCGGATGGTAGCTGTTTGCGGCGTATCGCTTGATCCTTGCTTGCGCGAAAAGCTGATGGTGATGACTTGATCCGCGAGTGCGCCTCCCTGAGTTTCAAGTTCGAACTGGAACCACACCTGATGATCAAAGATCGAAAAGTTGACCGCTTCGCCAGGGACGATAAACCCTTGCGTCGTCATGGCCAGGATCAACTTCGTATTGTCCCGCGGATCGAGAAAGACATATGTATCCCCGAGATCGACCGCCCGATCCAGAGAGACGAGGGGGGCATCACCATGATCGGCTGCGAATCCGGCGCTCGCCAAGCCGAGCACCATGGCGACCAGTAAGTTGACGAGTTTGCCTTGCATCATACGGTCCTCCCACAGTTCTGAGACCTTAGACCGCAAACGCCATCCACCAGCCTGCAGACCTTGACGCCGTGCACAACCTCTTGTCGTCGTCATGCGATTTCCTCCCGTACAGCGGAAAACTCCAGGGTTGCATTCCGATGCTGAATGCAACCTCGTTTACATGAATACATACGCACGAACGGGGATAATGGATGTTGCAGATAACCTGGAGATAGCGTGGGGACGCGATAACCATCTGTTGACTTGGAATTGGACTGCGGGCATAGTGGTCGCATTCGGTACGAAAGCGGCAAGCGATTCCGCAGAGGGGGTCCGATATGGTCAAAGAAGTCTACTTCTTCACAGAGATGGGATATACTGCATATCCTCAGGAGGAGGCGCAGCAGCACGGCTACAACAACTTGATGTTTCCCAACGCGCACTTCAGCCCGGAGAAGGCCCAAGAGCTGTACGGCATGTATTTCGAGGAACTCCAATACTGCGCAGAAGCCGGCTTCGATGGCGTCATGATTAACGAGCACCATAACAACCCGCTCTGCATGATGCCATCGGTCAACGTCATCGGCGCCATTCTGGCCAAAACAACGACGAAAGGCAAGATCGTCTTCCTGGGCAACGTGTTGCCCATCCACGACAATCCCTTGCGAGTGGCCGAAGAGATTGCCATGATCGATATCCCTTCCGGAGGCCGGGTGGTCTGCGGCTTTGTGCGCGGCATCGGGCAGGAAAGTATGGCCACCAACACCAATCCGGTGTACAACCGGGAGCGGTTTGACGAGGCTCACAACGTCATCCTCAAAGCCTGGACGACGCCCGGACCGTTTCGCTGGGAAGGCCAGCATTACCACTACCGCATCGTCAACCCATGGGTGATGCCTCTGCAAAAGCCCCAACCACCTATCTGGATTCCCGGCGTGGCGAGTCCGGAATCGGTGGCGTGGGCCGCCCGGCGCCAATATCCTTATATTGCTTTGGCGCCGCCCCTGGATCTCGTCGAGGGGATCTATAATCTGTATGACGATGTCGCCGCGGAGGAGGGGTTTACGCCCACCGCCGAACACCGTGGGTACGCCATCCGGGTGTGTGTGGCCGATAGTGACGACGAAGCCTATGAGGAGGGAAAGCATTTCTAATGGCAATTGGGCACGTCGTTCGGCGTGACGCCGCGGCATTGGCAAGCGCCACCGGGCTACATTAGCCGGGCTGCAGCCCAGGGCGCACGGGAGCAAGCGCGGACGGCGGCCGCGACCATTACGCCCGGCGGTCCCAGCCTGAGCTACGAAGAGGCTCACGCCACCTCGCAAATCGTCACTGGCCGTCCCGACACGGTGATCCGGAAACTGAAACGCCTCA
>CBCXVS010000259.1:0-11286 GCA_965178525.1 uncultured bacterium | reverse complement strand
AATGACCTGGCTGGGCTCCCTCCATCGTTTGGGGGAGGATAGCCTACCTCATTAACTATTGGGGAACAACCCTATGATATATAGTGTTATTTAAACGGTTGTTATTGGATATTTATGGTTGGAAAAATTATCGATGTTCCTTAGGTTGACATAAGATGTCTTGGATGTCATAATAGGGGCCGCATTCAAAGGACCCGTGTAGTGTTATGCGGTGTTCTAAGCTGACGTTGTTTCTGTGCAGTCTGTCGTGGCACGGATGACCGGTAATACGGGGCCAGGGAGAATAGGTCCAGCATACGGGAGATAGTCTTGCGGTGGTGCAATGGAGATATCTTAGACATCGTTGTGAAACCGCCGCGAGCGCAGGGAGCACAAAGCGCGAGCCGGGGAAAAACCGGCATGTACGAGCTGTACATGAGGATGGTGAGCCGTCGAGCAACGCCGTTTGCGCCCGCGCAGCAGGTTTGACAACATCTCTATACGCCTGTTCGCCTATCGTTTGGTTGCTCTCTTGTACAGTTGTTTTCGCATCGTCCGCCCGTTTCGGTCGTCCTTGCGTCTTGTGGGAGAGCCAGGCGACACTGGGCCATACCGCAACGTTGCTTGTGCTTGTACCTTGCGCATCCTGACAGGCGTGTGGGGAGGAACTACACCCCGGGTATAAGAGACGGGCACGCTATGATAGGATTGGCGGGTTCGCTTTTGCAGCGTCAATCTCGCCGATCCTCCCCGGTTACGAGGTAGGCTCCTCATGCGATGCCATAGTGTAATACTGAGCATAACACGTATGTTCGGTTTCGACAATATAGGCACGTTTTGTAGTGGCACATCTGGGCTTGCTCCGGACGTTGGGTAAGTCGATGTGCCGTTTTTCTTGGCTTCATAGCGTGGCTGTCAACGTCCGAGGGCTACCCGCCTCGTTTTGTCTGCCGAGCGGGCCTCAGAGGTTATGCCCTGGGACTTTGGCGACGGTGTGTTTGATGAAGCGAGCGTGGAGCCGCGTCGCGAGCCTCTCGGCGCGATTGTAGTAGGAAGCGGCTCCTGTAGCTGAGAGGGCGGAGCCGCAGCCACATGGCCCTTGGAACGTGCGCAGTAGGAAAGTCAGCGCCGGCCGAAGCCTCCGTTGGGCTTCATTTAGGGCGTGCATGACTCTGGTATGGCGTGATCTGGCGGGCCAGGATGTTTTGCCGTGCTTGAGGAGCCACTGCTCCTGCAAGCGGCCTGACCCTCGTGGGTTGCCACGAGGTTATGCTGAGCGAGAATGGTTATGAGGAATTTGCCGATTAAAACTCAAGATCGCATGCTCCATGGGCATGACAATCTTGGGACCGAATATGTGCACTTGCTGCCCAACCCGCAAGGCCCGCAAAAAACCGATGCCCTCAGGGCGTATGTTAATATTTTGCGCCGCCGGAAATGGTACATTATCACGCCTGTTGTGTTGATCATTCCCCTCATTATCTTGAGTATTAATATGGCGGAGCCCACTTATAGGGCCTCTTCGCGGCTGTTAATCGAGAGTCGTGATGCCAGAATTTTGGACATTGAAAGCGTGATGAACCCAGGGAATACCGAAAGTTTTTATTTGACGGAATATCAGATGATCCGGAGCGAAGAGAATATCACAGAAGTCGTGAATGCACTGGGTTTGGATCAGAAAGTTGTAGAGAAAAAGGAGGAGTTTGCCGCGCAACTGGGCCACCTCAAAAAAGTCCTGCGCCGCGCGTTTAATTTCGTCAAAAACGGTATGTCGTCCTCGCGGCCTTCGTCGGACACGGCGGCGTCCTCGCCGGCCACCGATCCGGCTGCCCTGCGGCGGCAAGCGGCGATCAACGCCTTTGCGCGTTCTTTATTGGTATTGCCACAGCAAGATGGGAGATTGGTTGACATTATCATAACGGGATTGACGCCGCAGGAGGTGGCGCAGCAGGCCAATACCCTGGCCGAGGTCTATGCGCGGAAGAATTTGGAGAAGAAGCAGGAGGCGGACACCAATGCCATTGCTTTGCTGACGAAGCAAATGGACGATTTGCGTGAAAATATGCTGGGTGCTGAGATCAAGCTGCAACAGTTCAGAAAAAAAGAAGGTATTGGCTTCTTAGATTCGGAAGAAAAAAACAGCATGGTCATGGCGAATTTGCAGCGTTTGCATCAGGACTATAACAATGCCAAAAGGGCGCGTGCCGACATCGAAGAGCGGCTGAACAACCTTCGCGTCTTGTCTCGACGCGATCTCAGCAGTCTGAAGACGATTCCATCGTATATCGATCCCCATATGATCGGCGCGATCATGAACTTGCGCAATCAATATCAGGCGTTGACGATTCAGCGATCGAACCATAGCCAGCTTTATAAAGAAAGACATCCCACCATGACCCGTCTAGAGGCGCAACTGTCCCAAGTTAGGCGTGCGATGGAGGCGGAATTTCGCAAAGCGATGACATCGCTCCAAGCGGAATATGATGTGCGGCTGGCGCGGGAACAAGCGCTCGAAAAGGAGTTGGCGGCGCAGAAAGATGATTCGATGCATTTTAAGAATGATATGATCACCCACGACGCGTTGAAGCGGGATGCGGAAGGTTACCGGAATTTATACCGGGAGGCATCGGAACGCTTGCGCGAAATCAAACTGACCCAGGCGTCCACGATTAACAACGTCAAGATCGTCAAACGCGCCACGGTGCCGCTTGGACCCGTGCCGGCCAAATTTGGCATGAAACTGTTCTCGAGTATTTTTCTCGCCGGCTGTCTCGGAATCGGCTGCGCTTTTATTCGCGAATATGTCGATAACCGCTTCAAAGAGGCCGACGAAGTCGGGCCGTTCTTACAGATTCCTTTCCTGGGCGTGGTACCCCATTATACGCAGGGGAAAGGGCGGGCGTACGAGCCGGTTTCCCTACGCGAGCCGAGCGCCATTGCGTCCGAAGCGTATCGGATATTGCGGACCCGCATTCAAGCTGCGGCGCCCCGGCTGCAGACCTTGCTCGTGACGAGTGCTTTGCCTTCAGAGGGCAAGTCCACCACCACCGCGAATCTCGGCATTGCGTTTGCCCGGCTGGGCTTGCGGGTGCTGTTAGTCGATGTCGATCTGCGCCGTCCGTCCTTGCATCGTCACTTTTGGATTTCCAATTCCGAGGGTTTGGCCACGGTGTTGGTTGATGGCGGCGAGTGGCAGCAGTTTCTCCAAGATACGCCGATGACCAACTTGAAGATTTTGCCTACTGGTTTCAATACCCATCATCCTTCGGATTTATTGAGCCTCGAGTCGACGAAAAAACTCCTTGAGCAGTTCAAACATACGTTTGATCTCGTCATTTTCGACGGGCCGATCGTCCTTTCCATCCCGGATGTGGAAATTATCGCGCCTGGGATGGATGGCGTGATTGTCGTACATTGTCCTGAGCGCTGTGACAAGTCGAGTGTCCTGAATGCGAAGACGCTTTTGGAGCGTGTCGCGGCAAACATTTTGGGAATCGTCTTTAATAATATTCGCCGGCAAGATCAGAAGTATTACTATCAGCAACGGAATTATTATGCACAGAACTTGTATGCCGGCGCGGAACAATATGACATCGGTAGTAGCGCCATCAAGCGCGTTGAGGCGACCGACCTGGAGCCAGCGTCCGCGGTGCCTGTCGTCCCAGACGGCCATGGCGTGGCGGATGCCCATGGCCAGCACGTCTATGAGGAGGGCGTCGCTGTCCGTCTTGATCGGATCATCATCAATGATACCGTTGCCGGTGAAAGCACAGAGGACAGCCTGACCTTCCTTGTGCTCGAATTACAACTCTGTAATACATCCTCGGCCCATTCCGTGATGGTCTTCCGCCCGGAAGCCGCGATTATCCGGTTCGAAGTCATGCCTGATGACATCAAGGAAATCCTGCATTGCGATCGGACGACTGCCAAAATACAAAATGGTCTGCAGGGCGACGTGGCTCTGCTCGCCCAAGAGACCAAAAAAGGACTGTTGGCGTTTCGCATTCCGAGAGGCGTCCCACATTGCCGCTTTGAATATGGTGCTCAGCGTGTGGATATCACGATCGGGCTGTAAGCATTCGCCGCACCGGCACTGCCCTTGGCTGTGATGTGCCGCCGGGTTATCCGCGGTGGTTATGGCGAACCCCCATACCCCTGTATCCAGGCCGGTGCTGGGTAGCTATCGCATCAGAGACGAATTTTGCGATTAGGGCGACAACTCTATGCAAACATCGAAGCGAAGTGCCCTGGTTGTCTGCTTCAAGCTTCTCGACATTTTCATCATGCTTGTTGCTCTAACGGCAAGTTTGATGTTGGTTGGGATGTCGCATGGCCATATGATATGGCCCCATCAGTTATTACAGATCAACCTCAAATTGATCAATGTCCTTCTGCTCGTGGTTTTTGTACTCATCTGGTACGTCGTCTTTTTCTCTGTCGGGCTCTATGATTCCCGCCGGCTAGAGGGTGGTAAAGGCGAATTTCAAGACATCTTCAAGGCCGTCCTGACGGGCAGTATGCTTTTACTCGCGGTTGCGGTGGTCTTTCGGCGCAATCATCTTAGCCGTGACATGGTGCTCTATTTTGCCACGTTCGCCTTCGTGCTCACCTGCGTCACCTGTATCAGTCTCCGCGCCTTCTTGCGTTGGCTGCGCCTGCATAATCGCAATTTGCGCCGTCTACTCCTCGTGGGCTCTAACCGGCGCGGTCTGGCTTTTATTCAGCGGGTGAGAGCCAAACCGCAACTGGGCTACCGTGTCATTGGGTATATTGATGACCTGTTTCCATCCTTTGATGACACCTATCGAATGGCAGACCTCCCGGTGCCTTGTCTCGGGACCTTGCAAGAGTTTGATGACGTCATCAATCGGTCGCAGATTGATGAGGTCGTGATCTCACTGCCCATCCGATCGTTTTACGAGGAGATGAAAGCCATCATCGAATCCTGTGAATCTCAGGGAATTCAGGTCCATCTGTTGTCGAATTTTTTCCAATTGCACATCGTCCGCGCCCGGCCGGCTGAGTTTGAGGGCATTCCCCTGCTCACGTTGGCGACGAACACCCTCTCGTTTTGGCCCGCCTATTTGAAACGGGCGTTTGATGTCCTGGTTGCCGGGAGCTTGCTCCTGCTGCTGTCGCCTGTCTTTGCGCTGATCGCCCTCCTCATCAAAATCTTGTCGCCCGGAGGGCCAGTGTTTTTCGTGCAGACACGTGTTGGCTACAACCGGCGCCACTTCGATATGGTCAAATTTCGCTCGATGGTGCCGGACGCCGAGCGGCTGCAACAGGAACTGGAAGCGTTGAATGAGGCGCACGGCCCCGTATTCAAGATCAAGCACGATCCGCGGGTGACGTCGATTGGACGCATTTTGCGCAAAACCAGTCTGGACGAACTGCCGCAGCTCTTCAATGTCCTGCGTGGCGATATGAGCCTCGTGGGGCCCCGTCCGCTGCCGCTGCGTGATGTCGAACGGTTTGAGGAGAACTCCCTGAAGCGGCGGTTTAGTGTCAAACCTGGCATTACCTGTCTGTGGCAGGTCAGTGGGCGTAGTGCCACGGTGTCGTTTGAGGCGTGGATCGAACAGGATTTGGCATATATCGATCACTGGTCGTTCACATTGGATTTAAAAATTCTGGCCAAGACCATTCCGGCGGTGATCAGAGGGACAGGAGCGCACTAACACCATGAGCCGACGTCTCTCGCTCTGCTACGCGGCCCCGGGCAGCGCCCTACTCAGTACGACGGGGCCGACGCGCAACATCCTGTCGCTAGTGGAAGCCCTCAGTGCCTGGACCGATGTGACCGTGGCCTTTCGCACCCTGCGTGAGCCGTTCGCCACGGAGACCTTTCAGGTCATCGCGATCGAACCGCAGGGGGCAGGTGGCGGCAGTCGGAGGGATGATGTGGCCGCCCGCGGCCTGAATCCGTTCAGCCATTTGGCCTACCTGAACGTGCTGCGCCACTTTGCCCGCCAGTGGGCGGGGTCGTTTGATGTGGTGTTGGAAAAGGGCTGGCGGCTTTCCGGCTGTCTTGCCGTGGCGTTTCGTGCCCACGGCGTGCCCGGCGTGTTGGTCGAAAATGACGTCCGTAACTGGCATGAGCCGTTGCGGGACGTGCATACCATCGTGCGCTATGGCCTGCACTTGGCGTCTCACCGCGTGGCGACGTATGCCTCGCGGCGGATGCCGGCGGTGATTGCCGAAACCGATGAACTCAAGACCATGCTGATGCAACAGCGGGGCATTGCCCAGGAGCGAGTGGACGTCATTGGTTTGGCGGTTGATCACCGCTTATTTCGGCCTCAGGACCGGGATAGCGCCCGTCAGGCGTTGGGGATCAGGCCGGATGCCTGTGTCATGCTCTATGTGGGATCACTGGACGCGAATCATGATTTGGCTCCGATGCTCGAGGCCTGTGTCCGCACACCGGTGCCCGACCTTGAAGTGCATGTGGTCGGTGACGGGGAATATCGCCGCCGGTACGAAGCCATCGCTGGGCCGTCGCGCCTGCCAGTATGCTTTCATGGCTACAAGCCGCACCCGATGGTGCCCATGTATATTGCGGCGAGTGACGTGTGTCTGGCACCCTATCAAGTCAACGCTTTTCACAACCGGCTCGTGGCGTTTTCTACCTTGAAAATCCCGGAATATATGGCGTGTGCCCGGCCGGTCATCAGTGTGCCGAGCGGTCATATCCGCGACTTAATTACGGAGCAGGTCACCGGCTTTCTCGTCCCGAACGAGGTCCCTGACTGGGGCACGTTTTTGCACCATTTTCCCGGCCGGTCGCGCTTGCGCACGATGGGGTGCGCGGCGGCGCGTGCGGTCGCGTCCGTGAGTTGGGAACATACCGCAGCACAATATCTGGAAGTCAGCCGCCGGCTCGTCGCCTGCGCGTCGATGCCGTGAGGTAAGGAAAACGCATGGACATTCTCCATCTCGGGCTTGGTAGCAGAGGGCGGCACTGGCTAGATATCGTGCGGAACCGTCCCGATATGGCGTCGCGAGGATGTGTCGATCCGGATACCGGGGCACAAGCATGGGCGCAGACGGCCTTTCCCCAGGTGCCATGGTACGCCAGCCTAGGGGAAGCGCTGCGGCAGGTCAAGGCGGATGCGGTGCTGATCGCCAGTCTCCCAGCGTGGCACGCCGCCCATGCCCTGGAGGCTTTAGCGGCTGGCTTGGCGGTCATGATTGAACCGCCTTTGGCCGCTAAGCTGACGGAAGGGGCGCAGATCATGGACATGGCACGCCGCACGGGCCAGCCGGTGGTGGTGGCGCACCATCACCGCTACCGGCGCTGTGAGCAGGCGCTGCGCACCCTGGTACGTCAGGGCACGGTGGGCACGATAACCCCTGTCAGCTGTATCGATCGGCGAGCCCTACAAGCCCCCGAGCCGTTTCTGACCCAGGTCGATTATGCCCAGCTCTTCGATGGCGCCGCGCATCACTTTGACAGCCTCCGGCATATCTTTGACGTCGAGCCGATAGGCATGATGACCCAGTGCGGACAGGCGCCAGGGAGCGCCTATACGCACGGTTCAACGACTGAGGCGTTTGTGGAAATGGAGCAGCAGGTCAGCGTGCAGTACTACGGCTCGCTCACCGGTCATCGCGATGAACATGAACTCCGGATCGAGGGCGAGTACGGTGCGTTGCGCTCGGATATGCGGCGGGTGTGGTGGCGCAAGCGGGGCTCGCGCTTTTTCCTGCCGCTGCGGCTGCCGACAGTTCCCCCAGGTGATGCGCGTGTCGGACCCCGGGCGGGGACGGTGCCGTTGCTCGATCAGCTTCATGCCGCCGTTCAGGCTGGGGTAGCGCCGCCGGCCCAGGGGGCAGAGCCGCTATGGACGCTGGCGATGCTTGAGGCCGCTATGCTCTCTGACAAGACCGGCCAGGCGGTGTGTCTCGCCGACGTCTTGGCCGCGGCGGGCCTAGGATCGATGGCCGCTTCTCGTAACCGTCAGGATGCGCAAGTATGACATCGCACCGTTCCCCATCCGTGTCGCCATCGTCTGCACGACGTGTCTGTGTGGTTGGTCTTGATATGGGCGACGGCGAGTTGATCCGCTACTGGAGCCAACAGGGCCGCTTACCGCATTTCGCCTCGCTGCTGTCGTCCGGTACGTGGGTCGACCTTGAGAGTACGGCGCAAGTGCTACACACGTCGACATGGCCTACCTTTGCCACGGGCATGTTGCCCGGCCAGCACGGGGTGTACTTCCCCTATCAACCCAAACCGGGGCACCAAGTCGCACAGCACATTCAAGCCGATCAATACGGGGTCCCGACCTTCTGGAAATTTGCCGACGAGCAGGGACGCCGGTGTGTCATCTACGATGTTCCCGAAACCTTTCCCGAAGCGGGCTTTAGGGGCAAGGCGATCTTTGATTGGGGCACTTGGGCCTGGTACGGGCGGCCATGTGCCCACCCACCCCTGATGCTGAAGACCTTGAAATCCCGTTTCGGACGCTATCCCTTGGGCTTTGAAGCGAAGCGCCTCGGCGCGCGCCTGCCGGATACGGCGGTGATGGAGCAGCGGCTCCGGCGCAGTATTGCCTACAAGCAGGAGACGGCGTTGTGGCTTTTGGGGCAGGAGGCATGGGACTTGGCCGTGATCGGGTTTGGCGAATCCCACCCCGCCGGGCGTTATCTCTGGCCGGCGGACGCGGATGCGGTGAGCCGTGGCGATGCGGCCCTCTTTCAACCCCTGTTGCACATCTACGAGGCGTTAGATCGGGCCTTGGGCGCCTTGTGCGACCGGTTGCTAGACGATGTGGTGGTGCTGGTCATCAGCGGTGATGGGGTACGTCCCAATCGGTGTGGCTGGTATCTGTTGCCGACGGTGCTCGAACGCCTTGGCCATACCTGCCCAGCGTCGGGCGCCGCCGATGGAACGAATGGGCACAACGCCTCCCCGTCGTTGATTGGACGCGTTAAAGGACTTTTTCCGGCCAGCGCGCGGCGGGCGATTGCCGATCATCTGCCGTGGTGGCTGCGCGACCGCATTGGCGCCCAGGAACAGGCGGCCCACATCGATTGGTCGCGAACCCGGGCGTTTACGCTGCCCACGGATCTCGAGGGGTGTATTCGCATCAATCTGAAGGGACGCGAACCCCAAGGAATCGTTGAGCCCGAGCGGGAGTACGATGCCGTGTGCCAGGACCTCCGGGCGGGTTTGGAGACCATGACCACGGCTCAGGGCGCGACCGCGGTGCGGCGCGTCTGGATACGCAATGAAATCTTTCCCGGCCAGCGGCAAGAGCATTTGCCGGATGTGATTGTGACATGGAATGATGCGGTGCCGTTTACGACGTTGACCTCGCCACGCATTGGCGAGGTGACGGGTGAAACGGCTGATTTGCGTCCCGGCACGCACTCGCCATACGGCTTCGCACTGGTCGGTGGCGCCGCGGTGCCGCAAGGCGGCCAGGGCTCCGGCCATCTGGTTGACGTGGCCCCTACCATTTTGCGCTTGTTAGGTCTCGAACCGCCTGCTGCCCTGGATGGGGCGCCGCTGGACCTGTTGTGGAACGCCCCGCCGCCGGGCGCGCCGGCCCATCCGCCCTCGTGTTGATGCTGGCGTGACGTTCTCTGACGCTGACCGCCATACGGTGCTTGGGTTTGAGGGATGTGCATGGATTTTCTGTATGTCTTGGCCGCATGGATTCATATTTTGACAGTTTGCTTGTGGATCGGCGCGATGTTCTTTGCCGATCCCGAAAGCACTCGCTTTTTTTCCCCGTCTCTTTGAACGAAAATTGGGCGGTATCGGCTGGTACGCGCAAACGGTTTTGTGGATGACCGGTCTGTTCATGCTGCATTATCAGGGCGTGCTTGGACACGTCTTTTCATCCGAATTTCTGGCGTCGCCACGGGGACGTGTGTTGTGGGTGAAAATCTTGTTCGTGCTGACCTTAGCGGTTTTCCAGATCACGGTAGGCCATCGGCCATCCAAGCTTATCTATGGCTACATCTTGGTCGCCTTTGCCGCGGTTGCCATGGGCGTATTGCTGGCGCGGCCCGTTATTTTTTAAGCCGTGAGCCCGTGGGCTACGAGGAGAAGTGACGATGGCCATTAACATCATCCATATCGGTGTAGGGGGCCGCGGTCGTCATTGGCTGGATTTCGTGGAACAGCACCCGGACTTTGTCTCTGCCGCTTGCGTTGATGTAGACGAGAAGGCGTTACAGGAGGCGCGGGCATTGCCCAGCCAAGCGCACGGCAGGTTTTTTACCCGGGTGGAAGACGCGGTGACGCAAGTGAACGCCGATGCCGCGTTGATCACCAGTCCCTCGTTTCTCCATGCCTCGCAGACGCTGCAAGTCCTCGACGCTGGTCTGGCTGTACTGGTGGAGAAACCGTTTGGGGCGTCGTTAGCGGAAGCGATGCCGGTCGTGCAGCGCGCGCAGGAGGTGAAGCGGCCGGTCGTGGTGGCGGAAAACTACCGCTTTTTCCAAGCCGAGCGCACGGTGCGGCGCCTGCTCGATACGGGCGTGCTGGGGCGCATTACGGCCGGCATCTGTATCGATCGCCGTGACCAGCCGAGCCACACGCAAGGGGGCTGGGTGAAGCAGATGGCGGAACCGTTCTTTAGCGAAATTGCCGTACACCATTTTGATAGCTTCCGCTATCTCTTGAATCGGCAGCCGCGCGCCGTATTTGCCCGGTCTTACCAGCTGCCGTTGAGCGATTACGATGGGCCAGCCGCGGTGGATGCGATGATCGAGCTGGAAGGGGATGTGCGTCTTCAGTACAGTGGGACGATGGTGGCCACGCGCTATGAGTACAGTTTGTGGATCGAAGGGGACCAGGGCGACCTGTGGACGGATCGCCGGCGGGTGTGGTGGCGCGCCAAGGGACGCCGCTTTTTCCGGCCCGCCAAGCTTGTGCCGGTCCCCAAGGGAAATGAAGCACGCTACCCCAAGGGCGGTACGGTCTCGTTGCTGAATCAGTTGCGTGATGCGCTGACACAGGAGGCCGTGCCGGAAACGAGCGGTGCGGACAATTTGTGGACGCTGGCGATGGTCGATACCGGCATTCGTTCCGCGCATGAAGGTCGTCGTGTCGATCTTGATGAAGTGTTCCCGCCGGCTTTGCAGGAGCAGGCGGGTGTGCGATCGCCTCGTACGTGAGAGCCGTTGCATGACTACCGTGGAGCCCACGCGCAATCGTCTCCTGTTGATCGGCCTGGATGCCGGCGACGCGGAACTCATCGAGCAATGGTGCCAGGAGGGCGTGCTGCCGCATATTGCCCAGATGCGCGCCCGAGGGGCGTGGGGACAGCTGCAGACGACAGCTGGTGT
>CBCXVS010000258.1:0-11310 GCA_965178525.1 uncultured bacterium | reverse complement strand
CAATCGCACCAACGTATCATAAAGGATCGGGGAAAGCTTATGGAGGTTTTCATTCGCCTTGGAACGGATCATATCAAACTGCGCACCCAGCACATCAAACGGGGGATAGGTCTTATAGTAGTACAGGACGAACAGGAGCTTCTCGGCCATAGTGGGCAATTTGCCTTTGGTACCCGCCCCCGGTTTTCGGCTTCGCTCGCCCGCTTTGACCCCGTCTTCATAGCGTTGTTGTTGGCGTTCCTGATAGAGGTAGCGGAAGGCGATCAGCAAGAAGTCAAATTTCGCCTGAGACACGCCAGTTAACGCTTTCAGCTGACGATCATCTCGGATAACCAATCCCATCGGTGAGCCTCCTCCATTGCTTTTTGGGAGGACAACTTACCTCATTTGCAATTAGGGAACAACCCTATTGAATAGCCCTTTAGCCGGCCATCGACCCCTAGGTTATGATTATTTATGTGGCACAGCTTTGCGATAGCCTTCATATTCTTTGATATCAGGCCATTAATTAACTAATTAGGCACAGCTTTGGTTGCATAAGGGGAATTTAATAGTAACAAATTGATAATCTATCAAAAATCCGACCTCGGCCATAGCAAGCAAGGAGCCAGCCGTATGCGGTCTTTTTCGGGGGAATTCCGTTCAGGTAGATGAGGCGGGAATTTGGCCGTATAATGTCCCAAAACACCTGTTTCGCCACCAATTGGCCGGATCACAACAACTCGCCGTCGGCAACGCGTGCCAGCGCGGCCCGGCTTTCCTGAGTGCATTTTATGAGTGTCCCGCCCATCACCACGAACAACCAAAGTGGCGGCCGATTCTCTTGGCTCCATTTCAGCAACTTCCGGTTTAGCGATCGGTCGAGATCGGGGGATGAGCAGGCCAAACACGCTCTATACGAGGACCTCCGCTTCCTGTATGATCAGCTCGGGCCATGGCATGCACTGTTTATCACCGGAAACCTTGCGTTTTCCGGACGCCCTTCGCAATACTCACGTTCGCCGAGGCGAGGACGACGCTGCAGGTGTGGCCTCGTGCGCTCAGCGCGAAAGCCGACCGCTTCAGAGCTGAGACCCACTACGCCTACGATCTGACCGAAGGCGACCGTTTTCTTGTCGACCTCCCGTCTCTCCGTCGCGAGTCTCGCAAACTATACACCCTACCTGAGTCCGGAGCCATCTTGTCTGACCCTCCGTTGGTTTTGGAATACCTGGAAATGCGGAACTTCAGATGCTTCAACAACCTGCTGGTACCATTTGACCAGCACTCCGCATTGCCAGGCAAGTGGACCTGTGTCGTCGGCCTCAATGGGGCGGGAAAATCTTCTGTCCTGGAGGCGCTTTGTCTGGCCCTCTTGGGTCAACCCGTGATCAGAGAACTCGGTGGCGAGCGTCTCGACCGCATGCGGCGGAAGGAAGGCAGCAAGACCTACGATGCCGAGTTACGGCTCTGGCTTCGTGAAGGCCGCGACCGGCGATATGTCGAACTCCGAATAGGCGAAACCGGACGGCATGGGAGTGACGCGGTGAGAGACCAACCGGCGGCTATACTGGACTTCTGGCGCAGCATGCGCTCAAAGCTGCGTGTGGCCTACGGGGCCACCCGCAACCTGTCCGCCTATCTCGATACCCGCAACGATCATCTCAGTCCGGAATTGCGGCGCCTCATGACCGTGTTTGATCCCTTGACACAACTCGCGTCTGCGAATGTGCTGCTCGAATCGGGGCGGGGGAACAGAAGCGTCAAGCAACTCCTTGCCAGCTTGGTTGAACGTGTGTTCAGGGATGATCTCGTTCCCGTCATGCACCGAGGGCGGCTCGTCTTTCGCGTCGAAAACGAGCCGCTCGAAGCGATTGACCTACCGGATGGCTTCCGGTCATCCCTGGCGTGGATGGCCGATTCTGCGCGGCTTGGGTCGAAAAGTTTCCCGACACGGCCAAAAGTGGCGATCCCTCAGGGATTGAAGGTATCGTCCTGATCGATGAAATCGCGCTGCATCTCCACACCTCGCTCCAAAGAGAATTCGTCCCACGTTTGCGGGCTGCTCTACCCCGCATACAATGGGTGGTGACCAGCCACTCGCCCCTGGTGCTATTCAGCTTTGATAGCCGAGAGATCGTGGTCTTGGACCGCACGGAACCGGATGGTCTCAGACGATTGGACCGTCAGATTATGGGCTTCTCTCTCAACGAGCTCTATCGCTGGTTGATGGGTACGCCACCCTCAAGTGCGGCGATGGAGCAGGTGCTGAGTCGGCAGGCCAACATGGAAGAGCTACAAGAGCTGAGGTCGCTCAGATCATGCGATCATCACCCGACGTGAATGAACATGAAGCCAGAGAGGCGGTTGAGGATTTCAAGAGTCGACTGGCCCGCATTCAGAACTTGTCACCGTGAGAGCGCTCAGGAAAACGACCGCTAGGATTCCCACTTTGTTTTCCGACCAAGGTAGCGGTTGGAAGAAGGCCAAAGCGTATCTGGAGCTGTGTAAAGTCGATCCAGCCGCCAACCTGTTGTTTCCTGCGCACTGGAACAAAGCCGATGTCAGGGGAGCATTATATGCCCAACAGGGCAAGATATGCGCCTACTGTGGCTGTTCGCTCCCTCGTAACGACCGTGGTGACGTCGAGCATTTTCGCCCCAAGGGCCACGTCGACGAAGATCCGGAGCATGGTGGATGATGTGATCGCCGATTTGGACCTGACGCTGAAACGCCTTGATCCGCCTGATGACATCTTGCTAAAGCAGGCAGACGAACTCATTTGGTTGCTTGCCGTTCTCGTCGCCGCACCACCCCCAGGAGCGCCGGCCAATCTTGCCGGTCAATTGCATCAGCTCGGTCTGCTCGACATGATCCATGAAAAAATCTAACGCCTCGCCTGAAGGGGTTGTGATAGGCCACGATCGTGCCAATGCGGCAAACAGTTGAGACGTAACGGGCGTTTTCGTATAATCTCGGCCCAGGGTTACGTGTATGTCACGCAAAGGAATTGCCATGCAAGCAGCCGGCTCTGAGGTCACCTCCGCCACGGGGTATCGCGCCTGGTTTCAGTGTATTGACGGATGTCCGGGACAGTATCGTCTGAAGGACGTGATCTATCGCTGTCCCACGTGCGGGAATCTTTTGGAAGTTCAGCATGATCTTGAGCGTTTACGTCAGCATCCTCCGGATTACTGGCAGGACCTCTTCGACCAGCGCTATCTGCGCACCGAATGGCCCTATGGCAGTTCCGTCTGGGGCAAGCGCGAGATGGTTTGTCCGGAGGTGGAGGATCACAATGTCGTCTCGACGTTTGAGGGCGGCAGCAACCTGTTTTGGGCGGAGCGGCTCGGCCAGGCGATCGGGGTGCCGGAGCTCTGGATCAAGCAGTGCGGCAACAGCCACACCGGCTCGTTCAAAGACCTGGGGATGACCGTTCTGGTCTCGATGGTGCGCCAGATGATGGCCGAGGGCCAGGCGATTCCGGCTGTGGCCTGCGCCTCCACCGGCGATACCTCCGCCTCGCTGGCGGCCTATTGTGCGGTGGCGGGGATGCAGGCCATCGTGTTTTTGCCCAAAAACAAGATCTCGATGGCCCAGCTGATCCAACCGATCGCCCACGGCGCGCTGACGCTTTCCTTGGATACCGATTTCGACGGGTGTATGGCATTGGTGCAGGAAATCTGTGCGCACCACAATATTTACCTGGCCAACTCGATGAATTCTCTGCGCGTTGAGGGCCAGAAGACGATCAGCATCGAGCTGATACAGCAGTTTGATTGGGAGGTGCCGGATTGGATTATCATTCCCGGCGGCAATCTCGGCAATGTCAGTGCGCTTGGGAAAGGCTTCCTGCTGATGCGGGAACTGGGCATGATCGACAAGCTGCCCCGCATTGCCTGTGCGCAGGCCGAACGCGCCAATCCATTGTATTTGAGTTCCCTCAACGGTTTTCAGGAATTTCATCCCGTGCCGGCGCAGCCCACACTGGCCAGCGCCATTCAGATCGGCAACCCCGTCAGCGTGCAGAAAGCCATCGCCACGTTGCAGACCTTTGATGGTGTCGTGGAGCAGGCAAATGAGGATGAGCTGGCCAATGCCGCCGTCCGTGCCGACCGTACCGGTTTATTCAACTGCCCGCACACCGGTGTGGCGTTGGCCGTGCTCTTCAAGCTGGCGAAACGCGGTATCATCGGGGCGCAGGATCGTGTTGTGGTCATCTCTACCGCCAACGGCCTTAAATTCCCGGAGTTTAAGATCCAATACCACGAATCGCAGCTGCGAGATGTGACGTCCCAGCATGTCAATCTGCCCGTTGATTTGCCAGCGGATTATACGCATGTGCGTGATACGATTTTCCGTATCCTCGACAAACGCGACCTCTAACGCCCGGCATAAGGGGCGTGCATCGAGCGTAGCGGAATGCGCGTCTCGCTCCATGCCGATGCATATGCCTCCTGAACGATTGAAGAGAGCGCTAACGGTAGGTTTCAGCTACTGTCGGAAGCGGGAGCGACGCAGAGCGTACGTTGGAGGCAGTCGGCTGGAAACCCGTGTTAGGAGCTGAAAGCTGATTTAGTAACTTTTCATAGTCTGCATGAGAGCCAATCCAGAACCAAACAATCTGTTCGCCGTCGAGGATTCCAACGGCACGATAGTCGATATTGATACGAGCCGAATCAATGGGTTCAGTGGTATGCACTTTCTTGAATCGAAGGCTGGGATAGTTCGGATTTTGCTTGAAAAGTGTGTAAGCTTCCCGTGCCTGTCGCCGAATGTCTCTTGGTAGTTTGGCCAGTTCCTGACGAAAGCGTCTTGTCGTTTTGGAAGTCATATCTGATCTGGGTCTAATTCTTGCGTCTGACCACGCCGATGCTCAGCAAGAGCCTCAGCTGCTAGTTTCGATAGCCCATCCTGCGAATCTGCAAAGAGTCTTCCCCACCGTTTTTCGGATTCGAGTTCGGCAAGTAACCAATCTGCGAGTGCATCCTGCTCCTGTGGCGGGAGTTTCGATGCTTCGACGAAGGCTTGTTCCAGTAGCTTGGTCATAACGACATCTCCTTATTCTTCTCACACTTGGAAATGTATTTGTATGCCGTACTTTTGGGCCTGTGCAGCAAGGCCACCTGTAAGCCCCCGAGCAAAGGCCCACGGACCGCCGCCATCGTCCCCTACTGAAAGGTCAATCAGTTTGCTTCCCTGCATTGCGCCTTCCCTCCGGCGATGGCGGCTTTCCCCTTATCCGGAAGTACCAAACGTCTCAGTGGTCGAGCGGCCTAACATGTAGGTGCAGAGGCAAGCACAGTGTGATGCCTCTGCTGATCAGCAGCATCTACTCCCTGGCGTTTTTTGCCTTTAGAGCCTCCAGAATCGCACCGGGAGACATCGGCAGCTTGTTCATGCGGACGCCAGTGGCCTGATAAACGGCATTGGCAATCGCCGCCAACGGCGGAATGATGGGCGCTTCCCCGACGCCACGCAGGCCAAAGGGATGGAGCGGATTCGGCACCTCGACGATGACCGTCTCGATCATGGGTACATCCAGCGGCGTGGGCATGCGATAATCCAAGAAACTGGCGTTGGTGATCGCGCCATCCTCGGAGTAGACGTACTCTTCATTCAGGGCCCAGCCGATGCCCTGCACAGTCCCACCTTGCATCTGGCCCTCCACGTAGCTGGGGTGCACGGCCATGCCGGCATCGATAAAGGTCGTGTAGCGCAGAATGTCGACCTTGCCCGTCTCCGGGTCCACCTCGACGTCCACAATGTTGCCGGCAAAGATGGGGCCGACGCCTGTGGAGTTCGCGGAGGCAGAGCAGGTGATCGGTCCGCCGGTGCGCATGAGGCTGCCCGCCAATTCCTTAAACGTGACCCGATCTGCCGGGTTCTTCGTGCAGACGAAGACGCCGTCTTGAAAGGCCACGTCTTCGACGGGGACTTGCCACAATGACGCCGCGCGAGCCATCATCTGCCGCTTCACATCCTCCGCCGCGGCGATGGCGGCCAAGCCCGTGTCATAAGCGGTGCGGCTGCCGCCGGTTGTCCCCGTGTACCCGATGGTGTCGGTATCGGCCACGGTCGGGGCGACATCTTCCGGCTGCAAGCCCAAGACCTCGGCGGCTTGCATGGCCACAGCCGTCCGGGTGCCGCCGATGTCAACCGAGCCGGTGATGAGATTGATGGTCCCGTTGCTGTTGACGTTGATCGTGGCTGACGATGACTGGCCGCCTTGCCAGCGAAAGCCGACGGCAATACCTCGGCCCTGGTTGGGGCCCTGCAAGGGCGCATCGTAGTGCGGGTGGGCCAGCATGGCGTCTTCGAGTTCCCGACAACCAAACGGCGCATGTGGCACGCCATTCGGCATGGCATCTCCTGCCTGAACGGCATTTTTCAGCCGGAACTCCATGGGATCCATGCCCAGCTTCTCCGCCAGTTCGTCGATCACCGCCTCGACCGCATAGGTCGCTTGGGATTGCCCAGGCGCCCGGTATCCCTGCACCTTCTGCTTGTTGCACACCACGTCATAGCCATCGACCAACATATGCTCGACGTTGTAGGGTCCCAGACCCGTGAGCGCGCCGCCACCCACCGGTGAGCCCGGGAAAGCGCCCGCTTCATAAGCGAGATAGAGCTGACCCGCGGTGATCTTGCCGTCCTGAGTGGTGCCGATCTTGGCCCGCATGAACGTCGCCGAGGCCGGACCTGACCCTTCGAAAACCTCCTGGCGATTCATGACGATCTTGACGGGGCGGCCACTCTTTTTGGCGAGGATCGCCGCGATCGGATCGATGTAGGTGACCGCCTTGCCCCCAAATCCCCCGCCGATTTCCATCGGGATGACTTTGACCAAGGACTCGGGAATACCGACGATAGCGGCTGTCGAAGAGCGAATCGCAAAAGCGCCTTGCGTACTCGTCCAGATCGTCACGTGGCCATCACGCGACCAGGATGCGGTGGTGACGTGCGGCTCGATGTAGCCGTGATGCACCGTCTGGGTATGAAATTCTCGCTCGACGATGACGTCGGCCTCCTGAAATCCTTTTTCTACGTCCCCTAACTTGTGTTGGATGTGCCCGGCAATGTTGCTCTTGACCCCGGTGTCGTCACCTCGGGCAAAGCGCTCGACACGAAACCGGGTCGTCATGTTCTCATGCAGGAGAGGGGCGTCGTCCTGCATGGCGTCGTGCACCGTCAGAACGGTGGGCAGCACCTCATAATCCACCTCGATGAGCGCGATCGCTTCTTCCGCAATGTGGCGGCTGCTGGCGGCGACAGCCGCCACGGCATGCCCCTGGTACAGAACCTTATGATGGGCCAGGACATTTTCCGCGATCATCCGGGCATTTCCTTGCAGCTGCGCAAAGTCAATGTCCTGGACTGCGATGATGGGAAAGTCTTGGGCCGTCGCCACAGCCCTCACGCCCGGCAGTGCCTCCGCTTTGCTGGTATCGATAGAGCGGATGCAAGCATGGGCATGGGGACTGCGCAGTATCTTGCCATGTAGCATCCCGGGCAACTGCATGTCTGCGCCATACCGGGCGGCGCCCGTCACTTTGTCCAGACCGTCATGGCGGATGGGTCGGGTACCCAACACGTGGTATTGTCCTGTGCTTTCATGCTCCTGCGGTGTCCTGGTTGCCATATGACTGTCCTCCCGCTGTTTTGCGCCTCCTGCCGATTTTGCTAGCTTCATGCGGACGAGTGTAGAACCTCACTCTCAGGCTGTCAATTTTGACACCTCAATTGTGTAGAGAGCGAAGCAGTTGACACGGCGCCGGTTTTCTCGTACAGAGAACAGGCAACACCTGCATGACCGAAGGCAAAACGGGGTGGAGACTGGGAGTGGAATCCGATCACAATGCCGAATCCGACCGCACCACGGCTGTGCAGCGCCCTGACACGGTGCCGGCCGCGTCCGCTGCCACGCCGCCACGCCGTGAGCCGCTGATTTCGCCGCAGCGTCCGTCGTATAAATGGTGGGTGGCGGGTACGGTCATGTTCAGTGCCTTTATGGTCGTGGTCAATACCTCCACTGTCAACGTGACCTTGCCGCCTATGATGACTGCGTTTGGACTCAATCTAGATCAGGCGCAGTGGATCATTACGGCCTACATGATCGCGAGCGCCGTTCTCATTCCGACGGTGGGCTGGCTGGGCAATTGGCTGGGCAACCGCAATCTCTTTCTGCTGAGCTTGATCGTCTTTATCGGCGGTTCGGCCCTTTGCGGCCTGGCCTGGAGTGGCTCGTCGCTGATTCTGTTCCGGGTGGTGCAGGGTATCGGCGGGGGACCGCTTACCCCGATGGTCATGGTGTTTTTGTCGGCATCCTTTCCGGAGCGGCAGCGTGGCCTCGCCATGGGGCTCTACGGTATGGCCTCAGCCTTCGGGCCGGCGGTAGGGCCCGTGATCGGCGGCTATATCACGGAACAACTGAGCTGGCGCATGGTGTTCTACATGAACATCTTGCCGGGCGTCATCTGCGTGGTTCTCGTCATGCTGGTGATTCCGAACACGCGCGAGTCGACTCGACGTTCTCTGGATCTCGCCGGTTTGCTCCTCCTGGTGGTGTTCCTGGTCAGTCTGCTCATCGCCCTCACGCAGGGGCAGCGGCAGGGTTGGGATTCGTCCTACATCCAACGGCTGCTTCTGACCGCGGGCGTATCGTTCGTGGTGTTCGTGTGTCTCGAATGGGTCCGGAAAGAACCGCTGGTGGAGCTGCGGCTTTACTGCAATGTGGCCTTTGCCGGAATATCGCTGGCCATTCTCATGATGTCGATGACCTTTTGGGGCACCGGTTTCCTGCAGACGATCCTGCTGCAACTTTTGCTGGACTATACGCCGGCCCAGACGGGTTTTATTGTCATGCCGGGCGCGTTAGTCCTCGCCATGATGATGCTCGTCGCCGGGCGCCTGGCGGACAAAATCGACCGCCGATATATCGTGTGGTACGGCCTGGGCATGTTCATGCTGGGGTCATACTGGTTTTCGTTTCTGACCCTCGATCGGTCCATGAGTTGGATCATCTGGATGATTGTATGGCGCTATGCGGCGATTCCGTTCGTCTTTACCCCGATGAACGCCGCCTCCCTCTTGCTGTTGCCGCCGGAGAAGGTGCGCATGGGCTCCGGCCTTGTGAATATCCTGCAGCAAGGCGTTGGCGGCACGGTGGGTCTAGCGCTGATGACCACGGTGTTACAACAACGGACGTCGACGCACGCCATTTTGCTTGGGCAGGAGCAGGTCCTCTCGTCTCTGCCCTGGGGGGATATGATGGCCCGTGTACGGGATGTGGTCGTGCCGGCTGGAGACGTTGGCGCCGTTGTCGAAGCCAAAGCCATGGCCCTGATACAGCGGCACTTACTGCAGCAGGCTACGGTGGCCGCGTATCAGGATTGTTTTGTCGTACTGATGCTGATGACGATGTCAGTCATACCCTTGGTGCTCTTTCTGCGCAAGAGATAAGCGGATCCGCGAAGAACGCGAAGGGGAAGCCTGAGAATGGCGTGCCCCTAGTAGGCAATGATTCGGTGGTGATCTCGGATGGGCCTTGGATATGATCAAAGAGACATGAGGTAACGGCTTCGCTTAAGAGCATATCTAAAGGTCAAACCATACATCGTCTCAATCTGAAAAAACGCTCGCTTTTCCTGGGTATGAGCTTGTGGTTTGCCGGCGCTTTCCCGCATATGTGCACGGCACAGACGGCAACGCTCCACTTACTGATCAGCAACGACGAGGACGACAAGGGCCAGAATGGCTCGACCATTGATGACACCAATAGTATTGATCTCTTTACTGGCAATGCATGGGGGGCATTTCGCTTTCAACATGTCGCCATTCCTCAAGGGGCGACGATTAACTCCGCGATTCTGCAAATCTATCCATTTGATACGGATGACGATGACGCTAGTGTCTTGATGGATTTCCAGCAAGTCGATCACGCACCGGCTCTTACGAATACCGCCAACGATATTTCCGATCGATGGAGCGATACCAATCGTAAAGTGGCATGGCAGCAAGATGGCCTGGGAACTGGGCAAGTTTCATCACCCGACTTGAAAAATGTGCTGCAAGCCATCATGGCGCGGCCCGGGTGGCGGTTAGGCAACGCGATCGTGCTCATCCTCGATCACACTGGCAGCAATATACGTGATCTGGAAATTACCGGATACGGCGAAAATTCGGCCAAAGCGGCTAGGCTCGTCATTGACTATACGGCTTTAACCCTCTCGGGCCGGATCTACGAAGATGTGGATGGCGACGGCGATATACTGGACGATGGCGTGGGCAGCGCCAATGTGCGCGTCCTGCTCTACCAAGATAACGGCGATGGGCAGCCGGATGCCGGGGATCGTTTCCTCACCAGTACACGGACGGACGTCGGTGGTAGGTATGCCTTCGATGTGGGTGATGGGACGTACTGGGTCGTGGTGGATTCGAGGACCATCCGCCCGAGCGCCGGTTTCAATAGGTTGTTCGTGCCGAGCGACGTCTGGGCCGAGCAGACCTACGGCGCCGCCAGCAGGGTGTCCGCCGATGGTGTGACGTTCGCCTTCCCCACCTCGGCCGGTCTCTTCTTCGGCGGCATGCAGAGCGATGTCGCCGACGACGCATCCGCCCTGTCCACATCCGAACACGTCATCCGCGTGATCGTCTCCGGTAGCGATGCAACGGGAGTCGATGCCGGTTTTAGCTTCAACACCATCACCCATACGGCCGATCGTGCGCCGATCGATCCCTTCCCGCTCATCTCCGCCTGGTCGACGTTTGATGCTGGCGCTGCCGGGATCGGTACGGACCCGGATGGCTACTCCGAAGCCTCGTATGACGGACGGTACGTGTATTTGGTGCCGTTCAACAATGGCTCGAATTACCATGGGGAAGTCCTGCGTTACGACACCGGCTTGTCTCCCAACACCCCGGCAGCGTGGACTACGTTCGATCCGGGTGTGGCGGGTGTGGGCGCCGACCCCAACGGCTATTCGGGAAGCGCATTTGGCGGGCGATATGTCTACTTTGCGCCGTGGCGTCGTGGCGCGAGTTATCATGGCGAGGTGTTACGCTACGATACACAAGGTCGGTTTCACGCCGCCGACGCTTGGGATACCTTCGATCCGGGCGCTGCCGGTCTCGGGACCGACCCGGATGGGTACGAAGGCATCGCGTTTGATGGGCGCTATCTCTACTTCGCTCCCTACAATAACGGCTCACAGCTCCACAGTGAGATACTACGCTACGACACCCAGGCGGCCTTTAGCCCGAAGTTCCTCCCGTGATTCGGCGACAACTTGTTGAAATAAAAACTCAAAAGCCTGAAACGAATCGACCTTT
>CBCXVS010000257.1:0-11310 GCA_965178525.1 uncultured bacterium | reverse complement strand
CACCACGGTCGTGTTGAGTTCATTGGCTGGATCAGCGTCGGCATCGTCTTGAAGACTCGACAGATCTGCACTCAACGTGCCACCTACATCGGTGATCTCCAGGCTCGTCCCATTCAGCGTCACACTCGTGTTGAATTCGTTCGCTGGATCGGCATCAGAATCGTCTTGTAAACTCGACAAGTCCGCGCTCAACGTCCCACCTGCATCGGTGATCTCCAGGCTCGTCCCATTCAGCGTCATGGTGGTGTTGAGTTCGTTCGCTGGATCCGCGTCGGCATCGACCACTCCGTCTGCCAATCCGCTCAGATCGACTGAAAAGGTTTGACCTGCCTCGGTAATGTCGAGTTGGGCGCCGTTGAGCTGCACAGTGGCGATGAGTTCATTGGCGCTGGACACATCCCGTTCGAGACCCGCTTCAATAGCGTTCAGGAGCTCATCGGGTATGTTGGAGATGTCTGACCAGTCCGGGACATAATCGGCGGCTAGAAAATCTTCGGCACTCAGCCCCTGCAAAGTCCTGGTATCACCGGCTTGCTCCGCCCATAAGGCCCGAGGTGTATGAGCGATGGGAAAGGGGTCGAGTTCGTCATCGTTGCCGAGTTGTACACCGAGGTAGAGAATTGCGGGGTCGGCGAATAGCGAGGGGTCGAGAGCCTGGATCTGGCCCAGGTATATTGAAAAGGCTCCTGCGTTGAAGTTGACCAATTGCCGTTCAGTCCAAACGGCGTTGGTCCTTGCTGCATCGGTATATAAGGTGAGCGTGAACGGGAGCGGGCCGTTAATGGGATTTTGCTGGGTATCGGTGAGCTGACCTTGGAGCAGAATCAAACCCACGGCCGCCGATGAGGTGGCCGAGATCACAAGAAATATGACCAGCAGCACAAACCAAGATATAGCGCGTTTCATCATTGACCTCCGATACCGGATTGAGCGGTGCCGATGCCTATGATTAAGTTATATGAACGGGAAGTCCGGTGTTGGGTGCCGTCGGTTGGGGTCTCGCCAATCGTCAAGTTGAGGCGGTATTGATCGCTCTCGTGTTCGCCGCCGGTACTGAAGCCGATCTGGTCGTCTGGTATGGCAGTTGAGGGGCCCCCTGGGCCTGTTGTGGCGGTGGATTGGTCGGAAGAGCCGCCTGAACCTGAGCATCCCATGAGTAAGGGATTGCCGGTCAGCAGAAGGAGGCCAAGAGCATAGATAGCAAGACGTGGCATAGTCGGTAACCTCTGGTGCCATAGGATCAGGGCAAGGTGTTATCTCGTCAGGACATAGCACGGAGAGATATATCGGCTTATATTGCTCACTACTTTAGTGGGATTTGAGTATTAATCACGCAGAAAACTAGGGTAGGAGTTTCGGATGTGGGTATGAAACGAGCGATTTTACCTGTCCGAATCGGCTGGTAGAGCATTGAGATGGAATGCCGTCATATGCAGGACGCAGGACTCGTACACGCCGGAAGAAATGTCTTACCGGTTTCCGACGTAGGGTGCATAGAATGCACCCTACAACTAGCGAATCACGATGCCCAGGCTCATTAAGAACGCCATCATTGCCACAGCAGCTTATGCAAGACCATGAATCGGAAACACATGCTGCTTCACAGACGCCACGGCCTGCTGTACCTCGGCCCGCAGGCTGTCGCGATGTGACGAGTGAAAGGAGACAGCCGGGTCGCGCAAGGTCCGGCCGCTATAGCCCGCACGCTGCAGAAGCGACCGGCCGGCTTCCGGAAGCGGGCCGGGGACGTCCACCTCGTTCATGATCCCCCAAGCCAGCGTCCAAGCTCGCGCCACGTTCGGCAGATGGTAGCCCCCGCCGCCCGTGGCAATCCAGCGCGGGGCCATGGTTTTGAGTTGCCGCAGCACATGGATAAACCCGGTGGTGGTCAGTTGCCCATGCGCCAGGGGATCGTCGTGAAAGGTGTCCACACCCAGTTGGGTCACGACAAGATCGGGACGATAGGCTTGTACGAGCGGCGGCACAATGGCCGTAAATCCTTCCAGATAGACGTCGTCATCGACACCAGGCGGCAAGGGCAGATTCACCGCATAGCCACGGCCCTTCCCCTCGCCCATTTCGTGCACGAAGCCCGTGCCCGGAAACAGGTAACGGCCGCTCTCGTGCAAGGAGATGGTGAGAACTTGGTCGGTATCGTAAAACGCCGCCTGCACACCATCCCCATGATGCACATCGACATCGATGTAAGCCACGCGATGGCCCTGGCGAATCGGCTCGGTGATGGCAATGGCGATATCGTTGATGTAACAAAATCCCGAGGCCCGATTGGCCATGGCGTGGTGCAGGCCGCCGGCAATGTGGAACGCCGCCTCCACCTCACCGCTCGCCACCAAGCGCGCGGCCTGCAGGGTGCCTCCAGCCCACAGCTCAGACCAAGCGTACATGCCGGGAAAGACCGGGTTATCTCCCGGCCCCAGGCCATACGCTGCAAACATCGCCCGATACGCGCCAGAGTTGGCGGCTTGCAGTACCCGGAGATACGCCGGCGTGTGGAACAGCTCAAGCTCTGTCCGGCGCGCCGGCACCGTCTCGATCACCCGGCTGCCGGGCAGTTGCAGCAGCCCGTAACTCTGCATGAGATCGCGCGTCAGCTGCAGGCGATACGGCTTCAACAGGTGCGTCTCGCTGTAGCGGTATTGCACATAGTCATCCGTGTAGACAAAGGCTGTCTTCATCGTGCCTCATCCCTGCCATGTGTGTGAATGAAACAGATTGAAATGAGATTGATGACGCTATGTGTAGGGTACTCGCAGGGCTCACAAAATTCGAGACAAAATATGACGTAGCGTGATGGAGCGAACCATCCACCTCGGATCGTCTAACGCGATACCAGATTGCGCACCTCCGATGGAATCTTCCAGTCAAGCAACAGTTCCTGATGTAAGGGATTGTCCTCTTGCCGCTCGGGAATGACGGAAAGGGTGACTCGATGGAATTGCACCGCATCCGCCTGCCGCAGCGTCTCGTCATAGCGTCTCAGCACGCTAAAGAGGGCCTTGAGGCGGCGGTCGCGTTGGGCCGTATCGTCAGACCGCATCAAATGTCCGACCATACCCCAGTAACGGGCCACGGAAAATTTGTGCTGCAGCCTCTGGGGATTCCACGGGATGATGTCACCTTGGGCATTGCTGACGGTCATCTCGAGCGCGTGCCTTTCATACTTAAACCCGCCCCAGAACACCGGATAACAGGCGAAAGGCCATGCCTGCCCCTTACGCCCAACGCCAGCCACCACATTGGCGCAGACTAACATCAGGCCAACGGTAGTAACGATGGCCATCTGCCACGACACGCTGGATGTCGCCGTACGAGTCGGCAACGATGACGCCGCCGCCACACAATCTGGCTGTGCATGCGCCACACGCCGGTAGATGTAACCGCCGATGCGAGCGACAGGTCCGAGGTATAAGAAAGGCAAGAGGGGCCATAACACCGGTAGACGCCCGGCGAGGGCGCGATAGGCGGCAAATCCGTGCCACGTCTTCCCGCCCACCACCGCATGCATCTCCGTCAGGACGGCGGTGGTATCGAGCCCATCCAAACCGTTGTGCGCCAGGGCCGCGGTGTCGAGGATGTGCACATAGGTCACACGGCCCCAGACATCCAACGTTCGGAGTGATGCGATCGTTCGCCGGCAGCGCCGGCAATCGCCATCATAGAGGACCCACATGTCGTCTTGGTAGAACCCGTGCCCGAGGCGTTGGAAGATCGCATGCCAATTACCGAACGCTACATAGCAGGCTTGCAGCGTCGTGAAGTAAATCTGCATGAAAAGGCCCGTCATGTTATGGAAAACCAGCCCGCCAAAGATTGGCGCGAAACGGAGCTTCGGCGCAAACATGAGGAAAACGAACGACATTTCGAATAGGAGAACCCCCAAAGCGCCAAGCTGATAGAGCAGCGGATAGTGATCAATGCGAAAAAAGGGGAGCCAGCCATCACGGGCTTGCCACACTCTGTACATGTGGATCTGGATATTGTTGCTGAAGGCCCAATCGGGTCCGATGCTCCACCATTTCCAGAAGCCGGCAAAAAAATACGCGATCCCTATTAAGAGCCAGACGAAACGCAAGGGCATGGCATAGAGGCGGGAAGGGCCCGGAGGATCGATCAGGCCTCGATCGGCACGTTTCCTTGCCGCGATCCAGGCGTCACACGACAACATGTCGCTACTGCGGCTGGCCGCCAAGATCGCCGCAAACCAGAGGAGATGGTGATAGTGATTGACCTTGCCGTAAAATTGCGGAATACCGAGCACATAGAACCTACAGATCACCGTTATCCATGCTGACGTGCGGGTACAGAGACCGATCATGGCGGTGAACGCGGCGACATGAAAGATCTGGGTGGCCACCGTGGCCCACGGCACGTTAATCGGAAGGAATTCGAGGAGCCAAGGCCACACCCCATGGCGCCACTTGCAGTTGCTCGGGCAGTTGGCTGAACCACACCGTGTCTGACGTATCGAAACGGAAAAGCAGATAAAATAAGACGACGCGAAAAATGGCTAGGTTGAGCGGATAGGTTGAGGCGGCGAAAAATTCCCGTATGACGGCGAGCAGTTGGCGGCGCAGGAGGACTGCGATGACGAGGCTTTGCAGGACAAGGCAAAGGGTGACGAGGCGGAAAAAATAGATGCGGCCTAAGCGGAAATAATGCTCGAGTCCCAGATGGCCATCGCCATGCGGGGTAATCGCTCCGGAATCGATGCCACGCGTCCGGAAATAGCGTTCCATCATCGTATTCAGCGCCTCGATCGATTCTCTCCGAATCATCGATACGATGATGTGATCGCCATAGACAACGTAAAATACCGAAGCCAGAAAAAGAAAACATAACATCACACATGATGTGATGCCTATCCATTTTGCTTCGCTCGCCCACTGCTTCATCATGCTGTTATGCCCCCAAATGGCGTCACCATGCCGGTGGTGAGATTCGGGGCAAGTCAGAGGCAGGTACGGCAGGAGGCACAACATCCACCGGCTACCCGCCTCCCGCGCGTGTGATGTACACGGCGAGCTCCTCTCCGATGGCGTCGGGCTTGCGCCAGCGTTGGTCCCCCGCTGCAACGTCGACCGCCTCCTGTACGACCGTCGCACCCGTGGGAATATCGAACCAAAGAAAACGGTAGATGCCAGCGGTCATATCGCGCGGGCCAATGTCGCCGGACAGGGCGGAAGCATAGGCGATATAGCGCGCACCGGGCTGGGCCAGGACGTATTCGGTCCCCGCGAAACCCAGAGCATCGTGTGGCGCCATCTCATGGAAACGGGTCGCTTCCATAAACCGTACGAGACGGCCAGCGTCCTCCAGCGTCCGCGCCGGGGTATGGGCGATGTCCCATCCAATCGCCATGACATAGGCCCCGCCCAAGGCAACCGCCCAGTTCTGCAGCCGCGCCGCCCGGCCATGTCCGTGATGTTGGCCCTGTACGCCGGGCGTCTCGGCGATGTTGACGTTGTAGCGCCCGGCGGCGTGGCGCCATGCGGCAACCGCCGTCTGGTGCAAGGCGCCGGCCGTCATGGCGGCGGTCTGCATGGCAAACTGCTCGATCGACGGATCATCGGCAAATTCGGAAAATGTGACACCACTGCGTTTATGCACGGCGATGATATGGTCATGATCATCCGCGCGGCGAATGGCGGCGGCAATCTTTTTGGCGTGCGCCACGTAATCGGGTCCCATCTCCTCGACCTCTTCCATGACGGCCCAGATCACATGCCGATGGTGCTCGAATCGGTTCACCAGCGTTTCGATGAAGCGCAGCTCGTGCGGGTGCAGATTGCCGTCCCGATCGAGCCGCCAGTTGAGGCGTTGGCTGACGCGAATGGCATCGTCATAGAAAAAGAAAAAAATGACGATGCCGTGCTGATCCATGGCGCGAAACCAGGTTTCCCACTGTTCCAGGACCGCCATGTCGATCCCCGCAGTGGGGTTGCCCTGGTGAAAGGGATTGTGGGTGGCATCGCCATCGCCGCCATGCGAACGGATGGCCTGCAGATAGATACTATTGGCGCCGGTACGCCGGAGCTTGTCAATCAATCTCATCTGGTCGCCGTCCCGCGTGCCATTCGCCCGGCGTCTGCCGCGGTAGAGAAAATCCTCGGGATCGCCTGGGCCGGCGAGGAAAAACGGATCGAGCCGACCGTCCTCATCGGCATCGCGATTGTAGACCAGCCAGCGCGGAGATCGTGGATCAACCACGATCTGCCCCGGTAGAGGCCCCGGATCGGACACGGCCTGCACCAACAGTTTGAGATGCTGGTTCATGGCGGCATTGGCGGCGCCAAGCTCGAAATCGCCCCACTTCCCCCGGGCCACCGCGACCATGCCAAGGCTCGGGATGCCAACCAGGATTTTCCGGTCCCAATGTCCATTGGCCTGAAAGGTGTCCGTCGGCGCATCCGGCCACGTCAGCGGGCGGCCCGGCCCAACCGGGACGTTGAACCACCAATTGAAGCCGTAGATACCCGGTCCATACGGCGTCTGGTCCGTTCCGCCACCGAAAAAATGAGTGCGGAGATAATCGTGGGCGCCGCCAAGCGTACGGGGTATGTGGTAGGAAACTTGCGGGCGCATGTAGCGGTCAAAATAATGGCGGGGTAGCAAGGGCGTGCCGTTCCACTCGCCTTTGTTGAGCCACAACCAGCCGATACGAGCAAAATCACGCGGCGTGGTGCGTAACCCGTAGCCCTGGCGGGAGCCAAAGATCGCCCCATCTTGAAATTGCAGCGCGCCCAGACGGTGGGGCGCCATGGCGGCGGCGTTTGGCGCCTGCCGGAAGACGCCGTCGAAAAGGAGTTTTAAGTATAGACTGATGGCAGGATCATTATAGCTCCAAGCCTGCCCCGGCGGCTCGGGGAGGGCATAGCCGCTAGTCATATTGGCCAGGTGCCAAAAGGTCATCGAGCGGTCTTTGGGCAGTAGGTCGACGCCATAAAGATCGCGGACAAGGGGGTTAACGGGCGCATCCACACGGGGCTATTTACCCTCGGCGACGGCAAAAAACAGCAGCGTGCTCAGGACGGGTTTCATCGCCGAAGCCCAGTCGAATGTCGCCGTTAGAGAGCCCCAGGTTTTGACCAGATAGCCGTCTTTGATGAGACATCCATCGCCGCCGATGCGGCGCGCGAAGTCCTCCAGCTTCGCCGCATCGAGACCCAGCTTCTCAGGGCGTCGAACCTCCCAGCTTTTTCCCGGAAACACCGGCTCAGGACGTTGCTGAGCCATCGGAGACGAGGCGACGCCTATCACCGCAAGCCCCAGAATCAGCCGCCAGCAGGAATGCGGCATGCGAAAAGGACTTTTTTGATTCCGCATTCCGCATTCCGCATTCCGCATTCAAAGAGCCTCCTATGCCGGCACACAGAGCGCTGACAACTCCGCCACACGGGACACCTCTTCCAGGCGTCCCACGGCCTCAATGATGGCCGCAATCCGCGTCTCCGGGAGGACTCGGCGGGCGTTATCGCGGAATTTGTCCTGCACATCAGCCGGCTGCATGGGATTCTCCGGATGGCCCCGGTTGATCCGTTCGCGGTGTTCCAACGTGCGGCCATCCCGCAGCGTCAGCCGCATACCACCCGGAAAATAGATCGGGAACTCCGTCTCGGGCTCAATACGGTAGCCAACCTTGGCAGCGAGCGCCAACACCTCACGGTCCTGCAACGCCTCCTCGGTAAAATGATCCAGCCGCGCATGCCCGTGAATCAGGTTGGTCGCCACGCAGAATGGCAAGCTAAACAGCGCGCCGTACGTCGTCGTGGGCGTCTGCTTATCCGGCAGGGGCTCACACACGATTGGCACGATATTTTCCGGCACCAGAACCTCGCCTGCAGCGATATCGGCCGCCGTGATGGCATGCTCACGCTGCAACATGAGCGCCGCATCCATGCTGGCGTGACTGAAATGACAGACCGGATAGGGCTTAAAGGCAATCCGAGCCGTTTCCCACTCCTGCCCCAAGCCGCGTGTCAGGCGCTCAGGCTCGAACGCCTCATGGCCCACGTGTGTCACAAACAATCCGAAACGGCCTTCCAACACCGTAGCCGGCACCTGAAACCCGCGGGCTGCAAGTTGCGCCGCGATCACACCGCTATGCGCCGCCCAGCCCGGATGCAGGCGCTTGGTCCAGGAGCCATCGTCGAGAAAGGCCTGAATGCCGGCGGCCTGACTGCCGCACACGCCGAGCGTATGGGCCAAGGCCTGCGCCGGCAGGCCCATGAGCTTGCCCGCCACCATGCCGGCGGCAAACGCGCCGCAAATGGGGGTGGGGTGGTAGCCCTGATGATGAAAGGCGCCAGGTGCAGCCGCCCCAATACGGGCGATCACTTCGTAGCCCACCACGGCTGCGGTCAGCATGGCCTTGCCATCCGCTCCCAGCGCTTCGCCCACGGCCAGGGCCGGCGGCACGACACAGGTACTGGCGTGGGTGATGGATTCGGCATGCGTATCGTCAAAATCCAGCCCGTGCGTAGAACTGCCATTGGCCAACACGGCACTCGGTGTCGGCAAACGGTCGCCGTAGCGTAGAATCGTACTCTGCGGATGGCCGCCCCAGGCGCGCACGGTCTCGACGATCAGGTGCGCGTATTCCAGCTCTGACGCCGCCAGCCCAATACCCAGAATATCCAGGATATGCAGCTTGGCCCGCGCGATCACCTCCTCTAGGATATCTTCAAATTTCAGTCGTTCGGCAAATTCCGCCAGCTGTTGTGCCTGTGTCGCCATCGTTTTGTCTCCTTCTGCATCCCCTGCCTGGCGTCTTCTCGCTGCAGAAGCCGCGCTATTCCAAGGCGCTTATTGTAGCGCAACTGCTACGAGAGACAAAGCATCGACGTGCCCGGACACGTTTTTGTCCCCTTGTCCTCAATGGGAGAAGGAAAGTTGATGCATCACGTTTACATCGTTTTCATATCTCGTCATTATTTTGACATCTTCATTCATATGTTTGTCATATTCACCAATATTTTTTCCTTTTCATAAAATTTTTATATGAATCATCTTGGCAATTCTTTTTGTGATTTGGATACACTTCTATTTATAGAATAAGCATTTGGCAAAAACGTGTACAAATATACAGACTATAAATAGGTATGTATCATGATGCAAACGATTCCAGATCGTACATACCCGGACCGGAGACCGTCCAGGGCTGATTCCTACCGCCATGCCGGACGCGCCGTGCCCTATGCAAGGCGTGGCCCGGACATCTCTCAAACGCATGTCACCGCACAGAGGACACCCCCACATGTCCTCTGTGCGGTGCATGTTAAAGACACTGTTGTAAAGCCGAGGAAAAAGGTATGGCTACACACTCCATGACCCCACACAGACTGTTCACTGTTTGTCCCACCACCCGCATACGCTCCGGGCAGCGCCGCACGATGACGCGGTCTGCGCTGCGGCGCAACCGCACCGGTATACTGGGGCTCGGGCTGATCTGGCTCCTGGCGTGCGCCCTAAGTGTCGGTAGTGCTGGCGTGGCGCCGGCGCAGACGCCTGGCGGTGTGTCGACGGACTTGCAATTGTGGCTCAAAGCGGATGCCGGCATCACGGCGATGGATGGCGCTCCCGTCACAGCCTGGACAGAGCAAGCTCAAGTTCCAGGATGGGTCGCCGGGCAATTTATCGACCCGCCGCCCACCTTTACGGCCAACAGCCTGAATTTTAATCCCGGCGTAACCTTTGGGGCGAGCGAGCGGACTGAGTTGAGCTTTGGTTCCAACCTCGTGGAGGCGCCCCAAGGGAACTCCGGGCTGAGCCTCCTCGTGGTGACGCTGCCGACCGACGCCAGTGGCGGCAACTTCGTGCTCGATGTTGGGGGCCTTGCCAGCGCTGGCTATGGCATCGCCTCGAGCACCGGGCAATACTTTGCCTACAGCTCGCAAAATAACACCGGAACGGCTGGGATTGACCCGGCGGTCAATATCTCCCACAGTCAGGGCGCCGAGCCCGCCCTGCTGATGTTTCGGGTGACATTTCTCTCCGACAGCACCCTCTATCTGAATGGGAGCCAGATTGGCAGTACGACCGCCACCTCCGGATTAGACCGCTTAACCAATGCCTCGAATATCAACTTCGCCTTCAATCATTTCAATTCAGCCGGCCCGTTGACCCTGGGACATCAGGCCAAGTCAGGTAACATTGACGCCGAAAGTGGCCGCTTTTTCCGGGGCGACCTGCACGAAGCCATCATCTATAATGGCGCCGTGTCGGGTACGGCCCAAGCGCAGGTGGAGTCCTATCTGGCCATCAAATACGGCATCACGCTGGACGACTCGAAGAACTATCTCGCCTCCGATGGCGTCACGGTGGTCTATGACAGCACGGGCTCGCATAGCGCCTACATCACGAACATTGCCGGTATCGCTCAAGACGACGGCAGCGCGCTGCTCCAGCCCATGTCGCGCAGTTCCCATTCCGGCAGTGTCGTTACGATCGGCAATGCCTCGGACCTCGGCAATATGGAATTCCTCATGTGGGGGTATGATACTGGCGCCCTCACGCCAACCTTCGCCGGCATCCCGGCCATGGTCGGACAGCGCCTGACCCGTATCTGGCGCGCCGAGCACACCGGCGATGTGGGCACGGTCGATATCGCCTTCGATATCACGGGCCTCAGCTTGCCTGGCGTTACGGCCGCGGATTTTACCCTTCTCGTCGACGCGGCGGATACCGATTTCAGCGACGTCACGCCAATGGTGGCGGCAAGCTTTGCCGCCAACGTCGTCACCTTCACTGGCGTCACCATTCCCGATGGCGCCTATTTTACCCTGGGGCTGCCCGGCATGGACCTGAGCGATGCCGCAGATATCGGTCTCGGCACCGGCCCAGGGGATTATGAAACCCTCTCCACCGACAACGGGCCGAGTCACATGCTGCTCGCCGGTACCCCCTACCTCGGCGCGTGTGTCGATGGCGATGACGGCGCCCTGCAAAACACCGCCGCGAATGCGGACGATAGCGACGTCGGCGCCCCAACGCTCGGCGTCTGCGCCAGCGCTGGAGATGACGAGGATGGGATTACCTTCAGCACCACCCTGTTCCAAGGTCTGCCGAACACTGGCGTCAGGGTCGATATGCCGGTGGGCGCTTCACAGACCGACTGCGACCTGGACGCCTGGATGGACTTCAATCAGAACGGCGATTTCACCGACCCTGGCGAGCAGATTGTCAGCGGCACGTTGCTGAGCGCCGAGAGTGGTCAAACCGGAATGGCCTTAAGTGAAGCTCTAACTGCATGTCGTGTCAACGGTTGACCCAACACATGAGGGGGTTTTGTCA
>CBCXVS010000256.1:0-11389 GCA_965178525.1 uncultured bacterium | reverse complement strand
CGTTTGGGGGAGGATAGCCTACCTCATTAACTATTGGGGAACAACCCTAGTAATCCAGAGCGCCCGGGAACGCGGTTCGGAAGAATTCTTGCAGCACGTAGGCGGTGTAGGAGCCCAGCATGAGCATCTCACCGTGGGCCATGTTGATGATGCCCATCAAGCCGAAGGTGATGGCCAGACCCAGGCTCATGATCAGCAGAATGGAACCCAGACTGACGCCGTTGAATATATAGCCGACTATGTTTCGCCACGTGAGATAGGTTTCAATCGCACCGACCGCCTCGACGATAGCCGCTTGTATGGCGGGCTCCGGTTCGGTTTGGCGGAGTTCTTTGAGACGGCTAAGCGCCGATTCGGCGCGGCTGGCGCCAAACGCTTGGATGGCCTCGAGGCGCATAGTGGGATCGGGGGAGGCAAGGCGCAATTTATGGATCGCTTCCGCGAGGACCGCTTGCACCCCGACATCGGTTTCCTGGTCCTGGGCCTTGAGCAGGATCGGTATGACGGCGGCATCTTGTAAATTACCTAAACGCCGGGCCGTCGATTTGCGTTGCGCCGCATCCGGGTCAAACAGGGCCATGACGTCCAAGGCGCGCTGCACCAGCGGAATATTCGCTTCTTCCAGCGGCACGGCCTCGGCATCGTCGGGAAAGAGCGCTTCGCCGGAGCTAGCCCGCAGGGCTTGGCCGTCGAGATCGACGAAGACGCCTTCGCCGGTAAAGATGTAGAGCGTGTCTTGCCACGTGTAGAGCGCCCCCTCCTTCAGCGCTTGCAAGAGATCCCGCAGGGATGGATCGCCGAGATCGCGAAGCTGTTCAAGCGCCTCTCGCTGCTTGGCGGGTGTGGCGAGATCGTGGGCATAGGTCTTGAGTGCAGCGGTATCGGCTTGGGCTGTGAGCAGCGCCCAGCCCATGAGGCAGCCGAGGATGAACGCGATATAGGTATAGTGCACGGCGTGTTCCCTCTTGCATGGTCCCCATAACGGATGAAACAGGGAGCCACAAAGGGCGCGAAGGGACGCGACGCGAACGGGTCCTTCGCGTCCTTCGCGGATGGTTGTTCCTACTTTTTGTCTGACAAATAGGCACGCTTCCCGGCTACCGTATCATACGTGCCTTTGCCTTCCGCACTCCAGTCACACGAACGTCCCGGATAGGTCAACTCGCTCCAGGGCTGTGGCCGCACCCATTCTTTGGTCTTCCAGACAATGTCGAATTGGCCATCCTCGCGGATTTTGCCGATGTACACTGGCTTCCAGGTGTGATGGTTCTTTTCGTCCACCTTGTACTTGCCGACCGGGCTTTGGACCTGCAAGCCCTCTAGTGCTTTCAACACGGCGTCCACATCCGTTGTGCCGGCTTTCTCCACGGCTTTGGCCCACAGCTTAACATGGATATAGGCATGCATCATAGGGTCATCCGTGACGCACTGCTTGTCGGAAATTCCATGCTTTTCGCACCAGTTCTTGTAGGCCTTGATCCACTTGAAGTTGTGGGGGTTTTTCAGCGACATGTAGTAGTTCCACGAGGCCAAATGCCCGGCCAGCGGTTTCACGTCCAGAGTTTGCAATTCCACTTCGGCAAAGCTGAAGGAGATCACTGGACAATTGTCTGCCGTGATGCGCTGGTTGGCCAACTCTTTGAAGAACGGCACGTTGCTGTCACCGTTGATGGTGTTGATCACCGCGCCATCGCCACCGGCGCAGAAGCTTTTGATTTTGCCGACGATGGTCTGATAGTCCTGATGATGGAAAGGCGTATACTCCTCGCGGATTTCTTTTTCGATGACGCCTTTACTCTTGAGATAGAGCCGCAGGATCTTGTTGGTCGTGCGTGGATAGACATAATCCGTCCCGACCAGGTAAAAGCGTCTTTTGCTGCCGCCATCGGCGCTCATGAGATAATCCACGGCCGGTGACGCCTGCTGATTGATCGTGGCCCCGGTGTAGATGACGTTTTTCGAGCACTCCTCGCCCTCGTACTGCACGGGGTAGAAGAGGAGGCCGTTGTTTTGTTCGAACACCGGCAAGACCGACTTGCGGCTTACAGATGTCCAGCAGCCGAAAACGGCCGCGACTTTGTCCTGAAGCAGGAGTTTCTTGGCTTTTTCGGTGAATAGGTCCCAGTTGGAGGCAGGATCTTCGATCACGGGCCCCACCTGGCGTCCCAGCACGCCACCAGCCGCGTTGATTTCGTCAATGGCCATCAAAATGACTTCTTTCAGCGGGCCTTCGCTAATGGCCATGGTGCCGCTAAGTGAATGCAGCACGCCGACTTTAATGGGATCATCGGCGTTGCCCTGAGATGCGCCGGGCAGCAAGAGCCCGGCCAGCGCTACTGCGGTGACCACGGTGATGATGACGACGCGTCTGAGGCGCCGCTCCAACGCGTGCGTTTGTGGAAGTGCTGTCATCGTCAGTTTCCCCCTGCTTGACATCATGTGTGAGTGTGACCTTCGTCGCGTGTGCAGCGTGGTCTCAGGCTGACGTCTGTTGTACCTGGAGTGGCTGCGATCGCCGGACACCTCGTTTTAACTAGCTCTAAGATCAGCGCAATATTTATGCCAATCTTATTTCCAACTTTGAAGAGTCATATTAGTTATTAAAAACAAAGGCTTAAAGACAGGGGGAAGGCATGGAACCGCAAGCATAGCTTATGGAACACTATAGGACAAAATTGTAAAGAAACATACAATATTGCATTTTAGACAATATTGTATGTTTGCGGTGACTGGTCGAGGCAAGAGGTGATCTAGGTGCTTTCCCGCTGTTCCAGCACCTGATCGATCGTGCGGGCGAGGTCGTTGATATCCCAAGGTTTCGCCAGCACGATGTCGATCCCGAGATCGGCGACTTTTTGCTCATCAATACGTGGGGTATAGCCTGTGCAGAGGATAATCGGAATGTCGGGACGGATACGGCGCAATTCCTGCGCCAACATGTCGCCCGTCATATCGGGCATGATTTGATCCGTGACCACGAGGTCAAACCGCTGCGGGGCGGCCCGAAAGGCCTCCAGCGCTTCGTGCACATCCGTGGTGGCGAGGAGTTCATGCCCGAGGTGAGTCAGCAAAAGTTCGACCGCATACACGAGACTCTGCTCATCGTCGACAAACAAGATGGTAGCCGCCCTGTGCTGCGCGGGGGGGAGCGAGGGTGCCTGCGGGGGGACGTCCTGGAACGCGGTCTCGGCGACTTGAGGCAGATAAATGGTAAACGTGGTTCCGAGGCCCCGCGTGCTGTCCACGGTAACGGCGCCACCATGATGGGTGACGATGCCATGCACGAGCGCTAAACCCATGCCAGTGCCTTCTCCGACTTGTTTGGTGGTAAAGAACGGCTCGAAGATGCGATCCATGACCGGTGGCGCCATACCATGGCCCGTATCGCGCACGGTCAACTGCACATACGGTCCGGCGCGCAAGTCGGCATGCGGCGCGGTCTGCTCGGCATCGATGTGCACTACGTCCAGGTGTACCGTGAGCACGCCGCCCGCTTCGCGCATGGCGTGCTCGGCATTAGCGCCTAGGTTCATCAAGACCTGATGCAGTTGGGTCGGATTCGCCAAAATCGTACCGACATCCTTGTCTACATCGGCTTCGATGCGAATCGTCGACGGCAGGGAGGCCCGCAACAAGCGGAGCGCGTCCGCCATGACGAGATGACATGGCACCAGCGTACTTTCTTGCTCGGTCTGCTGGCTGAAGGTGAGAATCTGTTGCACCAAGTCCTTCGCCCGTCTCGCGCTCCTGAGGACTTCATGGAGATGCGGCTGCACCGCACTCTCTGCCGGCAGGTTCAACTGTGTCAATTGCGTAAAGCCAATGATGGCGGTCGAAACATTGTTGAATTCATGGGCAATGCCACCGGCCAGAGTGCCGATAGCCTGCATCTTTTGGGTTTGCTGCAGTTGGGCTTCAAGGCGGGCGCGGGCGTTTTTTTCGAGATGGGCGCGCGCCGTGATATCCATCAGTACAGTACGGAGTTGATAGCGATTGGCTGCCGCCTCCGGCACGGCCAAACTGGCCAATTGCGCCTCGAAGAGGGCGCCGTCGCCTTGCACCATGGTGAGTTCGCAGGTGTGGCGTTCTTGAGTTTCCAGGACCCGTTGGCAGTGCAGGAGAAAAAAAGGCTGATGCTGCGGGAGGATGTAGTGTAGCAAGGAACGATGGTACAGATGGGACGGCTCCGCCCCTAGGAGCGCACCGGCTGTGAGATTGCTTTCCAGAATGCGGCCTTTCGCGGAGAGCAGGAGATAGCCGATTGGGGCGCGATCGTATAAGTCCCTGTATTTTTCAGAGATGGATTGGAGAACTGGCTGAGGCTGAGACAGCTTGTCGTGATGCCGTTCCAAGGCTTTAGGCTCCATCTGTTCCGTTAACCCAACGCTGAGGCGAGGGCGCTTGCGCTGACACGAGAAAGTGAGGACACTTATGCAGCTTGTCCAGGTATCGCACAGCCTAGAGACGGAAGAACGTGTTAAGAAACGGTTAATACCGATAGGTCAAGCGTATGCACTGTCCGTCTGCTCACATCGTGTAATCTCATTGAGAGTTATCACGTGCCCATGCTTGTGTACCATGTCTTTGCACAAAGAACAAGATGTGTGGGAACGATCAGAAAAATATTTTTAAGGATATGAGGGCTTTGTCCCGTTCTGGTTCCAGATATGGCCGCACGATGGCGCCGTGTGGATGTATCTCGATATCCGGCACAGGTGGTGGACCCTGTTTCTGTGGGCTAAAAACGGCTGGAAGATGTTGGCATAGAGACGGACTGGCGTCCTCTGGCAACATCGTTTATGTTTTTACATCAATGATCCATGTATGACCTTTATATGCCGCAGGCAAGGAACCGCATATCGTATGAGCTATGCCGTCAAAGAGATCTTTTATACGTTGCAGGGAGAGGGGGTGAACACCGGCCGGCCGGCGGTATTTTGCCGGTTTGCCGGCTGTAACTTATGGTCGGGGCGTGAGTCTGACCGGGCCACGGCGATCTGCCAGTTTTGCGATACGGATTTTGTTGGTATGGATGGCCCTGGCGGTGGCCAATTCGCCACGGCTAAGGCGCTAGCCCAGGCGGTCGCGGTGTTATGGCCGGATTCGGTAGACGCAGCTGCGCGGCCCTTCGTGGTCTGCACGGGTGGGGAGCCGCTTTTGCAGCTCGATGCGGCGTTGGTGCGGGCGTTACACGAGCAGGGATTTGAGATCGCCATTGAGACGAACGGGACGTGTCTACCGCCACCGGGTATCGATTGGGTCTGTGTCAGTCCGAAAGCCGGAGCGGACTTCATCCTGCGCGCCGGGGACGAACTCAAGCTCATTTTTCCCCAAGATGGCGTGTCTCCAGAGGATTTTGCCGCCTTGGATTTTCGCCACTTTCTGCTGCAGCCGATGGACGGCCCGGACCGCGTCCACCATATGCAGCTCGCCGTGGCGTATTGTCTGGCTCATCCCCGCTGGCGTCTCAGTCTGCAGACCCACAAATTCCTTGGTATTCCCTGACACCATCATCTCGTGTCCTCTCCCAGACCTGGGAGAGGACGAAACGTGGACAACTGCATCGCCATGCGTCTAATGACCGTCTCGCGCCTGCCGTTCCCAGTAGGCTTCGATCCAGCGGGACGATGCTTGACGCGCGTTGTTCTTTTTGGTCTGCTGATTGTGCGTTGTCTGCTGCGATCCGGTTTTTTCGGACATCATTGCGACCTGACGCTTATCCGCGCGGTGCGGTTTTGCCGCCTCATGCGCGCCAGCGCTACTCGCGGCCGACAGGGCCAGGGTACATCCAACCACCGCCACCATGTGCTTCCATGTTGCGACGAAACGCATAAGGCTTCCCTCCTGATTTGCTCACACACTTGCGTGACGCAGTACGAAGTATCGTGTGATACGATCATGAACCGCTACCTGAAGGGGCCCCTTTGTTGAGAAGAAACGCAGCGGTATCCAGGGATATTCTCACATGTGACGCAGGTCACAGCGGCGCTCATGACGTGCCTCCTGCGCATCCATGTTCCAGAAGCCAGCGGCAATGTGCCAGATACGCTCCGGTATCGATCTGGCCGGATGTCGTGATGGGGGTGGTTGCCGCCGCAATCACCCCTTGCAGTGTATGTGCCGTATGCGTCATCAAAAGCTCCGCACAATCATCTTTGGGTTTGAGCAACATAGTCGTTGCGGCATACGGCCTGTCAATTGACTTTGACATTCCGCAATCCACAATCCGCAATCTCCCTCATGCATCATCGCATACCTGGCGCGTCTGCGGCGGGGTGACTGTCCCTCCTCTTGTATTCCGGTGACGGCGAGGGTAATCTTGACAGCTGCGTCGTGCTCAAAGCGAATGAGGCGTGACGTATACTTATTATTTCATCGCTGCATATGCAGGAGGACGGTGTGAAGACGAACCGCGTCAAAGAACTTTGGAAACAAGGCAAGCCGGCGGTCCAAGGCTGGTGTTCCACGGGCAATCCGTATATCGCCGAACTCATGGCCCATGCGGGCTTTGATGCCGTTGTGATTGACTGGCAACATGGGGTCGGGGTGAGCCAGGAGTCGGTGGTGGCGTGCCTGCAGGCCATCGGGAGTTCGGATGCCGTGCCGATCGTGCGTCTGCCCCGGAATTCGCCGGAATACATCTCGTACGTGCTCGATGCGGGAGCCTATGGCGTCATCGTGCCGATGGTTAACTCGTATGAAGAGGCGGAGGCGGCGGGCCGCGCCTGCCGCTATGCGCCACGCGGATGCCGGAGCATTGCGGGGAATCGGCCGACATTGTCGGAGCCGCTCGGTGATTATGTCAAGCGGGCCAACGAGGACGTGGTCTGCTTGGTCATGGTCGAGACTACGGCCGCTTTGGAAAACGTCGAAGCGATCGCCAAGGCGCCGGAGATCGACGGCTTGTACATTGGTCCCAGCGACCTGTCGCTCGACATGGGGGTGGATCTCGGCGGCTGGGCCCATGACGATCGGCATATCGCCGCCGTGCAGCGCATTTTTGACGCGGCCAAGGCCAATGGGATTGTGGCGTGTCATCATGGCGCCGGACCTGGGGAATCGGCCAAATTTGTCAAGATGGGCTCGATGCTCTGCCAGATCGGCAATGAAATGCGCATGCTGACGGCGGCCACGGCGACGGCGCTGACCACGTTCCGTGAGGCGTTGACTTAGACGCTCCTCGATGCCCATGTCCTGGACCGGCACTGGGAAGTTCATCCGGCTGGAGACGAGCTGGTGTATCGGTTATCCGGCGCGGTTGATCTGCTTCTGGAGGGGCAAGATGGGGAACGTGTGGTTGAACTGCGCCACCGTGGGGGAGGGCTGGTCCCCCGTGGCGTTTGGCATACGACCAAGGTGTACGAGCCCAGCGATATGCTCTTTATCACGGCTGGGGCTGGCACGCAGCATCGTCCGGCCTAAAACTGGCCTAAAACTGGGTCCCTTGGGCGGGCAGGGGCCTTTTCAGATGAGATTTCATGAAAGGAGATGTCATGAGTGATCAACGTTGCCAGCCCACTGCGATGCCGCATTCCATGCAATTGATGCAACTGATCTTTCCCGGCGTCACGGCCGTGCAAGCGATTTACGTGGCGGCAAAACTTGCCATCGCCGATACCCTTGAGCGCGGCCCGATGAGCAGTGAGGAATTGGCCCTGGCGACCCAGACCCATGCTCCGTCACTACGGCGTGTTCTGCGGGCCTTGACAACCCTCGGCATCTTTGCCGAGGACGCAACCGGCCGCTTCCGGCAAACAACGTTTGCGTCCATCCCCATCGCGACTTGCGGAGAGGGCGGACGGATTCACGGTGACAGCAGGAGGCGGAACCATGGCGCAAACGGCGAGGGTGGCACGCCTATCCGGGCAACGCGTCCCTCCAGGGCCAACTGGGCATTTTCTGGTGGGGAGCGCGGGAGAACTCCGGACGTGAGGTGGGCACGCATTTGCCCTGAGTAACATGCGCGAGTATGGCGATATCTGTCATTACTACATCCTGCGATGGCCGGTCTACTTGGTGAACCATCCGGATTACATCAAGCACGTCTTGCAGGATAACCACCGGAATTATGGGAAGAACACCATTGCCTACCGCATGTTGCGGCTCATCTTAGGTAATGGCTTGGTGACCAGTGACGGCGATTTTTGGTTGCGTCAGCGTCGCCTAGCGCAGCCGGCCTTCCACCGGCAGCGGATCGAAGGCTTTGGCACGATTATGACCCAGGCCACGCTCGCCATGCTCGAGCGCTGGGAGCACGATGCGGCAACGGGACAGGGTTTCGATTTGGCCCAGGAGATGACGCGGCTGACGCTGCGTATTGCTGGGGAGACGTTGTTCCACATTGACCTCACAGATGACGCCAACGAGGTAGGACAGGCGCTCGCCGTCGGTCTTGAGGAGATCATCTCCCGCCTGAGCCGGCCCTTTGCCTTACCCCTCTTTTTGCCGACACCGAAAAACCGCCGCTTTATCGCGTCTCGCCGTGCGTTGGACCAGGTGGTGTATGGGATCATTCGCGACCACCGCCGCACCGGGGAGGAGCAGGGGGATTTGCTTTCCATGTTCATGCTGGCGGAAGACGAGGAGACCGGCGAGCGCATGACGGATCAGCAGTTGCGTGATGAGGTGATGACCATGGTGCTCGCCGGTCACGAAACCACGGCCAATGCGCTGATCTGGACCTGGTATTTGCTGGCCCAGCACCCGGAGGTCGAAGCCAAACTGGCCGCTGAGCTCGTCGCGGTCTTAGATGGCCGTGTCCCGACCATGGCCGATGTCCCGCATCTTCCGTATACGTCGATGGTCATCCAAGAAAGCATGCGGCTGTACCCGCCCGTCTATATCATTAGCCGCAGCGCGACACATGACGATGAGATCGGCGGCTACCCCGTCCCGGCTGGGACGACCGTGTCCATGAGTCCCTATGCCATGCATCGCCATCCGGATTACTGGGAGGAGCCGGAGACGTTTGCGCCGGAGCGCTTTGCGCCGGAAGCGGTAGCTGAGCGGCGTCGTTTTGCGTATATTCCCTTTGCCGCCGGGCCACGCCAGTGCATCGGCAATACGTTTGCGCTCACCGAGGCGCAGTTGGTGTTGGCGACCGTGGCGCAACGGTTTCGTCCGCGCTTGCAACCCGGCCATGCTGTAGAGCCCCACGCCGCGATTACTTTGCGGCCGCGTGCTGGCGTGCATGTGACGCTTGATCGCGTGGCCTGACCGGCGCGTTCCGTGGTGGTTTAGGATGGTGTATTGAGACGCGCGATGTCACTTCGAGAACATCATTTGCAGCAACTCAACGATGGCAACTTTGATGTTTTGATCATCGGTGGCGGTATCAACGGCGCGGTATCGGCGGCAGCGCTCACGGCTGAGGGCATCAAGGTGGCGCTGATTGAGCAAGGCGATTTTGCCGGCTTTACCAGCCAGGAATCCTCGAATTTGGCCTGGGGTGGCATTAAGTACTTGGAGACGTATGAATTCGGCCTGGTGCGCCAACTATGTAAGAGCCGGAACCGTTTAATGCAGCATTATGCGTCCACCGTCCGTGAGATTCGTTTCCTGACCACCATTCACCAAGGGTTTCGTCACCGGCCATTCCTTCTGTGGCTGGGCGCCTGGCTTTACTGGGCGATGGGCAATGGGTTGACCAAGCCGCCCCGGTTGCTCACGGCCCGGCAGATCAAACAAGAAGAAAGCGTCATTAATACCGCCGCCAGCATCGGTGGCCTGGAATATTCCGATGCCTATCTGTATGACAACGACGCGCGTTTTGTCTTCAACTTTGTGCGGGCGGCTCTGGATGATGGATGTCGCGCCGTCAACTATGTCGAATCCCTCGGGTCTCGCTGGGATCATGGCGTGTGGGTGACCACCGCACGCGATGTCATGCGTGGATCGGTGTGCGCCATTCGCTCCAAAGTGCTCATTAATGCGGCTGGCGCCTTTGTGGATGTGCTCAATCGGCGCAACGGCCAGACGACGGCGCATCGCCATGTGTTTTCCAAGGGGATTCATCTCATCGTCGATCGTATCACCTCGAATCGCCGCGTACTGGCGTTTTTTGCCAATGATGGGCGCTTGTTTTTTGCCATTCCCATGGGGACGAAAACCTGTATCGGCACGACCGATACCCGCGTCGACGATCCGATCACGACCGCCACGGACGAGGACCGCCGCTTCGTTCTTGACAATATTAACACCTGTCTCAGTCTTGGCCGTCCGTTGACCGTGCAAGATATTATCGCCGAACGCTGCGGGGTCAGACCCCTGGCAATCGAGGGTCTGTCGGACGACACCCGCGACTTTTTCCGGCTCTCACGGGAACACGCTATCGACGTCGACCCGCACCGAGCGCATCTTAGTATCTTCGGTGGCAAACTGACCGATTGCCTCAACGTTGGTGACGAAATTTGCGGCTATGTGCACGCCATGGGGATCGATTTCCCCCAGGCTCAACCGCACTGGTACGGAGAGCGCGGCGCGTCTGTGCAACAGGATTTTCTGCGCCGGGCAGAGGCGATCCATTTGGATCGCTATACGCCACCATCGGCCTCGGAAAGCCTGACCTCACGATTATGGCGGCATTACGGTGCCGCTGCTGTTGAGTTGCTCGATGCCATTCGTGAGGATTCGCGTCAGGCGGACGTGCTCTTAGCGGGTAGCCATTATATGCGCTGCGAAATCGAGCAGGCAGCACGGCGCGATATGATCGTGAAACTGGAGGATTTTTTGCGCCGCCGGACGCGCATCGCTTTAGAGAGACGCCAAGAAGACCTGAAAAACGATGCCGGTTTGCCGGAGGTCTGCAACATCTTGTTTGGTGGTGAGGCCCAGTCGAAGTATGAGGAATATTTTGCGGATGTACCTACCTTGCAGAGATAAGCCGTGTCCTTGTGGGCTCACTTCCCAGGCCGAGGCGTCATTGGGATCGACATCAGGACTCCGGATGGGCAGTGGGCACGGGATCTGGCGGTCGCGGGAATGGATACGTGATAGGGTGCGACTCGAACGTCCCAATGGTGATACGTCCGGCGTGGGGGAGTTGTTCCATGTTGATGGTGACCGTATACTGCCATGCCTGTGGGGGAGAGAACGGATCACGGCGTAGGAAAAACGTCCCACTGTTGTCGACGATGAGTGTATCGACGGCAATATGCCGTGACGACTCCCGCAACTGCATCCGCGTAATCGCCGCATCAAAAGCGAAACGAATCGGCACGTCAACGGGCAGACGCGTGACATCCTGGCCATGCACGGTAAAGGCAAGACGTTTGGCGGCCGGATCGACGTCATGGAGTTCGACTTGCACCCCACCTAGTCCGAAGTTCCCCTGGCAGAATAGGCGGAGGGTTAAGTAGATCAACAGGTTGGCCCAATTCAAAAGTCCATT
>CBCXVS010000255.1:0-11409 GCA_965178525.1 uncultured bacterium | reverse complement strand
TCACTTTGAGGATGATTCGGTGGGCATCTGGGCTGGGCTAGGGAACCTGATCTTATGCTATTGAGGAACAACTCTAAAATATTAGTTATGAAACAACTCAGTTTACGAATCTTTGCATTCTTCCTATTTTAAATATTATCTCCAATTCTATTATAGTTTTCATACTGCTGCTTTTGCTTGCAAACACAGATCTCTTGTTACTCACAATGGTATTGATTATTATCGTGCCTATTTTTCTCATGTTCTCAAGCATGAGTAAAAAATTCAAGATCTGGGGCAGGATGCGATCCGAATCTGCACAAGAAATTATTCAAACGATTACGCATAGCTTAGGCGGTTTGAAAGAAACACGTATCATTGGCTGTGAGCAATATTTCGAGCATCAAATCGATCAACATGGCAACAAATTTGCGAGATCAGCGACACTATCTCAAATCTTTATCACCTTGCCCCGCATTGCCCTTGAAACCGCTTTAATCACATTTCTTGTCGGTTTTATATGTGTGTCTCTTTTATTCTTCGAGAACAAGTTTCAAGACATCGTTTCGGTCATGAGCGTTTTTGCCATTGCGACTATACGCCTGCTGCCATCTGCGAGTCAACTCATACAGGGAATTGGCAGACTGGGTAGTGCTGGCCATGCCTTGGACATGTTGTATGCGGACTTGAAAGAGATTGAACGAGAGGAGTTAGCTCAACAGTCAGAACTTCCCACCATCATGCAGGGTACCGAAACCTTAGCGTTCAAGGATCAAATTGACCTCAACCAGATTTCCTATTCATATCCGAATACGCCTGAGCCCGCCATCAAACATTTGTCATTAAGCATCCGCAAAGGCGAATCGATCGCCTTGATCGGGAAATCAGGGGCCGGGAAAACCACCTTGGTGGATGTGATTTTAGGTTTCCTCAAGCCTGAACGTGGCGATATTCAGGTCGATGGTGTCTCGGTATATCAGAATTTACGCGCCTGGCAGAACCTGGTCGGGTATATTCCGCAGGCGATTTTTCTGATGGATGACACGATTGAGCGCAATATTGCATTCGGCGTTCCGGACCATCTCATTGATGTGGAACGATTGCGCTTGGCCATGCAGGCGGCGCAACTCGATGACCTCATTGCTGATCTTCCACACGGCATCAAGACCAGTATCGGTGAGCGCGGCGTCCGGTTGTCGGGCGGACAACGCCAGCGCATTGGCATTGCGCGTGCGTTATATCACGAGCGCGAAATTCTCGTGCTGGATGAAGCCACATCGGCGTTAGACCATGACACGGAACGGCTCGTGAGCAACGCCATTCATGCACTCTCCGGGTCAACGACCCTCATTATTATTGCGCATCGCTTAACGACGATTGAGCACTGTGATCGCGTCTACGTTCTGGAAAGTGGCGAGTTGATTCGCTCAGGAACTTATGAAGAAGTCGTTCTAGTAGCGGATAGCTAGTCGCGACGCTCTCGTTCCGTTATTCCCGTAGCTGAGGCGTGATATATCCTGCCTGGTCCCATCTCGATCTTCCATCGAGTGTAGCATTAAATTTGATATTGTATAGGATTTTCTATACAATAGCGTCCAGATGTATTTCATATAAGGACGCAGAGCTATGGCGAAAGAGCAAACAAATTTCCGTTTGGACAGCGAAGCCAAAAAAAGGCATATAAAGTCTTCAAACAGATGGGTATCAAACCGACGGATGCCATCAACATGTTTATCCATCATGTGGCGATGTATGGCGAGCTGCCGTTCAAACCGAGCATTCCCAATGCAGAAACCATTGCAGCATTAGAGGAAAGCACGCATCCTGAGTAGATGACGACGTATACGTTGGATGAATTTAAGCGTTCCCTTGACCTTCCATGAAAGACATTCGGGAAAGTTCCAGATTTCGTCGTGACCTGAGGCGCATGCGGCGACGGGGCAAAGACTTGTCCAAGCTCTACGGCGTGGTGGAAACGCTCGCCCCAGGTGAGGAACTAGACGAGAGACATCGTCCCCATCCGCTGATGGGGAACTGGAGACCCTTTTGGGATTGTCACATCGAAGCGGACTGGTTGCTCATATACCGCGTCCAGGACGACTTCGTCGAGTTGTACCGCACAGGCAGCCATTCCGCTCTTTTCGCCTGATACGCAACCACACCTGGGCTCATGGCCGCGTGATCTTCTTCATCCTCGCAGCTGCGGCGCTCCCTGCGCGGGCTGTCCCATGCCATGACCGTCTTGAGCGCCAGGCGGGGACACCCCATCGCCGACGCGACCGGCGTGCAGCAAGTCCGCAGCGTCGGCCACCATCTCGGCCGGCTGTGCTTTCGGCAGCTCCCAGCTTCCCGTCCAGAGCCAGTGGAGGCCACGGTGCCCATCATACAGCAACAAATACAGCGCCGGGACTAACAGCAAGACGAGAAACGTCGCGCCCATCAGGCCGAAACTGATCGAGATGGCCATCGGAATGAGGAACTGGGCCTGGAAGCTTTTTTCCAACAAGATGGGCAACAACCCGGCCACCGTGGTCAAGGTGGCCGCCAAGCAGCACGGCCTCGGCAGGCGATGCGCCCTGTCGTCTGGCACGATTGACAAAGTCCAATAGCACCAGAGAATCATTCACCACCACCCCGCTCAACGCCACCAGGCCAAACAGGCTCATCATGGTCAGCGCTTCCCCCATGATCAGGTGGCCGCCAATGGCGCCGATGAGGCCAAACGGAATCACCGACATGACGATGAGCGGTTGCACGTAGGAACGAAAAATCGTGGCCAAGATCGCATAGATCAGCAACATCGCAAGGACAAAGCCCCGCAATAGGCTCCCCACCGACTGCTGGGTTTCCCGATGCTGTCCCTCAAACGAGACCCGCAGGCCGTCATAATTGGCGAGCAGCTGCGGCAAAAAGCCAGCTTGCAAATCGGCCAGAATTTTTTCCGCATTGGCCAGGTTCGTATCCACGTCCGCCGTCACCGCCACCATCCGTTCGCGGTCGTTGTGATGAATGACGGAATAGCCCCGCTGCAGCGTCACGTTGGCGACCTTGCCAAACGGGATTTCATGCCCATCCGGGGTGCGGATGCGCATGCGCTCGACATCGCTCAGCGCCCGCCGCTCTGCCGCCGGATACCGCACCATGACCCGCACATCGTCCCGCCCGCGCTGCACCCGGAGCGCCTCAGCGCCATAAAATCCCTGGCGCACCTGACGCGCCAAGTCGGCCAGCGTCAGCCCTAAAACGCGGGCCTCCGGCTGCAGCGCCAGCCGCATCTCGATTTTGCCAGGGCGAAAATCGTCCTGAATATCGAAGACGCCCGGATACGTCGCGAGTTCCGCCTTGAGCCGGTCGGCGGCTTGACGCAGATCGGTAAAGTCCTGGCCGATAAAGCGCACCTCGATCGGCGCGCCGCCCGGGCCGACTTCACGGGTGCCAAAAGTCAGGGCCAACGCCTCGGGAATATCGCCACTGAGCTCGCGCCATTTGGCTAACAGTTCCGTGCTCGACACCCCGCGCTGTTCCACCGGCATCAGTTCCACCACCACTTCGGCAGCGTGACTGCCGACTTCCGGATTCAGAGTGGAATGGGAGCCGACAATTGTCATGGCGCGCTGCACCACCTCACCGCCCGCCGTATCGGTGGCCTGGAAGTGCTCGTTGAGCTGCCAGGCGGCTTGTTCGAGGCGCCCGGCCATCTGCAGCGAACGCTCGGCCGGCGTGCCCTGCGTCAGCGTCACACGGGCGAGAATGGTCTCGGCATCGGTTTTGGGAAACAGAAAAAAGTCGATATGTCCGCCTAAGACGACGCCCATGGCGATCAACAAGACGGCCAAGGCCGCGGCGGCGACGACCAACCGAACGGCCATCGCCTGCCGTAGCACCGGGATATACACCCGCGTAATGCACCCGTCTACGGCCGCGTCAATGGCCTGCCGCAGACGCCGCGTCACACCGCGCACGCCCCGCGCCGGCTGCAGATGATGGCCGGGCGCGGGGAGGGCATGGGCCAGATGGGGCGGCATAATGAGTAAACATTCGACGAGCGATCCGATCAGGGCTGCGACCATCGCCACCGGCAACACCGCAATGAATTTGCCCAGAATGCCCTCCATCATAAACAGGGGCAAAAACGCGGCAATCGTGGTCCCCACCGCCGCCAGGACGGGAATCGCGACTTCGTGCGCGCCATCGACCGCCGCCTGCACCGGGTGCTTGCCGCGGCGCCAATGGCTGTAGATATTCTCACCCACGACAATGGCATCGTCGACCAGGATGCCCAGCGCCATAATGCAGGCAAACATGGTGATCATATTCAACGTGCTGCCATACAAATCCAACAGCCAAAAGGCCCCCATAAAGGCGACGGGCAGCCCTGCCGCGACCCAAAAGGCCAGGCGTAGATTGAGAAAAGCCCACAGACAGCACCACACCAGGACCAACCCCATCAGTCCATTTTGAGTCAGGAGATTCAAACGCCCTTGGATAATCGGCGACGTATCCGCCCACACGCTCAGGGAAAGGCCCGCAGGCAATCGGGTACGCTGTTCCGCCACGTAGTTGTGCACGGTCTCAGCAATGAGCAGCGCATCCTCTCTTTCCGTTTTGACGACTGACACCAAGACGCCCGGCTGACCGTTGAAACGGCCGATATGCTCCGATTCCCCAAACCCATCCACGACGTTGGCGACCTCCCCCAGCGTTAGAACCGTACCGTCTTCCGTCGTCAGCAACGGTATGGCCGCAAACTCGGCGGCGGTGTAGCGCTGTCCGGCTGTGCGCACAACGATGTCCTGGGTGGGTGTCTTAATGTCTCCAGCGGGCAGGTCCAGACTGTTGTTGCGGACGATCTGGCTCACTTCGTCCAACGTAAGCCTATAGCGCCGCAGGGTCGCCTCGGAGAGCTCGATGGCAATCTCATAGTCGCGCGTCCCAAAGAGCTTGACTTGCGAAATCACCGGCGTCGCCAGCAAATCGTCCCGAATCTGCTTCGCCTTCTCCTTCAGCGTGCGTTCCAATTGGTCGCCATATACGACGATATTGATCACCTGCATGCGCTCTTCGAGCTCGATAAAGCGCGGCTCTTTGGCATCGTCGGGAAACGTGTCAATCTTCCCGACCTCATCTTCGATCTCGTCCCTGACCGCGCGGTTATCGGCATCTGATTCCAGTTCGGCCCACACGATGCCACGGCCTTCATAGGCATTGGCAAAGAGGCGGCGGATTCCCTCGATACGATGAATCGCTTCTTCAATCTTAACGACGATGCTCTCCTCGACCTCCTCGGGTGTGGCGCCGTCAAAATCGACACGGATCTGGATGATGTCGAAGGACAATTGCGGCAACACTTCGCGATTTAGGCTGAGCGCACTCCAGGCTCCCCCCACGATCAACACCACCATTAAGAGATTGGCGGCCACGGGATTGGCCACTGCGGCACGGATCAGGCGTTGCATGTCAGCGCTCCTCTTGTCCATGGCGGACATCGTCACGCAGCAACGCGGCTGGCGGCCGGGAACGCGGTTGGCGGCCGGCCGCCGGGCCTGAAAACAGCGTGTCGGGATCGACTTGGCGCGGCCGCAACTTCATCCCCAGCACCGGCGTCGTCAGCGGCGACACGATGAGCCGGTCGCCCTGACGCAGGCCAGCCGCGATGATCACGTGGTCTTTTTGCACATGCAGGACGTCGACCAAACGCACCGCCAAGGTACCGTCCTGCACGAGAAACACCGTGTTATCGCGCCGCAAGGCAGTACGTGGAATGACCACGCTTTCCGGCACGCGTTTGGCCACGATCGCAATGCGGCAAAACATGCCCGGTTGCAGGGGCGGTTGCTGTCCGGGGCGGAAGCTCTTCCAGGGCTCTTGCACCTCAATGACCAATGTCACCGTCCGTGTACGCGCATCGAGTCCCGCCTCCCAGCGCCCGACATGTCCTTGCCACGTATACGCCTGCTCGCCGCTCTGCCAATGGACTATCGCCGTCGGCAGCAGCGGCGCCTCGCCGGTCGGGCGTACGCCGTTGCGCAGAGCGGCCGGAGACAAGGCCGGAAACCAACGCAGTTCGTCCAAAGGAATGGCTATGGGGATCTCCACCGCAGCCGTATCGTACAGCTTTGCCACCTCTTGTCCGGCTTGCACATACTCGCCCCGATCGAGGCTGCTGCTGACCACCTGCGCATCTACGGGGGCAGACAAGCGGGTTTTCTCGAGGTGCAACTCGGCATCGGCCAATTGCACCTTCGACACGGCGATCGTCGCTTCCATCTTGGCGATTTGGGGCTCGATCAGATGTAAGTTATTCTGTACCGTTTGCACCGCCTGTTCGGCAGCATTACGGGATTGGCGCTGGCGGTCCCGCTCACGCGCGGAAATGGTCCCCTTCCGTACCAAGGCGTCATCCCGCCGCAATTCCGCTTCGGAAATGGTCAGGTTCCGCTGGGCAATACGCAGCATCGCGGTGTGGTTGCGCTGCTGCTGCTGGAGTAAGGCGATTTCTTTGCGATCCCGCTCAATCTGCGCCCGGATGCGCTGCACCGCGAGCTGATAGGGCCGGGGATCGATCTCGAACAAGAGCTCCCCGGTTTTGACATGGAGCCCGGCCCGCATGTACGGCGACACCTGTACGAGAGGACCGGACACTTCCGGGACCACACGCCATTCGGTTTTGGCGCGCACCGTTCCGAATCCTTCAATCGTCACGGGCGCCTCCTGCGTCTGAACGGTGAGGACGCGCACCAATTTGCCAGCCTCTTCCAAGGCCTGACGCAGCGGCGGTTTGCGCAAGCTCATCAACACACGCATCCCCCCCACACCCATACCGAGCACCACCAACGTGCTGATGGCGATCATGAGCACCTTGCGGAGCATAGGCGGAAACTCCCTAAGAAGCTATTAGCTGTCAAGCGTCCTTGCAGGGAAGCAAGGGCGCTCTCAGCTCTCAGCTTAGGAAAGAGACACAGACGAAAATGGCCTACTGAGGGCTGAAAGCCTACCGTCATAGAATCTTTTGTAAGGATAGCGAATTTGGTCATGATCGCACAGATCGTCTTGGAACAATCATGGCCGTTTTTTTATAGCTGAGAGCTGAGAGCTGAGAGCTGAGAGCTTTTATCCCAAGAATTTGTCTTGACAGGTTCTATCTGCCAGAGTACCATGCGCCGACTTCGCTTGCTGTGCACTCTGCAGTCTGTCGACGATGTCCCTCCTCGGCAAGGCACGCCTGCAGAGGACCGCGCCGTGGCGCGGGATTTTCCCTCTTGCTGTTGAAAGCTAGAGTTCCCGTATGCCTGTGCTCCGGACATCGCTTATTGTGTTACTCTGCCTGGCGCTTTGGAGCTTGACGGCGCCAGCGTGGGGCCAATCGTTACGTGTCTTTCCCAAAGAAGATATTCTCCTGGTCGGAGGAGATTTTCGTCTCCGCAGTGTCAACAGCACGACCGCGCCCGCCAACGAAGAAGGCGGAGGACAAAGCGGGGGATTTCCCGACGATCGCAATGATACGAAGTCCTTCCTGGATACCCGGCTCCGCCTCTACTGGGATTTTCGTCCCACCGACCTGTTGCGCGTGCACTACCGTATGGAAATCGGCGATGTCGTCTTTGGCGGCGACACGGAAAGAGGCTCTGACGTTTCGGGCAACATCCTGCCCGCCATCGGTCCGGGCTCCGGTGGTGGCGTTGGGGCGGATGGTATCAATGTGGAAACCAAGAATCTCTTCATAGAATTCCATATTCCTCCGGTGCCGGGTTTGCGCTTTCGCGGTGGCATTTTTGGCTATGGCGACCGCTTCGATTTTAACATTCTCGCCGATGACTTTGCGGGCCTGCAGGTGCTCTATGAGCGCGGGGATATCGCCGCGAATTTTGCCTATTTCAAATTTACCGAGGGGGATACCCGAAGCAATGCCGACGACAGTGACTGGTTCGGCCTCGACGGCCAACTGCGCCTCAATGCGTCGACCCTGGTGGGAGCCTCCTTCCACTACTGGATCGATCAGGGCAATCGTGGCGACCTGAGCCGCGATCCTTTTCAGTGGTGGCTCGGACTCGAGCTGACGTCACGCATGGGCCAGGTCCAGGTCAATGGCTATGCCATTTACAACGAGGGCGAAGGCTTTTTCGGCCGGCGCAGCGGCAAGAATCGCGGCTTTAACATCAGCCTGGCCGGGGATATGCGATTGAGCTTCGGCACGCTGGGGCTGCAAGTGCAGTACATCAGTGGCGAAGCGGGCAGTAAAAACCAACTGGAGCGGGATGGGGCCAAGGCGGACGAGACGATTTCGGCATGGCTCAGCTATTTCAATAATATGTATCAGGGTCCCGAGATCATTTCCCGCGGTCCGATTATCGACGTGAGCGATGGCTTCAACAGCAAGTGGGGAACGGGGAACGGGTTTTTCAATGGCGATTACAACGGCCGGCTCCTCATCATTGGCCGCAGTGCTTTTCCCGTGCTCCCAACGCTGACCGTCCACCTCGTCGGCGCCTACGATCAAGCGGCCCAGGACAATGCCAATGGGGACCGCGACCGCGGGTTTGAGTTCGATGTCTGGGCGCAATGGAACATTCAGCCGAAGCTCTGGCTGCGTTTCGGCTTCGCCTACTATCTCATTGGCGATTGGTGGCAAAACAATACCGACGCGTCATTCGACGGACGCGGCCCAGGTGTCTCCAACCCGGACGATATCTGGCAATTCAGTGCGCGGTTGCAATATGACTTTGGTTAACAACCCACGATTCCGCATCTTGGCGCTCCTGGTCGGTGTGGGGTGGAGCGTCTCCTGGCTCCTACCCAACCTGAGCGATGGCGGCCTGTTGTCGCTCCAAGCCCGCCGCTATGGGCCCACCACACCCGGAGGCTATACCGTGCGCGTCGCGCCGCAGGCCGCCGTCATGGCGCATTCGCAGCGTCAAGCGATACAGGTGACGATCGAGGACGGCGCCGGGAAGCCGGCCAATGGCGTGGCCGTGCGGTTCCAGGCCTCGGAAGGTACCGTGACCACAGACGCCAGCGAGACGCGTGACGGCAGCGTCATCGGGACGTTTGCCGTTGCCACCGGCAGCGACCAGCCCCGTACCGCCGTCATCGCCGTTTCCGTCGAGGACGTTGAGATTACGGTATTTATTGATGTTGTGCCGGCTGTGTACGGACGCTAACGGCGCCCTACCTCGCCAGACGGCACACTTACCCAACAGTGAGTCATGGTTCATGCAACGTCCTGTGTGTAGCCTGCTCGGTGCGCTTTTGCTCCTCGTCCTCCTGGCGTCATGGGCGGCGGCGCAGACCGACCGCATCCTGCTCATCGGCGGCAATTACCGCATCCAGGGTATTGTGCACAATATGCAGGATGGCTATTTCGGTGCGCCGTCGATTGGCGACGCCGATAACACTCAGGTGTTTCTCGATACGCGGTTGCGCCTGTTTTTCGACCTCTTCCCCGCGAAGGGGGTGTGTATCAACTACAAGCTGGAAATCGGCGACATCACCTTCGGCGCCAAGAATGCCCCGATTATCGACGACGAAGGGCGTCGCCTGGAGAATGTTGCCGGCAGCAGCGGGGGCGGACCCGGCTCTGATGGCGTCAACCTCGAAACCAAGAATGTCTTTATCGATTGGCAACTCCCTTGGGTCCCCGGTCTGAGCTTTCGCGGCGGCATTCTGGGCTGGGGTGATCAGTTTGACTGGACGATTCTCTCGACGGATTTTACCGGTCTACAGTTGACGTACCAACGTCCGGCCTTATGGTCCCAGTTCACCTTTCTGAAATTCGCTGAAGGGAGCCTGCGGACGAGCGATGACGACTCCGACTGGTTTGCTCTGGACGCCCGTTACGAGATGACGCCGCAGACGTCGATCACCGCTAGCGTCTACTTTTGGAACGACAATTCCAATGACAACCCGCAGAGTGGGGATGATGCATACCAGATCTATGCCGGCTTGAAACTCCAAACCGTCTTTCTGGGCAAAGGCCTGCTGGAAATCTCCGGCGTGTACAATTACGGCCAAGAATATCTGGGCCAAGCTGAAAATACGAGCCCCGATGGTGCGATTACGCGCCGGGGATTGACCGGTGTGCGCAATCGAGGGGTCATGGCCCATGTGCATGCGGATTATCCCATCGGCAAGCATTGGGTCGGCATGACCCTGCAGTATATCTCCGGCGAAAGCGGCAGCCGCGCCAGCCTGGACGCCAGCGGCGAGAATGTCGATGCCTTCCTGAGCCTGTTCAACCAGCAATATAGCGGCTTTGGCCGGTCGCGTTTTGCTGGCGGCGGCGGTCTGGAGTTGATCACCCTCGGGCAGCTCAACGACTCGACGGCTGGCCTCAATAACGTTTCGATCTCGCCGTTTTTCGGCGGTGGGTATAACGGGCGCTTGTTGAGTGTGGCGCGGGCCAAATTTTATGCGACCCCGGTCCTGTTTGTGTATACCGCTGCCGGCGTGGACATGGCGGCACAACGCAATGCCAATGGCGACCGTTTTCGCGGCATCGAGTTCTCGGCGTATTTGCACTGGGATATCCTGCCCAAGCTGTGGCTGCGCGCCGGTGGCGCATACCTGCTCGCCGGCAAGTGGTGGGACCATAATCCGGATGTCTCCTTGATGGGCTTTTCCGACCCTATTGGTCTGCAAAGTCAGGGCTTGGCAGAGGATATCTTCCAGTTCATGTTGCGGCTGCAGTACGATTTTGGTTAAAGGTCATCTCTCCTTATAAATCACAACGACAACGCTCTGGTTGATTGTATTTTCTCCCTTTTTTATACGATCGGCATCAATCGCCGCCAGATCGTCAGCCGTGATGCCATAACTTTCAGCATTTCTCAGAGTCAATTGCGGCGAATCATAGCCAAAATAGATATGGCGAATTTGTTCTTCCTTCACATTAAATTTGTCCATGAAATAATCCTTGATCTCACCTGAACGCTGACCTGACAATACCATATTATACGATCTGTTGCCGATTTTACTGGCTCGTCCAATGGTAAAATTTGATCACGTGTGTTATCAAAATTCTGCATAAGCTTATTGAGTCGTTGATGGTATTTATCTTTGATGGTATACGTGTCAAAATCAAATAGGACAACGGTATGAGGTTGATTTCGCACGTGCTTCACATGAATATCCATGACATCATCGAGCAAAGGGGCGCAGCATTCTTCACACTCAAATATATGATGGAACCATGCTTCCTTACTATAATCCTGTTGCTCGAACTTTGTCTTGGCCTCTTGCAAGTGATCCGTGCACGCATCTGGCAGGGCTTGCAGCACAGGCTCGGGAGACGCAGAGGGTATCTGGAATAAGATAGGGTGTTGCGGTTCCTTTTGTTTCCATGCTCGTAGTTTTTCCTTATGTTCATCGTATAGGAAAGTGCATTTTCCCGATCCCAGAAGTCCCCATTTCTCAAGGATGAACGAGCCAAGTGAG
>CBCXVS010000254.1:0-11412 GCA_965178525.1 uncultured bacterium | reverse complement strand
GTCAATGGTGACATCCACCACGACTGGCTTTTGCCCGCTCAAGGCTTCGAGCACAGCGGACTGCACCTCGCCCGGATTGCTCACCCGGAAACCCACCGCACCATAACCCTCGGCAATCGCGGCCCAATCGGTGCGCACAAACTCCGACGCGATCGGCTCGTCCCCCTGCCCCTGGCGCACCATGCCCAACTGCGCGTCATTCATCACCACGTAGGTCACCGGGGCATCATATTGCAGCGCCGTGGTCAAGACATGATTTTGCATGGCAAAGCCATCACTGCTCACCGATACACACTGCCGTTCCGGGTTGAGCAATTTGGCTGTCAGCGCGGCCGGCAGCGACCAACTCATGCCGGCAATCCCATACGTGCCGAAATAGTTGCCGGCTTGCTTGGTTTGAAAATAGCGCAACATCCAGACCCGATTATTGCCGGCATCGGCACAGACGATGGCATCGTCATCCAGGCTGTTGGACAGCTCCATGGCCAGGCGTTGTGGCAAAATCGGCACGGCGTCCGAGCGGCTGTAGTCATCGACAAAATAGTTCAGCTCCTGCTTGTCCTGCTGCAGTTGCGCAAACTGAGGTTGCTGCTCATACGGCGGACGTTTACGCACATCATCAGCCAGCGCTTCATTGAGCTGCTCGAACACGGCTTTGGCATCCCCGATCAGGCCGAGATGAATCGGGAAGACCCAGCCGGCATTGCGCGGTTCCACATCAACCTGGATCAGCGTCTGGCGTGACGGGTCGATCAAGTTCGGACTCTCCGTAATCGTATCCGGCCCTTTTAGACGACACCCCACGATGAGGACCAAGTCCGCCTCGCTGACCACCTTGTTTGCTGCCGGCGATCCAAAAATGCCCATGACCCCCAGGGCCAAGGGGTGCACTTCGGGAAACGCGCCCTTGCCCAGGGTGCTCGTCGCCACTGGCGCCCCCAGGCCCTCGGCCAGAGTTTGCAACTCCGCATAGGCTTTGGACGCAATGACGCCATTACCGGCCACGATCACTGGCCGTTTTGCCGTCAGCAGCATATCCGCCGCCCGTTCCGTGTCGCTCGGGTGTGGGATGCTGACGGCATTCTGCATGTAGCTCCGCGTGTCGTAAATGCGGGGGAAGGTCTCCTCCGTAATCTCGCCGCGTATGGCGTCGATGGCCAACACGGCCGCCGTCGGCCCAGGCCGCCCAGTGACGGCGTGCTTAATGGCCCGCTGTACCGCCTGCACGCCTTCGCCTGGGTTGTGGGCTACGGCGGTAAATTTGCAGGTCGCCTTAAAAATCGCCGCAATGTCAAAATTGCCATATTCGCCCCCGCCACACTGGAGTGAACCATGACCCGGCGGCACCCCATAGGTCGTGATGTCGGTAATGACGGTCATTGGCGAACTGCCCAGCCCCGCCTCAATGACGCCGAAAAGCCCCGTGGAAGCGGCATAACAGCCCTGGGCCATGAACACCCCGGGTTTGCCGGTGAGGCGGCCATACATGTCGGCCATACACGCAGCGGTTTGTTCGTCACGGGCGACGACCACCTTGATTTTGTCCTGCTTGTTGTATAACGCCTTATAAATCCGTCCCGTGTCGCCGCCGGGAATACCGAAGAGATGATCGATACCCGCTTCTTCCAACACTTCGACGATTCTATCTACCGTTTGCATAGCGTTCCTTTCTACAGGGATCATGCGTGAGACGGTGTATCTTTGTGGAGGATAGGAATTTCAAACGCCGTTTTCAAGCGCGAGAGGGAACCAGGCGCATCCGGCGCAGTTGTCATGACCTCGACAGCCCCGCGTCAGTTGGGAAGGGACAGGGGCGGGCGGCGGGTCAGCAAGGCAGGCTCAAAACACAAACTCCGTTTTGAGGAAGAACACCGTCCGCTCGTCGCTCCGCGCCACCGACAAAGCCAACAGGAGCGACCGGTCAAGAATCGAGGCAAAGAGACCGCCGCCACCCGCCGGGTGCCACGTTTCGGAGCTTTCCCCATCCAGAAAGACGCGGCCGACGTCGCCAAAGGTGAAAAGCCCCCACTCAGCCGGGACCAGGAAGGTGGCCTTACCCAGCAGGAACCGCAGCTCTGTGCTGCCAAACAGGGAGGCGTCGCCAGCGAAGCGGTCGCTGCAATAGCCCCGCACGGTGCGGCTGCCACCGACATACGCGGCCTCGTGGAACGGAAACGTCCCGAAGACATACTTGCCGCTGAGACGCAATGCCAGTAGCAGACGATGGTTCAGCGCCAGATGGCCGGCCGCATCGACTTCGAGGGTGCCGAAGCTGCTCTCGACGTCCCAGACCTCCGGAAAGAATGTTCCTTGCAACCGGACGCGCAGACCGGGGCCATAGACTTTCGTGCGATCCCGGGTATCCACATCGACGCCAACGTGGAAGCGCAGCTGTCCGAAGTCGCCGACACCGTAGGGCTGGAGCTGATTCAGCAAGGTGTTGGCATCGGTGTCGGTCGTCGCATACGTGACTTGTACACCACCAAAGAGATCGAGTTGGGATGCGAGGGCGTACCGCACCGAGGGCGCGAGCGTGAACTGCAGCTGCTCCGTCTTGAAGAAATCATCCGGCGCGTCGGACGAGGTGTTGTTGCCGAAGCCATAGAATCGAATGACCTCAATGCCGGAGATACTGGCGGCAAGCGAAGACAGGAGGGCCGGATTGCGGTGGCGAAAAAATCCCTGGTATTCGATCTTGAATTCCTCAACGCCAAAGGCGTAGCCGCCTCTGAGGACGTGGCGCTGGGCATAGGGAACCTTGCCAAAGCCGAACCGATCGAGTGAGAGACCGCCGCCCAGAAGCAAGCCATAGTCCGAGCCGATGTTGAACCAGATAGTCGGAAGGAGATGCATCCCCCAGTCACGCGGCTTCGCCCAGGGTGCCGGCAAGGTCGGAACCGGAGGGAAATGTCGGCGGGGATCGGGCTCCTCTCTGACAGATGGCGGCCGGCGCTGCAACTGTGCGGCGTCCGCGAAGCGGAGCCTGGCCGTCTGGCAACCTTCGATGGCATCGTTTTCCATGCGGCCAATCACATGGATGGTCATGTTGTTGCCGACGGCACCATCGCAGGCGACCGTGTCAGCGCCTTCCCGTAGGTAGAGGCGAAGCTCTCGGGTCTCGCCAGAACGGAATCGGCGCCAGAAATAGGGCACGCGGCCCGTCCCCGCACCGCGTTTCGGCGTGATGCTCACCTGCACACCGCCAGGGCCAAGGCGCCGAAGCTCGATGCGCTCGCTCTGATCCGTGCCCTGGACGTCAACCTGAGTCGCCAGAAAGCGGTACAATCGCTCGGCCACCTCGGGCAGCCGATCCCGGCGCTTTTTGAGCGCCGCCGCCAGCTCGGCGCCGATTAATGTCTGGTAGGCCGGCGGCATCTGGCGCACAGCCGTATGGATGTCTGCCGCGACCTCGTCCCAGGCCGATTTCTCCAGCTCGGGCAGCACCCAACGGAGCAGACGCCAGCCGTGCAGCGTCAGTCCTGTCATACTGGGGTACTGCTCTCGGAACGTCATGAGCGTCGGTTGCCAGGGACGGACCAAACCGATCAGCAGGCCCTCGAAATTGGCAAACGCCCAATCCCGATCCTCCGGCAGCGGCTGCCAGCCGGTCTTGTCAGGGAGCCTGGCCCAGCGCCACTGCCCGGCATGCCGATCCCAATCGCCGATGAGAATATCGAAGAGGCGGGCGCGTAGGAATGCTCGGGCGTCAATGCGCTCTGCGGCATTGGCCAGCAGGCGCGGCCAGAGCTTGTCGGTGGAAAGAATCTCGGTGGCCCCATGGAAACCGGGATGCCGATCCGACGCCGGTGTCGGGAATTCCTCGAATGTCCCCAGGCGTCCGGCAAAGAGCGCCCGGAACTCGCCCAGTGCCGGGTCATCCGGCATGACGACGAGCCTGGGAACGACGTGCAGCACGCCGGCCGCCTGGGCCAGAGGCGGTACGACCAGCGGCGCCACGGGATGCGCTGCGGCAAGCTAGTCCTGCACGGCATCGGCGACAAACGTGCCCTTGAAATCGGCGGGTAGCGATTCGCTATTATCTTTGACCAGGCTGCGGAACGTGTAGCTGCGTCCATCGGCTCCGAAAAAGGCTGACCCAAACGTTTGTAAGCCTCCGACACGGAAGGCAGGACGCAGCCCGCCGGCAACGCCGCGTAGGTCCAAGACTTCGACGTCGATGGGAGCGGCCCATAGGTCCCGATAACTAGAACCCAAAAGCCATCTATATAAAGCCGAAGCGCCGAGAGATGCGTCGGCCGTGATGGTCCGGGTCTCGGCAGCCGACAGAGAGCCCGGTGTCAGAGAAAGCCCCGCCAGGCCGGTCAGACACCCGATCACCAGAACCGTCCGAAGGGCCGATCGAAAGCACCTTGTCCCGTGCCGTTTCCATTGCAACATAGGGCCCTCCCGATGGAACAACGATAAACTCAATGCGCACTCAGGCACGCTGCGATGAGCGGAGGATGGCCAACTTATCGCCATCTTCGCTACCGGTCAAGGGCTAGTGCGGGACCAGGCTTCGGATAGACGAACGGGCTCAATACCTTTACACTGTCATTCCAACAGGTTGGGCGTATCGTTTCTGCCGGGAAGAACGCCGCCTGGCTTTGCAGCCATGCGGCGCGTCCGGCCCATACGAGACGGCTTAAGCTGCCGCCGGTGTCGTCGACGCTACCAAGCTGCGCCCGGCGTAACCGGCGGCTCAAGTAACCCTTTTGCTCAGGAATCTCACGTCCATGCGCCTTACATTGATTGAAAATTTCCGCGCGGTATTTTACACCCCTTTTTATGCAGCCTTTGCCCTCCGGGCCTATGAAGCAGAAGGGCTGGAGGTGCAACGGGTCATGTCGTCGCAGCCAGCAGAGACGATGCAAGCGCTGCTGGCTGGGCAAGGGGACGTTGCCTGGGGAGGACCCATTCGGCTCATGGCGGCCAACGACCGGGATCCGGATTTCGGCCTGGTGATTTTCTGTGACGTGATTGGGCGCGACCCGTTCTTTCTCGTTGGCCGCGAACCCAATGCCGGCTTTCAGCTCCAGGACCTGATGGAGAAGAAGCTTGCGACCGTCAGTGAGGTGCCGACCCCCTGGTTATGTCTGCAACACGACCTGCGTTTGGCAGGTCTCGACCCGGCACACGTTGACCGAGTGCCAGATCAATCCATGCCGGAGAACGTCGCGGCATTGCATGCCGGAGACGTGGACGTGATTCAGGTCTTCGAACCCTATGTCGAGTACGCCCTAGAGGTGCCGGTACACATCTGGTATGCCGCCGCCGAGCGTGGCCCAACGGCCTATACTGCCCTATACACGACGCGCGAATGCCTAGCGCACAACCCGGAGAGCCTGCTACGCATGACCCGCGCCATGTATCGCACCCAACACTGGATCGCGACGCACCCAGCGGCAGAACTCGCGGCCTGCGTGGCCGACTATTTTCCCGATCTCTCCAGGGAAACCTTGACGCATGCCCTGGCTCGCTACCAGGCGCTAGGCGTGTGGAATCGCACCCCGGTGATGCCGCCGGAAGGGTTTGCTTGGCTGCAAGCGGCCTGTCTCTCCGGCGGCTTTATTGAGCGCGGGGTGGATTACGGCCATTGCGTGGATATGCGGTTCGCTATGCAGGTATCGCGCGAAGCGCCGATGGCGCTATAGGCATACGCGGGAGGGCGACGGTGAGTGTGGGGATAGGGAGATTCGCCTTGTCAACTATAGAGTCCTATGTCCGCAACGGAATCTCCACTCAATAGCCTCTTGACATTGCAGGCAGGTTCATATCAGAATGGCCTCTACAAAGTTCGAGATGTCATGGCGCAGTGGCTCAGGTCACCGTATTGGTGTGATTTTCGTCACGGAATCAAAGGCTAATCCAAGAGTATATTAAGCTATGATGCAGAAAGCAACTCCTACTGAGACGCCATGATGCACGCAACAAGGAACCTTCACCCATGCTTAGTTTGTCTCATATAGGCGTCACTGGCAGTTTCCTGTCGGAAACTGGACACGGCTGTGTCATCAATGCTACAGTACAACCTTGGGCAGAGCGTCGCGCATGTCATGGTTACGTTGGGAAAAAATTGGGTCCATTCTGTGTTTGCTGATTTGACACGCCGCGCAGATTTTTGGTATCGATTTTGCGTGGAGCAGTTTAGAGGCTTAAGTGCTCTAGCAGGGCCACCGATGAGAACCCTCAAGTGACTAGTTGCTTTGTCGGTTCTCATCTTTCAGGGTATGGCATTCACGCCATTTTTTGGTTGCGTTTCATATGCAAATACTGTACGTTAGCTGCCACGCTGCATACTTATACGATATGGGGAATGTTTATGGAACTCGGGGAGAAAGTGTCAGTGTCAAAGGCCCAGAAGGATCTCAATCACTGGGTGAAGACTGCTAGAGAGCAGGGTATTCTCCTGACGGAGGATGACACTGAAACTCCCGTAGCAGTCTTGCTGAGCGTTCCGGTGTTTCTGTCTATACAAGCGGCAATCTCTGGCCGCCAATACGGAACGGACGAGCGAAATCAATCAGGCATATCATGAGGTCCAGAATGGACAGCTCGGTGACTTTCAAGCCGTTAACCCTGAGGAACTCATATACGGGATCAACCGTCAACAGGATTCCTATCACGCGTGTCTCAGAGCAGAAAAGAGTCGAACCTATGCCTGCGCCTTATAGTGCAATGACGATGAAAAATAACATTATAGCTTATCTCGGAAATAACCCGCCCCCACCAACTCAAGATGAAAAAGACTGTCTCCAAAGGCTCTTTCAGCAAATGCTCAGTGGAGCGGTATCACTGACGCGGAATAATGCCAATCCCAATGCTTTCTTGCCCATTGTGGATTGTAATCATATTGTCTATGCAGTTGAGGACCAGAACAACGTACTGCATATTACGAATATCTACCCCTTTACCCCGCCTGCGATGCCATGAGTGCTCTGTGGCTGACGTTGCAGATGATTTTACAACTAGGCAGTGCTTGTTGCGAAACCTTCGGTGTCGTGCTCATGGCCAATGCATATATCAGCATCGCACGAAAGCGAGGTATCCCTGGCCTGCTACCTTAGCGCGTTGGTTCGTGGCAGAATTGCCAGAGGCGCTGCGTGGTTGGAGGTAAACCAGGAAAGGCGTATCCTGTCCTTACAGGGGTTGGCATTTATTACCTTGGGCTTTTTCATTCAAGCTGTGATTGCTCTTTTATCTCTATTGCTCCAACCCTATCATCCACCAGGCTCATAGGCAGGCACGTAGATCGCCTCAACAAATACTCAGACGATTACGCACCTCACCATGACCGGTCGGGCCGCTGCTAAGCCGAAAACCCATCGCTTCCAAGAGAATCACACCGACATAATATTTTGAGACATCTGTCCTCGAAAGGATAGGCACTTCAAATGCCTTTTTCAAGTCACCTCGCAACCGGGCCAGCCAGCTCTGGACGGAGATTTGGATACGTCGTGTATCATGGCGGAGCGGGTAGGGAGCCAGAAGCCTGCACCAAATGCGCATCAACCCTCATCAGGGTGAGGTCGTACACCAACGCCGTTGCGGCAAGAAAATGATCTGCTGGATCGCGATGGGACAGCATTATCTCGTAACTTGTCAGCGCCACTTCGTCGTTCAGAGGTGCCGCTTTGACCGGAAATTGCTCATGTGCTAGCTTGGGACTCGTACATACATAGGTCCGCTCCACCTGATTGCCTCCGGCAATCAAACCGCGTACAATCAATGACATTCCGATTCAATCCCTTTGCGAAATAGACGGCATCGACCTATGCTCGCTGAAGCGACCGCAACCGAAACGCTGATTGACCCGGCCCTCTTCGGCCACGACTCGACGCCGCGGCTGGTGGCGTTGCATCCGGTATTCCATGCGGCCACCGCCGGCCAGGCCATGATGCAAATCTATCAGCGCGACGCCTCGCACAGCCATCTGAACACGTACCAAGTCCCCTTCTATCCCTTCTTTTTTCTCGCCGACATCCGTTTACTGCGGGGCTTTCCACGCCAGCGTTACCGCTGTAAAACCCTGGCGGGCGCCCATTACTATCGCCATCTCGTGGTCTTCAACACGTGGCAAGCTCACTGGGATGCCGTGCGCCATATCAAGAACGCCGTGGGCAGCACCGAGCGCCAGCCAGAACCGCTTTATCTCATCCTCAATCCGGCGCAGCAGTATCTCATGCAGACAGGACGCACCCTGTTCAAGGACATGAGCTTCGACACGCTGCATCGGCTACAACTGGATATCGAGGTCTTTGCCAGTGGAACCTTTGCCCAGGCGCAGCGCCCCGAGGACCGTATCATTATCATCGCCCTGAGCGACAATCGAGGCTGGCGCCATATCATTGACGGGCAAAAACGCTCCGAGCCGGCCATGCTGCGGGAACTCATCGAGCTGCTCCGCAGCCGGGATCCGGATGTCATCGAAGGACACAATATCTACGCCTTTGACTTCGCCTATCTGCTGGCCCGCTGTGAGCGTCACGGCGTGCCCTTCGCCATTGGCCGCGACGGCTCCGTGCCGCGTGCCTTCGCCTCCAGCATGCGCTTTGCCGAACGGACAGTGGAATTTCCGGCCCTGGACATCGCCGGGCGGCATGTGGTCGACACGTATTTTCAGGTCATGTCCTTTGATGTGTTTAAACGCGATTTGCCCGGATATGGCCTGAAAGTCGCGGCGCAGTACTTCGGCCTGGCCGCGGATAACCGCACCTACATCGAAGGCCAGGACATCGCCCGGGTCTGGCGCACCGATCCAGAGCGGCTCTTGGCCTACGCCCTCGATGATGTGATCGAAACCGAACGCCTGGCCCGGCACCTCTCCGGTTCAACGTTTTATCTGACGCAAATGCTGCCGATGCCCTACGGCAAAGTCGCCCGAACCGGACCGGCGGCGAAAATCGAGGCGCTGTTGGTGCGGGAATACTTGCACCAGCGGCAGGCGCTGCCGCAACGGCAGCGCGGCGGACAAACGCGCGGCGGATACACGGATATTTTTGTCACCGGCGTGCTGGGACCCGTCGTTTATGCCGATGTGGAAAGCCTCTATCCATCCATCATGCTGCACTACGATGTACGGCCGGCCACGGACGACCTGGGCCTGTTCCAGCTGCTGCTATGCCGTCTGACCGATATGCGGTTGGACGCCAAACGCCGGATGCAGGAGGCGGCCACACCGGAAGAACGCGGCGCTTTGGATGCGCAGCAGAGTTCTTACAAAATCCTCATCAACAGTTTTTACGGACAGTTGGGGTTCAGCCGGGCGCTCTTCAACGACTTTGCCGAGGCCGACCGCGTCGCCGCCACCGGCCAAGAGATTTTAAAAGCCATCATGGCGGCGATTCGCCGAGAAGCGGGGACAGTCATCGAAGTCGATACGGATGGCGTGCTCTTTGTGCCGCCGGACGAGGTACGCGGCGAGCAGGCCGAATACGCCTTTGTGGAACGGCTGAACGCCGAGATGCCTGCGGGCATCCGCATTGGCTTTGACGGACGTTATCAAAAAATGTTGTCGTATAAAAGCAAGAATTATGCGTTACTGGCCTACGACGGCGCCATGCGCTTCAAAGGCTCCTCCCTGGTGTCACGCGCCATCGAACGCTTTGGCCGGCAATTTGTGCTCGATGCCGTGGCGCTCCTGCTGCAGGAGGACGTCCAGGGCCTGCACGATCTTTACCTCGCCACGCACGAACGCATCATGCAGCACGTCTGGGACGTCGAGGATTTTGCCCGCACCGAAACCCTGAAAGAGACGGCTGAGCGTTATCAGGCCGACGTCGCCAGCGGCCGCCGCTCCAAAGTTGCGGCCTACGAGCTGGCCATCGCCCGCGCGCACAACACCGGCCAGCCCGTGCACCGAGGCGATCGCATCACGTATTATGTCACCGGCAGCAGTCCGACCGTCACAACCTTTGATATGGCCCGCTTGGCTGACGCCTGGGACGCCGCCCATCCGGACGAAAATACAGCGTTTTACCTCAAACGCCTGGATGAATTTGCCCGCAAATTCACGCCCTTTTTTCACCCCGAGGACTTTCAGCGCGTCTTTGCGCCAGACGACCTGTTCGGCTTTTCCCCGGTGGGCATTCAGGTGCTCACAACCGCCTTAAAAACGTAGGGAATATCTACAACTCCAGATCCAGAACGCGATGGTAGCGCGCCTTCAGATCGATAAACCCGACATAAGGCCGCTTCGCCGAAACCTGCTCAATGCGGCCATCATGGCGCTCCTCAGTCGCCTCCTCACGCGGGTCTTTGCGCGTGACGTTGATGAAGGTGCACTCGGCGCCGAGGGCCACGACGTTGTGCCATACGCCCTTTTCAATAAAGGCAACTTGACCGGGCTCGACCAAGAAAGCCGCCGCTTGATCGAAATCAAAATCATACGTGCTGGGGTCAGCTTCACGATCTTGCGGCGGTGGCGCCACAACCAGCACCATGGCCCCCTGCACGGGAATAAACGTCTGGTTGTAGGTAAAATGCACAGCGAGCTGCTCGGTCTTCCGGCCATTCGGCCGATGCCGAGTGCGCAGCAGCTCCATGGCCACACGCCCTTCCTCGGCCTCCGGGTAGATCAATTGCCCCCGTTCGAGCACGTGCCCATAGGGGCGAAACGCCTCGGCCGTGATGGGCCGTACCTGGATTTGGACTGCTTCCTCTACGGCTGTCTGTGCCATGCGGTATCCCTCCTTGCTGCAACTTTGTGATATCACGAGCCACAATCGGGCCGTTATAGTAGCACGACCGTGTACAAGCGTACAGTCCAGCCCGTGCTCGCCTCATCCAATCGCCTTGCGGTCGGACCTATGGCATACTGCGTGCCGACACGCATCGATGATCGGTTCTCAACGTCATACGACCTAACAGAAGGCACACCGATCGAGATCGCCTATGGGGCGCTCTTTCTCGCCTCGGATGAGTCGTCCTTCATGACCGGGTCCGAACTCGTCATCGACGGTGGAATGACGGCCGTCTAGTTCTGCGCAGCGCGGCGATCCCCCTCGCCCTCAAGGGGCGAGAGCGTCGGACGAGGCTCAAACCGGCTGGCGTTTGGCCTAGACACGTTTGATCCGCACGCGCTGGCGCCGACTCGTACTCTCTTGGGAACTGGACAGATCCAGGGACACTTTGGCGTCCGGCGCATCGATCTTCACCGCCAGTGTCCCCCCGTTCCAGAGATAGGCAATATCTTCACGGCTCAACACCAAATCCGCTTCGATTTCCTGCATAATCGTCTTTCCCTTCTTCCTGGCTAAGAACCGATAGCTGAGCGCTTCTCAACAAAAGATCCCTTTGTTACCGGACAAGCCTGTACTATAGTAGCACATATTGTAGATTAGGGTTGTTCCCCAATAGTTAATGAGGTAGGCTATCCTCCCCCAAACGATGGAGGGAGCCCAGCCAGGTCAT
>CBCXVS010000253.1:0-11434 GCA_965178525.1 uncultured bacterium | reverse complement strand
ATGGACTTTTGAATTGGGCTAACCTGTTGATCTACTTAACCCTCCGCCTATTCTGCCAGGGGAACTTCGGTCTAGAGCGCCATCAACGTATCGAGGCGCAATCGCGCAAGCTGACTCAAGGCAAACGGCTCACACATCGCAAAATCGTGAGCGCTTATGACGACACCATCGCCCCTATCATCAAGGGCAAAAGTAATTGTCCAACCCAGTTTGGCCGCAAACCCGGTCTGCTCTCAGAACCCGCAATCGGATTCATTTTTGCCGTTGTCCTACCCGCTGGCAACCCGGATGACGCCAGCTATGTTGAGCCGTTGGTCGATCGGACGCAAGCCGCCATCGCTGCCATGACATCTTCGCGCCAGCTCGCCATCCACTCGGTGGGCGGCGATAGGGGGCTCAATGATCCTAAGGTCCGACAGGCTCTCCACAAGCGAGGCATTCTCACGGTGGGCATCCCCACCAGCGTCGAACCGATCAACCCCACCCCCGACCCCGAGATGATCGCGGCGATCCTGGCTGAGTCGGGATTGACCGAGCAACGCACCGCTTATCAGGTCGAACTGGCCAGCGCCTGTGGTTATAGCCGTCCGGTGGTCGAGAGTGGACTTGGCCACATGAAAGTGGACACATGTGGGAAGCCACATCTCCACACCCTTCTCGCCTGGAAATAGGACAGAAACCAGCCTCTCTTAGACCGAGGGTTCGCTTGACATTGAACGCTCAGACCTCATAATCACACCGATTCCCCCAATCTGTATCGTGCGGATCGCAATGGCGGCCGGCAGGGCCTGACCCGCCGCAACGTCCTCTCGTGTCTTTTCAAAGAGCATTCCGATGGCGGCATGACGCCTTTCACGACTCCAACGCCAAATCTTGAGATACATGTGGGCGCAATATGAGCGCACCCAGGGCGGTATGAGCACCAGCCATACGGAACTGGTGCAGACTTTGGGCCGGGATAAGAGCAACATCAGTCATAGCCTGCGAACGCTGGAGGCGCGAGGGTTGATTACAATCGGTCGGACCCAGGGTGGCCAGGCGTCATTTTTGAACCTCACGTCGGAGGGTCGCAAATTGGCCTCGGAAATTGCACGAAGTTGTGAATAATAGATTATTCATTTATAAACAATAGATTGCATATCTCTGACTTTCACCCTGGAGGTCCCAAAAGGAGCACGTTGGTGTCGGCTGCGGAAGAATTCGAGCAGATTCGCATGAACTTTATCGACCCCCTCCAGCACGATTACGAAGTCATCCGACCGATTATCCTGTTCGCCGAAACGGCGGCTGAGCGCAGTCGTCAGACCGGCGTCGACCGCACCGTGGTCGGTGACAAAGCCCAGCGTTTTGTCCAACAAGGCATGCTGGGACTCGTCGATGGGCGCACCCAGCCAACATCAGGTGAAGAGCCCCTCTATCCCGAAGCCATTGCCGGCTATATCATTTACTTGAAACAGCTTTATGCGCCCATCCACCTGCGCGAAATCGAACGCATTTTGCTGCGCAAATTCGGCTACAAGACCAATCATCACACCCTCAAACGGTTTTTGCAGCCCTATGAAACGCCCATTCAGCTCGAACTTGACCTGACCACGTTTTCATCCTTTGCCGATGCCTACGAAGCGCGATGGACCGTGGTGCGAATGGCTTACGAAGGCTGGAATAAAAAGAGCATCGCCGATTGCCTCAAGCTCTCGCGTTCGCATGTGTATACGATTTTGGACAACTTCGACAAAGACGGCTTTGCCGGTCTCGAAGACCATCGCACTCGTCCGCCTCATCACCCCGATGATCAGCTGAGTTTGCCTTTTTTCAAAGAGGTCTTGGAGCTGCAACATGACTATCCGCGATCCGGCCGCGTTCGCATCCATGGCTTGCTCAGTCGGCAGCGCAAACCGGACGATCCGCCGCCCAGTGAACGAACCGTAGGCCGAGCGATGGCCGTTAATCGCCAACTCCACGGGGCTCCTGGGCCTTGGAGAAGCGCTCGCGACGATCAACCCGACGAGATCAGTCTGGCACCTTTGCCCTATCGCCCCGCCTATCCTCATCATATGGGGTTCACCGATATTCGCTATCTGGTCCAGCTTGACGGCAGCTGGGTCTATAGCATTTGCGTGATGGAGGGCTATTCGCGCAAGATGTTGGTGGGCATGGTGTCCGAGCATCAAGACCTCACCGCCGTGCTGCAGATTCTCTTTGCCGCCCTGTTGGAATATGGTCGGCCAAGGGCGATCGTTTCGGATCATGGCAGCGTGTTTACTGCCGGCGATTACCTCTCGATTCTGAAAGATTTAGATATCGAAGCCCTCCATATCGAAAAAGGTAGACCGTGGCAGAATTTGATCGAGGCTCAATTTAAAGTGCAGCGCCCTTGCTTCCCTGCAAGGACGCTTGCGCTTGGCCGATTTCAAGTTTGAGCAGGCTCAGACCTTGGACGATATTCAGAATGAACATGCCGTCTTCATCGAACTCTTTAATACGACGCCACACTGGGCGCATCGCCAACGAGACGATGGACGCCGCACACCGGTTGAGGTCCTCAGCTGGGTCAGAGGCCGGGGGGTCGAGCCGAAACGTCTGCGGCAACTCTTCAGGCGGACTCAATTTCTGCGGACGGTCAATCGGTACGGGTTTGTCAGTGTACAGCGCTTCTATATCTATGCCGAAAGCGGCCTTCCAAGGAAGCGGGTCTCGATCTGGATTTATGAAGGCGAGCTGAGCATCGAGTACAAGAAGACGATGGTGGCGCGGTATCACTGTGACTATGACCTCAAACAAGGACGCCTCCACGGGCTGAGCCAACCGACCCTGTACCCCACGGCCTTTACGCCGCCACAGCTGGAGTTGATTGAACTCGATGATGAGCAGTGGGTCAAATTCCAGCGGCGTCCCTCAAGAACCTACAGCAAGCGTATCGCCATGTTGCCGAAACAACTTCCCTTGATTGAGTTCAAAGCCCTGGCGCTGATTGTACTGACCTTAAAGGTCATATGAAGGGTGTGGAGATAGGACTTCCCACATGTGTCCACTTTCATGTGGCCAAGTCCATCGAGAGCCATATTGCCACCCTCCTGAGTCGCGGTGCGGGTCGCCTTCGCTATCGCGGCTCCCACGGGGCTCGGGTCCAACTCGGAATGACGGTGATGGCCCATAATGGTGCAGCTTTGGTGCGAGTGAGCCATCAGCAACTCTCGGATCGAGCCAACACATTCCGACAAAAACTGCGGTTAAGGAACCCTAAAGCCAAGAAAATCAATAGGAGAATAAATTAGTAATCACTAAGTAATACCGCCTTTCGATCTCCACCTTATCACCGATTTCGCGTCGTGACTCCACTAAGCCAAGACTTTGCTAAGCCAAGACTTTGCAAATTGGCCCACGAGGCCTTTGCTCCTAACCAGTCGATATCGGAGGTAATCCAATACTTCCGGGTTTCAATGCGACCGTGCTCGCCGTCCACCGTTTCATGATCCTCATGGTCGATCTCGGCAAACTCACTGGCTCGAGCATCGTCGAGAAACAACCTCACGTCTTCATAGAGGGTGCTGTGATTTTTCTTGAGCGCCAAGACATAATCGGCTCCTTGCTCGGTGATCACCTTGGCAATCTCCTTCTGACAACCCATCGCATCAATCGTCACAGTGGCACCGCTCAAGTCCAACATCTTCAACAGCTTGGGAATGGCCGTAATGTCATTGGATTTGTCATCCACTTTGACCTGGCCCCACACCAGACGATTGGCACTAGCCCACGCACTCACCATGTGGATAGCCGCTTTCGAGGCCGCCCGATCAAAGGAATGACGCAACGTTTTGCCGTCAATCGCGACGATATCGCCACCGGAAAAATCGCTGAGTGCCGCCGTCCAAGACATAAAGCACTGGGTCAATTCGTCGGGGTCCAAATGCGACAAGACCCGCCGGAAGGTATCATGAGCGGGAATGCCATGGGGCAAATCCAAGACTTCAGTGAACCACGCGGCTTGGGCCTGGCCATATTCCTCAATATCTTCCCAGCCGTCGGCCCCACAAATCACCGCACAGACCGTGATGACGAGAATATCGATCAAGTCATGGCGCTGATTAGGCGCATGAAAGGAGCGCGGATCGCTTAAAGAGGCAAAATGACCCTGAAACGATGACGGTGCGCGCATGCACATGAAGCGGTCTCCTGTTGGGGCAACGGGTATTTTCGGGGTAAGGAACCCGATCACCTTACAGCAAAACCCTCTCGATTCTCAAATGCGCTAGCCCTGCCTCTGCGTGGGTGTCATCGATCGCACCTATGAAAATTTTTCTAAAGCTCCCTAGAGCGAGGGCCGATAAAAGAGCATACAGGAGAGTACAATTGTCTTGTCGTTTCGTGACGACCAGAAGCTCCTATTAAGTAATTGCCCGCTTAATCCTTGAGAAAAGTGAGGCCATTATTTGTAGAGGCTCAGATATTGGATTGGCAGCGCCACGTATGTATTGTGATTCCAGGGCCAAGTATAAAATTAAATTGGGCAGAGGAGTGAGCAATAACTGATTGTCACGACTTTCCCCGTCATGGTGGCGAGGAAAGGGGACAAAAATAAAGCGGTGGATCTTACGCCGCCGCGAAGGTCGTGCCTCCTGTAGAACTAGGATCAACCCAGAAAGGAAGGGATAGTTATGTTGACGACATTCCATCAGGCGCGCAAGCGTGAAGGGGGCTTTACGCTTATCGAACTGATGATCGTCGTGGCCATCGTTGGAATTCTAGCGGCCATCGCCGTTCCGAACTTCATCGCCTATCGCAATAAGAGCCGTATTGCCGCAGCCGTAGGCAGTATCGAAAGTGTGCGAGCCGCCATTGCAGCCTATGCGGCTGATTCCGACGGCAACACCTTTCCGTCTACTACTAATATTTGAACTGCCTATGGCAACTTGACGGCACTCGTGAATGCCAATGGCGCCACCCTGAAAGATACGGTAGCGTTGCAAGGCTTTGATCTCCGTAGCTATACTGGCGTCGATTCTGATACTGACAACATCGTTGAGACCTATACGATGAGTTTCACGGTCGCCGGGATTGCCAGTGGTAGTACTGGCAGCTTGGTGCTGGTCAGTCCTTCGGGGATCGACAAAGCCAAAATCACGCCGTAATGTTTGTCTGATTGACAACTCGCCTAACCATAAGGCGGTGCGTATCGCGTGCCGCCTTTCTCGATGGTATGCAAAATGCCTAATTATCCGCAGCTTGCTCAAAAAATCGCGGTCCTAGGTTTTGTTCTCTTTGCCATTAACCTCTATATCTGGGGGGTATACTCTACCATTGGTTGGCGTGCTTCGCCTGAATTCGTTACTATTACCCATACCCTTGATATCGGCCACCCTGTGGGCTCTCCTTCTTACTCCCCACTGGCAAATCCCACAACATTTGTACCTTTTCGGAGTATTGCTCTACGCGTCAATCTCTTTTCGGCTTGCATGAGTGCACTTGCCGTCTCTCTGCTTATTTCTCTCTTGTATAACCTCTTGACAAATTCTCCTCAGTGGGTCACATGTTGGCTTTTTCGCCCTTTTTGAGCCAATGGACTCTTCTTACCCCGTTTGGGCTTATCACTGTCGTCAGCGGTCAGGGTCAGGACGCCATCCTCCGGGGGCGGCAGGACCGCTATGGCTTGATGAGCCCACTAGTCTACGCGCCGACGAACGTCTCAGTAGGTCGCTTTAAGCAAGCGGCGAAATCGCCACTCGGTGATATCGAGTGGCGTCCAGCGAGACAGCTCAGCGGCGGTTTTACGACCTGGAAAAAGCGCCTGCATGACCATAAGCCAGATCAAAAGCAAACGGTGTTGATCTTTCCAGACACCAGGCATTCCACGAAACAAATGCGTAACGAGCGCGGGCAAATACGTGACTTTGATCATCGTTCATCGTTGGCAACGCTACGCAACAGGTTTAAGGGAATATACTGAGCGGACATGGTATCAAAATTCTCCCATGAAATCTGATTTTTAAGGCGTTGCCGGTTTAGGATGTCGGTTTCGAAATTCGGCACGAACAACCATGAGCGCCGACCACCACTATCCAACAGATTGCACCGATGAGCAATGGGATTTACTCCAATCCTTACTACCATTAAGAGCCTGGCGTGCCGGTGGACGCGGACGACCGCTGTCGGTCGACGGGCGCAAGATTGTCAACGGTATTTTGTACCTCCACAAGACGGCTGACAGTGGCGCAGGATTCCCCCGACATTTGCAACTGGAGCACGATCTATGGGTACTTCAAGCGCGGGCGACGCCGCGGGGCCTGGGCGACTCTGATGGAGGCGCGGCGCCAGATTGAACGGCGTGGTGAGGGACGAAAGCCGGAACCCTCCGCCGGCCGCATGGACTCCCGGAGCCTCAAGACCGCGACCCAAAATGAGGATATCGGCTTGGATGGCAACCAGAAAATCAAAGGTCGCAAACGGCATCTTTTGGTCGATACGCTGGAGTCGATGATTGTGCTGGTGGTGACCGATGCCGGTGCAGATGATCGTCAGGGCTTGGTCGAGTTGCTGAGCGCGTATGTTGCCGATGGCGTTAAGCGGCTGCGCAAGGTATGGGTCGATGGCGTCTATCCTGCCGCGTGGCTTGAAGAGTGGGTGCGAGGCTTGAAACAGACGCACAAAATTGACTTGGAATCGACGACGAACCAAGCAGGTCAGGGATTTCAAGTGATTCCGTGGCGTTGGACGGTGGAGCGAACGTTTTCTTGGCTGCTCAATGATCGTCGTCATAGTCTGGCCTATGAGAGATTGACGGTCAACAGCGCGGCGATGATCCAAGTGAGCATGATTCGCCTGTTGCTGAAACGGCTGGCGTAGGGGTTTTACAACAGCTTCTGATAGCAAGTACTCGCCCGCGCTAACATATGAAAAGAGCGAACAAGGGGGAAGAGCCGTGTTCGATGGTAAAGCGGTTGCAGTAGTCGTGCCAACTTATAATGAAGAAAAAATGATTGGCCAAGTGCTCAATACCATGCCAGAGTTTGTTGATCTGGTTATTGTCGTGGATGACGCAAGCACAGACCGCACGGCTGAGATCGTTACATCATTTGTGCTGCGTCTAGGCCGCCGTATTGTGCTCGTGCAGCATGACCAAAATCAAGGGGTGGGAGCAGCCATTATCACGGGCTACAAACAGGGAGCATTCGGTGATTCTTACACCCCATAGGGATGCCTTCTATAATAGGGAAAAACGCAATTTCATGACCCTATTAGAAAGGGCTCCCCATGGGCTGTGCTGAGGTTATCTCGTCAGCTGAGGTTCGTGCAGGAAAACAATGGGACGGGTTACGCCAAGAACTCCACGCCCGCTTTGACCAGTGGCTTGACGGCTTGGCAGAACGTTTGCCCGAGCCGCAAGCCACTTTGGCAGAGGTGAGCGACATCGTGTGGCAGCTGCGTCAAGACCTCACCGGCGGCCTCAGCGAAACGATTCTCACCCATGCTCATGCCGGTGAGCAGAACCGAAAGCAGGCCCCTTGCCCCCAGTGTGAGCGGCTCTTAACGGCTCGCCCGGCCGTGGCGCGGACCATGGAGACCCTGGTGGGAGCGGTCCAGCTTGAGCGACCTTATTTCTATTGTCGCACCTGCCGCTGTGGCTCTTATCCCCTCGACGCGGTGTTGCACTTAGCCCCTGGGCGCCTTCAACTCGATGTGCAACAGGCCGCCGCCAAGGTGGTGGTTGAGATGCCCTACGACGAGGCCCAAACGTTTTTTCACGACCTCACCGGTGTGAGCATGGGCGCTGAGCGCATGCATACCCTGACCAATCAAGCGGCCCAGGGGCTCACGGTGTTGGAGGTGGGGCCATCGCGTGAGGAGACCGACAAGCGTATCGCTCAAGTGGCCAAGGGGAAATGGCGTCGGCCCGTGGTGGTGCTGGGCATTGATGGGGCCTATGTCCCGACGCGCCCCGAGAGTGCCCGAGGACGTCGTCCGGGTCAACGATGCCAGCGGGCGAAGCGACCGCAGTGGACGGGGGCCTGGCGCGATGCCAAAGGCTTTCGCTTTTATCTCCTTGATGAGGGTCGCATCGTGCATCTGCTCAGTTGGCATCAGGTCCAAAACGAAGCCGAGCTCGGCAAAGCCCTGAAGCAAGTCAAAGAGGCGGGCTTGATTCCCAAGGAGCGGGTGCGACTTTGTGTGATTTGTGATGGCGCCGAGTGGCTATGGAAACACGTGCAGGCCTTGTTCCCCGATGCCTGCCAGGTGCTCGACTCTTACCATTGTTCGGAGTACCTCCATAAGGTGGCCAAAGCGCAATATGGCAACTCGGAACAAGCTCAGAAGTGGGCCGAAGCGACCCTGACTCGTCTGTACCTAGGCCAGGTGGGCCAGGTGCTCGGTGGCTTGCGGCGCATGCAGCCGGCCTCCGAAGACGCGCTCAAAGCGATTGACAATTGCTGGGTGTATCTGAGTGAGCATCGGGGCCGGACCCATTACCGCAAGTTGCGTCTCGGGGGCTATCCATTGGGCAGTGGGGGGATGGAATCGTCCAACAAATTCATCTGCCATGTTCGCTTGAAACGCTCAGGCGCCTGGTGGTACGAGATCAACAGCAATCAGATGTTGGCGCTGCGCTGTGCGAAGTATAACGGCACCTTCCATCAGGTGTTTGCAGGGCATCAACGCCAGAAATCAGAGGCGTAAGAATCACCGAATGCTCCCCTACAAACAGGCTCTCAGCCAAAATATGGATGCTGTTGCTGTCATGGCTGGAGATGGCCAAATGGGCCCTGAAGACTTAATGCGTTTGGTTGTTCCCATCGTGCAAGGTGAAGCCGATTATACAACGATTATACAAAAGGAAATCGTTTATTCCGAGGTGAATCCTGGCAGATGATACCGCACTATCGCTATTTAGGAAATGCTGCGTTGTCGTTGTTGACCAAGATCGCCTCAGGATACTGGCATGTTGCTGACTCGCAGAGCGGCTATACAGTTATTTCTCGAACGGCCCTGTTGCGTCTCCCTCTCGACCGCATTTATAAGCGCTATGGCATGCCGAATGATATGTTGATTGCCCTCAACGTGAATAACTTTCGGGTGTGTGATATCTCGGTCCGTCCCGTCTATAACATTGGTGAAACCTCAGGAATCCGCCTACGGAAGGTTGTGCCAACAATCTCCGTGTTGCTCTTGCGCGGCTTTTACTGGCGTCTCGTAGCAAAATATATCATCCGGAATTTTCACCCGTTGGTCTTCTTCTACGCTATGGGGTTAACTTTGTTCCCGTCTGGCGTCCTGTTTGGTCTGTACCTCCTCTGGCATCGCCTTGTAGTCGGTCCGGTTGCCGCGACAAGCGCATTGTGTGCCGCATTTTTAGTCGTTTCCGGTTTACAAGCATTGTGTTTTGCTATGTGGCTCGACATGGACGATAACAAACATCTACGTTAGTCTAAGGCGATTTCCGGAAAAGATCTTGCTATGTTAAAATAGGCATGCTCAGATGATTCTCCAGGAATGTAAACTTCGACTCGATTTGCGAGGCCTGATCATGTGCCTACAACAGCAATTGGAAACTTGATGTTTGTAACGGATTCTGTTGATCACCCAAAAGGGGGTTGAACGCCCCCCTCGATTGCGAGATGGTAGAGGTTCTCATACCCAATCCCATCTCACAGATCGAGGCAGCAATGGCCACGGTAACGCATCCGCCCAAAAAAGGATACTGCACCATTCGTTTACCGTTGGCCGAGTCCGAGTATGATCGCTTTCTCAACGGTCGTGCTTACGCCAAAGCTCGACTCGATGAACTCTACGAGGACTTTCCCGAAGTGTTCCCCGAAGCCTTTCCATGGGGCTATGCGCTTTACGGGTTTACAGAGCCCTCGATTAAACAGGAGATACGCTGTCGACGCATTCGTCTCGATCATGGTCAGACGGTCTTTGCAATCGCACCTGCATTCGTCATGCCTTATATGACAGGACGAACTCAAGAGGTCGGCCCTGCCTTGTTCTTGATGCGATTTCATGTCCCCTGTTGGGCCATGGCTCATATCTTTGGACGTGATGCCATGTATGGGTACCGTCTTGAACAAGGTCTGGGGCGTTTCAGCATCGTCGGGACGACGGTCAAAAACCCTGAACAACTCCCTCAGGACCTGGTCGCCGATGAAAAGCACAGTGGGTTGAAAGGGGAGTGCATCTACATCGCGACGACGGCGGCGAAAGACGGTATCTTGGGGGCATCGGTTGCTCAGTCAGCCTCTCAGACCGACTGAGAGAACGCCTGCAGCGAAACATCTTGGACTCCCTCACGGTCGCATGTCAGGGCGCCCTGTATGATGAGCCAGCTCCGTCTTGACTCCTGGAGGGGCAAGCGGCTCCATCGGACCCAGCCGCCGCCTAATTCATTTCCTTACTGAATAACCTGAACGGTTTCTGACTCACCAACAGGTCGTCATCCCACTGTCCCGAGCGCACCATGCGCATCAGCGTCCAATATCTGAGCTTTGGCGGAAGATATTGGCATAGCTCTTTCAGCGTGCCCTTGCCATCTGCTTCCGACCAGCACGCGTGAATCTCGATTTTCAATGGCCTACAGTCATCCTTATGCAAGGAACCCAATGACTTGGAGGTACATATGAAAATCGAAACCCCGTTACACGCCGACCACCAACTCGACCAACTTGCCAGCCAGTTCGAACACTGGCGTCAGAACCGCACCTCTCCTCGTGCCCGCATTCCCCAAACCCTATGGGAGCAAGCCGCGGCCCTCACTACCCTGTTCCCTTATACGCGCCTGGCCAAGCATTTCAGGTTGTCAGCCAAAGACCCCACCCCCATGGCGGCTGAGCCTGAGTCCCATGTCGGGGCTGGCCCGACGGCGGCGGGATGTGTCGAAGTCCCGCCCCACCCTGCTCCATTCCAGCTCCCCAGCAGTCTGGAGGTCGAGCTGCACCGCACCGATGGCGCCCGGTTGCGCAGTCACGCGCCCGAGGCGTCGCTCCCCCTGACCCCTATCGTCCGCAGCTTTTTGGAGGGGGGATCAGGCTCCAACTCACGCCACAAAGCCGCATCTTGTTAGCCACCGAACCGGTCGATTTCCGCAAGGGCATCGATGGCCTCGGTGCGGTGTGCCGACAGCGCCTCGGCGACAACCCCCTGGAGGCTGCGGTCTATGTCTTCCGAAATCGTTCCGGCACCGCCCTGAAGCTCTTAGGCTACAATGGTCAGGGTTACTGGTTGTGCATGAAGCGACTTTCTCAAGGGCGCTTTACCTGGTGGCCCCGCACACCGGACGCACGGCTGCCCCTGTCGGCTCGGGAGTTCATCGTGTTGATTTGGAATGGTCATCCCGAGCGTGCCCAGATGGCTCAGGATTGGCGACATGTCGCCTAGGCCGAAGTTCCCCTGGCAGAATAGGCGGAGGGTTAAGTAGATCAACAGGTTAGCCCAATTCAAAAGTCCA
>CBCXVS010000252.1:0-11469 GCA_965178525.1 uncultured bacterium | reverse complement strand
ATGGACTTTTGAATTGGGCTAACCTGTTGATCTACTTAACCCTCCGCCTATTCTGCCAGGGGAACTTCGGTTTAGAACTGCGGCAGAATCGGCGCCTCCGCCTTGACGCGGCATCCGGCTCGCAGACAGAATGCCGGCCGCAGCATGCGCTCAGCCGGCACCTGAGTCCCCTCATTGTCGCGCAGCATCCACTGCCCGCGCTCATCGTGCAGCACCGACACATCGGCCACCACGCCGGGTTTCAAGGTGCCGATGGTGTCTTCGAGCCGCAGCATGCGCGCCGCGTTCGACGTCACCATGGGCACGAGCTGCTCCAGCGTCAGCCCACAGGCCATGAGTTCTGTCATGGCGGAGACCAGGCTAAAGCGAGCCTGGCCGAAAAACATGTGCTCCTTGTCCGGATGCGCGTCCGGGGTGCCGGCGGGTTTGGGGACTTGGGTGTTGTAGCCGTGCATATCCGCGCCGAGCGTGTGCGGCAGCAAGCCGGCGTCAATGGCAATTCGGGCCATGTTGAAGCTGAAATGCGAACCATGGCCGACATCGATCCACAGGTCACGCGCCAGCGCTTCACGGACAATGGGGTGCACACGGCCATGCTTGTCGACAAAGCCACCCGGATGACGGGTGAAGGGATGGGCGAGGACGTCGCCCGGTCTGAGGAGGTCAACCATCTGAGGGAGGATACCGTCCGCATCCACGCCGTTGTCGCCTGTTTCGGGCAAGGGCCAGAGCTGGCCGAAATGGACATAGACGGGGAGGTCGGCGTCTTGGCCAATACGCGATGCGAGCCGCATCACCTCCATGCCCCAACGGGCAAACCCGCCCAGCTCGGCGTGGGCCTTGATGCCCTTGACCAGGTCGGCGTTTTCTTGCGCCGCCCGCACCGTGGCCTCGACGTCCACGCAGTCCGGCCGATACAGCGATGGATAGGCATGGCCTTCGAGGCCACCGACGAGATAGGCGGACAGAAAGGCATAGACGCGACTCTCTGCCGGTTCGGCGATGAATGTGCGAAAGCCGGGCAACGTCATGCAGCTTGGGCCGCCCTGATCGATTAATGTGGTGACGCCCGAGTGCACGCCGACCATGTCCGCCTCAAGGCCGAAGCGGCCCGTCACATACTGATAGACGTGGGCATGCGTGTCAATCAGCCCGGGCAGCACGAGCTGACCCGACACGTCGATAACGTCTTGGGCCGCATGGCCGGGTATGTCCGCGTCCACCGCTGCAATGCGGCCATCTTGTATGGCCACATCGAAGCGCCCATCCATGCCCTGGGCGGGGTCGATCACCCGGCCGCCGCGTAATACTACGTCGTATGGCATGCTCATTCCTCCTCACGATCCCGCTTGCTATTGTTTAGAAGTGCAGATTACTCCGGGCGAGTGTAGCCCTGCTCCCAGAAGCCGTCAAGGCATGGCGGGGGTTCGCTACCGGCTCGGCTGTTGCTGCAGCGAAGCCGCGAAGGAGAGGATCGTTGCGTCGGCATGTCGACGCAACGATCCTCGACGAAAACGGCTGTCTATGATGTCAACATCGTCCGATGATGCTTCAGCTGTTTGATATATCGCTTCAACCGGCGTATGGTCAGCGGCTTGATCGGATCATTGCTGTAATAGAGCTGCTCAAATGCCTTTTGTATATCCTGGAAATGCTCAGCTAAAGACAGCCAGGTCCGTGAGGCGCGCTGACAATACTGACCGATGGTCTCTTCAGGTTGGTATTTGAGTCCTCGCTTTGCTAAACATTTGTGGAAATTTGACCACAAGCGCTGCTCAATCGGCTGCATCTTGTGCCATTTGATGATGCCGAGTAGCAAGGAGCTGACGACGAAAAATCCAATAATCATACTACCGAATAACATGACGACTCTTGTGGTCGTCATGTTGCCAAGAATCGATCGCAGCACATGCATCTGATCATCATAAGTGTAATTGATGACCCAACGCTGCCAATAAAACTGCAGGTGGTCCAAACGCTGCTGCAGCCGATTGACCCAGCCGATGCGGCGCAGGCCAATGGCCACGGCACTGACGCCGGCAAAGGAATCCGGCATCAAATCCTGAAGCGTCTGTTCAATGCGGTGCGGCGCGATCGCCGCCGTGGGGTCAACCCTCACCCAACCCTTATCTTGCAGCCACACTTCCCCCCAGGCATGGGCATCCGATTGTCTCACGACGACGTAATTCCCGATCGTATTCCACTCTCCCCCCAGATAGCCTCCCACCATGCGCGCGGGAATGCCGGCCGCACGCATGATGACCACGAAGCTGCTGGCGTAGTGGCTACAAAAACCACGCTTCGAGTCAAACCAAAACGCATCCACCCGGTGGCGGCTCGTGAGCACATCGGGCTTCAGGGTATAGAAGTAGGCGTTGTTCTGCAAGTACTGTAACACGCGCTGGATGAAGGCTACATCAGAAGCCGCGTGCGCCCGCTCGCGTTCGGACCAGGCGCGGGTTTTGGGATTGAGATCGGCGGGTAACGCGAGCGCATCTGCCTTTTCACTCACCGAAAGCGTTGCCCCCAGCCAGGGCGAGACATGAGACGTGATGTCATACTGTATCGGTGCGAGGATTTCTTGCTTGGCGACTAAACGAAAATCTTTATAGCGGTTAAAGCGCCCCGTATCATATTGCACGGGAACATCGAGCGTAAATAGCCAGCGTTGATTGGTTTTTTCCAACAGCACCTGATAATGATACTGTTGCGTTTCAGGCACATCCAACATCCAATGTTCATTTGCTAATAAATTTTCCGGATTGAAAAAATACAGAAATGACGAATGTGCGACATGCTTCTGCTTCCAGCTATAGCCATCAAAGTCCGTATACACCAGGCCACGCCAATACCATTGGTCTCGCGGGGGAATCCGATCTCGAAAATCAACGCGAAAGGCCCGTTCATGCCGACCCGCCAACTTGGCCACATCTCCGAAGCCAATCTCTTCCGTGACACCGGCGGTTGCCTGCCCACTTTTGATCGGAATATTCCAGATCGGCGGTAAACGCGGGACAAATACAAATAAACCCAGCATCAAAGGGGCGCTGAGCAGCACCATGGTGGCGGCGAGACGAAAGGGCACCCAGATGGCGTGACCCGGCAACATCCGGACGCCAATCGTCGCGGTGGTGATGATGATGACGGCGCATAACGCGAGTAGCGTCGCGATCATCGTTTGATCGTAGAGGAAAGAGAAGCCGACCAGCACGTACCCTAACATCAGATTGAACAGGGCATCGCGGTGATCATTGGCTTCGATATTTTTTAAGCTATATCCCAGGACGGCCAACGCCACGGCGGAATCCAAACTATACTGGGTGTGGCCGCTCAAAACCAAGCTGCCCAGACCCAACAGGACTAGGCCGACAATGATATACCAGGGGGTATGACCCCGCCCCTGGCGGATTTGCCGGATGCGCCAGGCCGCGGTCAAAAATGCAATGGGGAGCAGCCAAATTGGAACATCACCGACATACAGAACGAGGACCAAGATCTGGCTCACGGTCAACCAGAGCATGCCCGCATACGTCAAGGCCGGCCCTCGTCGAGATGACTGTGTACGCGGTCTTTGCATTGGCGTTTTCCATTGAAGAGCCATTAGCTCTCAGCTGTTGGCTATTAGCTAAAAAAGAAGATTTAGTATTTTTCTTCCAATGTATTAGCTTATAGCTTATAGCTTATAGCTTATAGCTAGATGCAATTTCCATCCGGCTCTGCTTGGCCATACAAGGCCAGCAACATGAATCCGCTTTCCCGCTGGGCGGGTCCGACGCCTAGCTCGAGACAACCGTTTGGCATGTCCAAACCATACGGTTGTTGCGCCGTTTCCATCACATCGAGGAGATAGCTGAGGTGACACAGACGGGCTTCCACCTCCAGCCCCTCGAATTGGGCCCAGCGCAGCCATGTCTCCTCCCCTCTATAATCGACGAAGGTTTTGACCAAAGGCGCGTCCGATTTGGTAAATGAAGGCCAGTGAATGTGTTTATAGCTGTCTCCGGGCTGAAATTCTCGCAAGGCATAAAAATCGGTCGACCCTTTGTGCATATCATGATCGATGTCGCCATGCGCTTGGTCGGCATGTCGAAAATCCATCCGGACCGATTGGATCGGTTTGGGGAAGGCGACGGGCTCAGCTTTGAGATAGGCAAAGCCCCATACTCTGGCAAGACCCAGAGGAAAGGTACTGCTGATGGTGATGCGGGCCATGGGCTGATAGCCTCGGTGTTGCGCCGTCCAACTCAACTGCACGTGCGGCCGTTGATGGGCGGCAACATCTAATACACGGGTTTCTTCGGCGGGCTCATCATCACGGCTTAGACAAATCGAATAGCTCGATTTTGCCCCGTCGCTACACAAGGAAATCACGGCGCCGACCGCGTCATCGACAAACGCATGTTGCAAGGTCTCAACCCGGAGTACCAAGCCGGAGACATTCTTGTAGGTAAATAAAAAGTTGAGGATCAACAGGCTGAGGAGCCAATAGGCCAGGGCATAGATCAGGCTGTTTCCAAAGTTGGCAGCCCCAACAAACAAAACTGCGATAACCAGTAAAAAGAGCCGTCCTAAGCGGGTGGGGAGAATATAGAGATTTTGGTGACTGAATCGCGTTTCGATGTCATAAGGCGAGCGTTTTTGCAGCCACGTCTCCCAACGTTGCCGTAAGTGCCCGAACAGAATTAAATTTATGTTTTTCCTCTGGAAACATGATGTCGCTAATTTTGTCCAGGAACTTAAGCGTTGGCGTAGACGCATCATGTCCCTCACAATACCGCCACGCGGTGCAACACCTTTTCGGCCAATATCTGCCTATCTTGCCGATTCTTGCCAATCATGCGATGCCCACTCACCGGCACAAATACGGCCTGCACATCCTCCGGCAACACGTGCTGACGCCCATGCATCAGCGCCCAGGCTTGCGCACTGCGCACCACCGACAAGGCCCCCCGGGGCGACAAGCCCAGATGGGCGAGGTCCGGGTTGCGCGTCTCTTTGACCAGCCGTTGGACATAATCGAGTAGGGAATTGGATAACCCCACTTTCGTCACGCGTTGTTGAATATGTTGCAGTTGTGCGACCTCGATGACCATCTGTAGACTGCCTAAGTGCTCTCGCCCCTTTTCTCCCAATAAAATCGAGCGCTCAGCCGTTTCATCCGGGTAGCCAAGCGATAGGCGCATGAGAAAGCGGTCCAGTTGTGACTCTGGCAAGGCGTAGGTCCCAGTCTGGCTCTGCGAGTTCTGGGTCGCGATGACAAAAAATGGCCGGGGTAACGGATGCTGCACGCCCTCAATACTGATTTGCCGTTCTTCCATGGCCTCTAATAACGCACTTTGCGCTTTCGGTGTCGCCCGGTTCAACTCATCAGCGAGAAGCAGCTGACAAAAGATCGGTCCCGGATGAAAGCTAAATGCCTCTTTAGCCTTGTCGTACACGGTTGCCCCCAGAATATCCGCCGGTAATAAATCACTGGTAAATTGTACACGCTTGTAGCTGAAGCCAAATACAGATGCAATGCCCTGAGACAGAGTTGTTTTTCCCATACCTGGTAAATCTTCGATTAGTAAATATCCATTAGCATATAAACAACAAAGCGATAATTGTAATTGCTGATGTTTACCTAGAACGACCGTTTCTAGATGTTGAATCAATGTTTGAGAAATTTCAGTCAGTGTTGGCATATCCCCCAGCCTTGTCACGCCATATTGTATTTTTTTACCAAGACCGTATATATTTTCGGCAATTCGCGGGCATTTCTTATGGCTCTAACATGAGGTGATCCATGCAATCGTGAAAATCCTCCCGCAGCCGATAAGACACGACAAACTCTCCAGATTGACGGCGCAATACGGTATCCGAACCTAACGTCGTCTCACCGCCCCATCTCCTGTGCGATCCCAAACCTGCGACTCCCCAGAACTTGACATTGCCATCGGGATATAAGAAGGTAGGGATGACGCGAAGCGATTGTACACTCTCAGCGATGCTGCGCCGCAGCACAGGAGGAGCATCATGCAATTTGGGCTACTTTATGAATGCCAACGCCCATTCAAAGGCACGGAGATTGATTGGAACAAGCTGTACAAGGAAACCCTAGCGCAGTGCGAACTCGCCGACCAAGTAGGGTTCAATAACCTCTGGTTCGTCGAGCACCACTTCCTCACCGGCTTCTCCGGCTCGCCCAGCCAGGACTCCATCTTTGGCGCCCTCAGCCGCATTACCAAGCAGATCCGCATCGGCTACGGCGTTTGCATCCTGCCCTATCACCACCCCGTCCGGGTGGCCGAGCGCGTCGCCCTGCTGGACCAGCTCACCGATGGACGCATCGAGGTGGGAACCGGCCGCTCTAATGCCTACGAGCAGACCGGCTTGGGCCTGGATCCCAGGGACACCCGCAGCCTGTGGGACGAGTCCATCACGATGCTCCCGAAGATCTGGACGGCCGACGAGTTCGAGTGGGAAGGCAAGCACTGGAATGTGCCGAAGCGGCGCGTGCTGCCCAAACCCTACCAACAGCCCCATCCGAACCTGTACCTGGCCTGCACCTCCCCGGACAGTTTCCGCCTGGCGGCTCAGAAGGGCATCGGCGTGTTGTCGTCGGCTTCTTACGCCGTCGAGGTCTTGGCCGATCTCGTCCAAATCTACCGCGACGCCCTCAAGGACGCCGAGCCCGTTGGCGAGTTCATCACCAACTTCTGGGGCAATAACGTGCACGCCTTCTGCGACGACGACGACCAGTACGCCAAGGACCTGGCGGCGGAGTCGATGAAGACCTTCTTCGGCCCCGACAAGCCCTATATCCAGGGCCGCATCAACGCCTACGAAGAGCTGCTGGAAGCCTGGGGCGGCATCCCGGATCATCTGCAGGCCGACTTTGGCCGCTGGTTGCGCCAGTCCGACGAGGAGCACAAGCAACTGGCCAAGGACGTGGGCATCTCCCTGGACTCCGGCCCCGGCGCCGCCCGTGCCGCCATTGCCCAGTTAGACGGCACCACCCTGTCCGACCGTGGCGTCATCATCGCCGGCAACCCCGAGTCCTGCATCAAGACCTGCCAGATGTACGAAGACATCGGCGTGGATCAAGTGATGCTGATTATGCAGACGGAGACCATCCCACACGACAAGGTGGTGGGCTCCATCGAGAAGTTTGGCAAGGAAGTCATTGCGGCCATGCAGGCCCCATCGAAGGTGGGCGCTGCGACCTCATAAGAAACATCCGATAGGCTATGGCGTTGTTATTCTATGGCCTATCGGCTCTGTGGACCGGGTATGCACACCTCTGAGCTCTGGATTCTTTCGCGGTGAGTGACACCTCTCTTTCTTAGTCGCACACGCTTGGAAAGATATAGTCCCGGAGCATCTTGAAGCTGGAGTCACCCCGGGGGAAGTTCGCCGCCGGGGATACTACGGCGATAGGGAGATAGGGCACAACAAAAATAAATTGCCCGCCATGGCCCCAGCCGAAAAACACGTCGGTGGACCTGACGTCACACCCAATTATTCCACAATCATTTTGACATTCCCGGTATCCGAAAACGGACGCGGTCCACGCGGCGAGCGCGCTTTCATGGTCTCTACGTCGTCCCGTGGCGCGGTCTCGTCCTGTCGCCACTCGGTCCACGAGCCGTCGTACATCGCCACGTTATCGTACCCGTGTAAATACAGCGCCATGGCCACACCTGCGGCCGAAACCCCGCCGCCTCACGTAGTGACGATATGAGCGGCTTGGTCGGCGCCGATCTCTTGGAGATAGCGGTCGAGTTCCGCCTCGGGAATGAGGGCGTGATCGCTTTCCTTGGGGGCGAAGACCGTTGCACTGGGCAGCCAAAACGCGCTTTGCACCGTGCCGCCGCCTTCCTGAATACCCGCTTCGCGCCGCGTTTCAATGATGGTGGTGTGCGCATCACCAATCGCCGCCCGAACGGACGCCTTGGAGGCGCGCATCTCTGGGCGAATGCGCGGCACAAACGTCCTGGGTAGCGGTGCTGGCACCTCTGCGGTCCATGGTTGCTCCGCAGCTTGCCAGGCGGCAGCGCCGCCGTCCAAAACATACACGTTATCGTGACCGTAGTGGCGCAAGGCCCACCAAATGCGGGCGGCCCAAATGACGTTGCCCACATCGTAGACGACCACCGTGGTCTCAGCGTCAACCCCAAGTTGGCCCATCTTCGCGGCAAAGGCGTCAGGTCCCAAGAGCTTATTCGGCATAGGCGGGGTATTGACAGACAAATCCGTACGCCAGTGCACATATATGGCGCCGGGAATATGCCCGGCAGCATACATCTCCTCGCCCTGTGGCTGTTCCTGCGGATAGACGTAACGCGCATCCAGGATACGCACCCGGTCGTCGTCTAGGTGTGCGGCCAGCCAATCCACACTGACAAAGATTTGCCTATCGGGCCTACGTGGCATCGCGTTCCCCTTCTATATATTCGGATCACATCCGCGGCCTCGTGCTCGTTCTTGATGTCTGCATCATACGGTTTCGCAGCGGCACGTCAAGCGCTGCGTCGTTTCCTTCGTGGGTGGCCAAGTGTATGCGGCCCGGCCGTAGACAAACTTCATAGAGATATATTAAAAACTCTATTACATTAGTTATGTATATCATATGCAATATTATATAGAATAGCGTAAGCTTTTATCCATCAATATTTCTATTGGCTCCTCTATCGTTTTGATAAGGCCCTTTTGAGGTCCTATTTGCGCCAATGTCCCACGACTCTAGGAAGCGGAATTTATAGGCCACATCCGGGGCAAAACCGTCAGTGAGTGACCAAGATGAAACCCTTCTTCGTACCCGGCTACGCGGGTTATCTTTTTGTGATCCTATTCCTGCTCACCCTGTGTCCGTATGCGGGGGTTACCGCGCCTTCTCGACAAGCGGCCTTGATGGTAGCGACGATGGCGGATGCGACCCCTGGCCTAGATGCGCGTCCGTTGGACGCGACCTGCATCGCCCCTGCCAGGCCATCCGTCGCGACGCGTGTCGCACTGGAGCGCGCCTTTCCGAATCTCGTCGTCTCCGACGTGGTGGCGATGCTGCAAGCCCCGGGCGATACCTCGCGGTAGTTCGTGGTGGAACGGGCCGGACACATCCGGGCCTTCATCAATGACGATACCGTGATGGACGCAACGACCGTTTTAGACATCAGCGACCGGGTCGAGTGGCAGAGGCGCTCAGGCGGCTTGCTGGGAATGACGTTCCATCCCGGCTTTGCCTCCAACGGCCATCTATTCCTGAGGTACTTGGGCGCCGGAGACCCGTGGGCAACCTACGTGTCGCGCTTTAGCAGCGACGATGGTGGCGCAACCTTCGATCCCGCCTCAGAGCAGGTGCTCATCATCCGTCACCAGCGCACCCCCAGACACGTCGCCGGGCATATGGCCTTCGGTCCTGATGGCTATCTGTACCTCGGTCTTAGAGACGGATCCCAGAGCGCCGACGTGCAGAACCCGGGGAATCTCTATGGCGTCATGTTGCGTTTGGACGTAGACAGGGGCACGCCGTATGCCATTCCGCCGGACAATCCGTTTGCCTCGGGTGGCGGCCGCCCGGAGATTTATGCCCGGGGCTTTCGGAATCCGTGGCGTTGGAGCTTCGATCGCGCCACCGGTGATTTGTGGGTTGGCGATGTCGGCGCCACCTCGCAAGAAGAGGTCAATCGGGTTGAGCGTGGCGGCAACTATGGCTGGCCGATCCGTGAGGGCGCGCAGTGTCGCCGTTCATCCTGTAACGCCACGGGCCTCATCGACCCCATCGTGGCGTATGGCCGCGACGATGGGCAGGCCGTCATTGGTGGCTATGTCTATCGCGGCATGATGCTTTCCGACTTGCAGGGTGTATATCTCTATGGCGACGTAGGGCAAGAGCGCATTTGGGGTTTGTTTTACGACAGGGTAGGGCAGCCCGCGCCACAAGTTCTGAGCGAGCGGGTAGGCGACGTAGACGGCATGCGGGCCTTTGCCGAGGATCATAACGGGGAACTCTACGTCCTGCTGTTCGACGCCATCTACCGCCTGGTTCCGGGCACGCTGAACCCGGTGGCAACGCGCTTCCCGCAAACCTTGTCGGCCACGGGCTGCGTCGATCCTCGTGACCCGACGCAGCCCGCGCCAGGCCTGATTTCGTATGATGTCAATGTCCCGCTCTGGTCGGATGGCGCGTCGAAGCAGCGCTGGCTCGCCTTGCCACCGGATACGACCGTGCACATTGGCCCGGACGGCGACTGGGACTTTCCAATTGGGACGGTGCTGGTGAAGGCGTTTGCCTTTGCGGGCAGGCTGATTGAGACACGGCTTCTCGTGCGCCATGACGATGGCGGCTGGGCGGGCTACACCTATGAGTGGAATGAGGCGCAGACCGAGGCGACGCTACTTGCAGGCGGCAAAACCCGTATGCTCGCTGGGCAAATCTATACCATTCCGAGCCGGGCACAGTGCCTGCAATGCCATACCGCCGCCGCCGGGCACGCCTTGGGTCTTGAAACGGCCCAGATGAATCGCGCCTTCGCGTATGCCAGCACGGGGCGTACGGCCAACCAACTCGTGACCTTCGCCCACATTGGCCTATTCGATGCGCCTTTGCCTGCATCACCTGCGGCCCTCCCGGCGTTGCCGCGCACGTCCGATCCCAACCAGCCAGGGGCGCTGCGCGCGCCTATCTGCATGCCAACTGCGCGCATTGTCACCGTCCGAAGGGGCCAAGTGAAGGACCGGCAGATTTTCGCTTCACCACCCCGGACGCCTCTATGGGCGTGTGCGGTGTGCCACCGGAGATGGGTAATCTCGGCATCTCCCGGGCGCGTCTTGTCGCGCCTGGGGCCCCCGAACGCTCGGTCGTCTCGCTGCGCCTGCACGCTCTAGACGTCAACCGGATGCCGCCTATTGGCCGCAATGTCATCGACCGTGAGGGCATTGCGCTCATCGATGCCTGGATCGCGTCGTTACAGGGGTGTCCATAATCATTTTTGCACCACCGTCCGTCATCTACAGCGCCGATGGCGACGCGCCCGTCATGGGGCTTCTCACCGCAAGGTTGATCTTTCTTCTAGCACGTATTGATTCTATATTGAATCAATTTTCTACAAGTACTCTGTCGTATTTTTGTATTCAACAAAAATTTTTCCTTGACATATCGAGAGTGGTAACTATAATAGGGCCATATTCGGGCGTTATAGATTCTTATCGATGTTCATGATTCTATGATTTCAGGTCGGTTGTCTTCATTTTCCAACGCAAGGCCTTTTTTTGTTGCGTGCGCCATGCCGTACCCCTCAAGAGTGCTGCCACGGCCGATGTGATTGCTGCCTGCAAGCGTTCTTCCTCGGTATCCGATACCTACCGCTTTCAGCCCTCCGCCATCCTATGGCGGATACGGTAAGGTACGTCAGACAAATTGCGAGGTAAACGACAATGGTGACCTCTAACACGCACAAAAAATTAGGGTTGTTCCCCAATAGTTAATGA
>CBCXVS010000251.1:0-11483 GCA_965178525.1 uncultured bacterium | reverse complement strand
TTTGAGGATGATTCGGTGGGCATCTGGGCTGGGCTAGGGAACCTGATCTTATGCTATTGAGGAACAACTCTAATATCTATCCGAAACAGGACGCGATGACGCGCGTGCGCGACTTCTTAGGCTAGCCGTCATGCTTCCCATGGTCCCGGTTTGCCGCGTTGCTGCTTCAGTTGGCTGCGGTATTTTTTCTCCGTGAGACGGCGTTGTTTAACAGCGGCAGGTGTTGCGGTTGATTTGCGGGGCGGCGCCTGCGACAGGGCCTCACGCAGGAGTGTGATGAAGCGGTCGAGAGCGGCATCGCGATTGACCGCCTGACTGCGGTGCCGTTGCGATACCACCCGTAGGACTCCGTCTCGGTTGATCCGTGTCGCTAGGCGAGCACGAATCAACCGCTTGTGTTCGTCTGATAAATGAGGCGACTCAGCCACGTTGAACCACAACGTCACTCGACTGCTGACCTTGTTGACGTGCTGGCCTCCCGGGCCGCCGCTGCGCGCGGTTGTGTATGTGAGTTCGCTTTCCGGTATGCACAGGTCGTCAGTGATCGTAATCATAACATTATGAGACGAACAGTTCGCTCTTTTCCCAGTCTTTGTGTTGGTCTTGAAATGTTCTTAGCATGCAACGTCCTTGTTTGTTCCGCAGATCGTACACGCTATGGCGTAAGATGACGACCGGCAGCCCGCCTTTGGCGTGGATCGTCATCTCGTACTTGCTAAAATCGGCGATAATGCCTCTGATAGTTTCCCCTTCAAGGAGCGTACAAAAGACCACTTGTCTCTCTTTCATGAGAGGAAACAGGGTCTTGTTTTTGACAAAGTAACGCTCCGGCGGCGCATAAATAGGTTCGAGTCCGAGGGCCTGCACCTTTTTGTCGATTTTAATCATCTTGCGAACCGGCTCTGAGACGTCGGGTGTACACAGGAGTTTCACCTGGATCTTCGGCAGCTCTTCTTGGCCCTGGCCGTCGACATCGACCATCAGATCATAGGTCCGATTCTCCACAATACGGCCATGGACAACGCGCTGGCCATGCAGGTGCAATTCCCAAGGCTGCTGCGACGACAAAGCCTGATCGAAAACCGACTGGTTATAGCCTGCTTCGAGATACTCCTTGAGTCCTAAGAGATGTCCCATCACCCCACCTCAACGCGCTCGATCTGAGCTATAGACCTCACCTTCAACCTCTTCGGTAGCGACCACCTACAGGCGAGGCAAGCACGCGCTCGACCCTCCTGGCAAGGGTGGACGCCACGACCACTCTGACATATGATACCATGACTGAACAGAAACAATCGATTATAAGGAGTGTAGCACATCATGACGTGTGAACATACGTCAGAAGGCAACGTTGGCCTCTCATCTATGCTGATGCCTTTCTGTCCAACGAGACGCCTTGTGTGATACGGCTCACATCCCCACTGTGACAGCCCTCACGGTTCGTCAGAAGCCCGCAGGATATCATCTTTCCATATCCACTTACAATATGATCATTGGCCGTGCAAACCTGCGGCAGGCAAAGGAGTATACGCCATGAAGCGTCTGGTGATGCAGTTGACCATCGTTCTGACCATCACAGGGTTGTGGTTCAGCAGCCATGCTTTGGCGTTTCGGCTACACCTGGGCGCCAATGCCAACCCGACTGAGTTCCATACAGGCCATACCACAAACGGAGCAGATATTCCAACACCACAATTTTTCCGTGGCACAGTCGGCAACCCCGGCGCGCCCGCCGATCTGACACCGTCTCCGGATGTGTCTGATGTTCCACAGCCCGACGTACTCATTGTCAAGGACAACACGACACGTCCGGCGCAGCCGCAACCGGCTGCACAGGCGCACCATGGGGCCCCAGACCGTCATCTGAACGGTGTCGAACTCTTCCTCCTGCGGCAAACGCAGACGGTCGCCTCCGAATCCGGACGCAAGACAACGACGGACTGACGGCCACCACAGTATTCATCATTGCTTCGCGTCCTTCGCGGATCCCGCTTGCATCATTTCCGGGCGCCGATTGCCGCAGCATGACGACGCCTCTAGAGCTGCATAACGGTTTGCCCCAACTCTCGTATATCGATGTAGGTGACACTCACCTGCCCCTGGTTCACCACCTTTCCATCCGCATGGTCGCGGGTATCCGGCGGTGGAAGTTCCAGTTCATGCCGGAACTGATCGCCGACTTTTATAAAGCACGAGTTATACATCGTATGCCCCAGGACAGTTGGTACCATGCGCCAATCCGGCGCCGCGGTGTACGGTAAATTAACGTTCCACGTCACGGGATGGCGCCAAAAATCCTCACGCGCTATCAGCGTCTCAAACACCCGCTGCAACAACATGGTGGTCTGTGCCTGCAAGCGGTCCGCCTCGGCTTCCGGAATACGCCGAAATTGCATCCATTCCTGAAAAATGGCGCCTTCCAAGCTCTGGGAGAGGGCAACAGCCGGTATGCCGGCAATATTGGCTTCGAGACACGCCCCAATCGTCCCGGAGGCGAAGAAGAAGCTAAGACCGGCATTGATACCGATATTAATGCCCGAGACCACCAAGTCCGGCCGGCGTTCGCAAAGGTGATACACCCCGATATTGACACAATCAGCAGGTGTGCCGTCGAGGCATAGAGCACGATTATCGTGTGACCGAATCTCATCGAGGAATAACGGCTTGAAACGGGACATCGATTTTCCCGTCCAGCTCTGCTCCTCCTTCGGCACCACAATGGTCACCTGGCCCAGGGGGTTGAGGAAATCGATTGCGAAGCGAAATAACGGCGAGGCATGACTGTCATCATTAGTGAGCAAAATATCCATAGGTCCCTCATATGCGGTTCCGGATGCTAGCGTGTGAATGCGTCACGGTTGCATGGTCTGGATGATCTGTCAGAGGGTTGCGGAGACGCCGGCTTGTCTCGGCTCAAGATTTTTCTGACAGCAGTCGATACAACGGCTGAGGTTACGCTGATACCTCTCCTCCGTCATACCCCACAGGCACACACGCATGAGCCTCCGAGGTATGAGTCATTTGGCTCTGTTCTGATCGCGCTGGCATATGTTGGCGACTGCTCTGCGTATTCTACCATGATGTATTCCCCGCCGATAAAGCGCCCTGGACATTCCCCATGTCCAGGGCGCGCGACTGGGAAATCACGTCATACCCATCAGAACATCGTCAGTCGACAACACCCGTTTCCACTTTTACCCGGACCATACCCACATCAATGATGTACAATTGCGTCATGATCTTCCCGTTCCTACGACATGCCGTATGGCATGACAACTCGATCTCTGGCATGACATGAGGGCATACAATCCGTCCGATCCGCTTGGCATGCCGGGGACATCATCAACCACCAGAGGGTGAAGAGGATACGAAACGTCTATGCGCATTTTAGTCACAGGTGGCGCCGGGTACATTGGCAGCCATACATGCTTGGAATTGTTACAAGCCGGGTATGATGTGGTCGTCGTGGACAATCTCTCCAATAGCAAAGCCGAACCGTTGCAACGCGTCCAAGCGTTGACGGACAAGACGTTGACCTTTGCACAGGTCGACCTCCTCGACATGGCGGCTTTAGACGCCGTGTTTCAGCAGCATGACATCGTGGCCGTGATTCACTTTGCCGGCCTCAAAGCCGTTGGCGAATCCGTTTCGATCCCACTGCGATACTATCAAAACAATGTCATGGGCACCCTCAACCTCTGTGAGGTGATGGCCAAACATCAGGTGAAAAATCTGGTCTTCAGTTCCTCCTGTACGGTCTACGGTGATCCATACGCCGTGCCGGTCAAAGAGGATTTCCCGCTCTCGGCGACGAACCCCTATGGGCGCTCGAAACTCATGATCGAACAGATCCTACGCGATGTACACGTCGCGGATCCGTCCTGGAACATCGCCCTCCTCCGCTACTTCAATCCCGTTGGGGCACACGAAAGCGGCAGAATTGGCGAAGATCCCAACGGCATTCCCAACAACCTCCTGCCGTATCTCGCACAGGTTGCCGTCGGCCGACTGCCCACATTGTCAGTGTTTGGCAATGATTATCCAACGCGAGACGGTACAGGGGTACGCGATTACATCCACGTGGTGGATCTGGCCCTAGGCCATATCAAGGCGCTGCAAAAGCTGGTCTCGCATCCTGGCGTGGCAACGTACAATCTGGGGACGGGGCAGGGATATAGCGTCCTCGAAGTGATTGCCGCGTTTGAAAATGCCTCAGGCCAAACGATCCCGTATGAAGTCGTGGAACGCCGGCTAGGTGATGTTGCCGCCACTTACGCCGATGCGTCAAAAGCGAAAAGTGAACTCAACTGGGTAGCGGAGCGCGGCCTCGATGTTATGTGTACGGACGTCTGGCGCTGGCAATCTGAGAACCCGAACGGCCATGAGGTTAGTGGAGAGTCGAGAGTCGAGAGTCGAGAGTCCGCAACTCTTAACGAACCACTAATCACCATCCACTCTTGATCAGTTGTCGGATTCGACAATAATATCCCCCAGCGCATCATCACGCCGGCGGTGTTGACGCAAGGGGCCAACCGCTTGAAGTTCCGCCGTGATACGCGGAAAGGCAAACTGCACCTCGCCAGCCTCGGAGACCGTCATGTCGCCCGGCACATCGAGCGCCAACTCCTTCAGGGTCGTTTCAATGACCCGCCGCGATAAGGACGCTTCCTGCGCCTCCGTATTGGCGGCCGTACGCACCTCCTCCACCGTTTGCGGGTGTCCCTGGCACGCGAAAATCGCTTTGAATAGCCGTTTGCGGATATTTTGCTGATGCCGCTGGCGCCGCAACGACACGATTTTGGCCCCGCGCACTATGGGAATGAGGAAAAACAGCAGGGAAAAAATAAACGGCACCCAGCCGAGCACCAGCTTGACAAAACCCGGATTTAACGCCAAGAACGCGAGGAAGGCATTGGCATGACTTGATGTGAACAGGGCGGTTAGGCTCCCGGACAACACGAGAAACGATATCAACAAATTGAAGCCGTTCATCAGGATAATGATCAAATTGTAGACCGCGCTGTTGCCCGTCAGCTCATACTCCGGCTCGTACTCATGCCAATAATACGTCACCTCCCCGGTCTCCACCTCGCCGACACCACGCATGAGATCATCGAACTGACCATACAGGACGGCGTTGTCACTCACCTTCGCCTCGCCCCTGTAGCGCACGGCGCACTCCGTCAAGAAGGTTTCCGCTTGCGGAAAATTCCATCCGGCCAGGGCGCTCAACTCGGCGGTGACGATAATGCCGTCGTTCTGCAACAAATAGGTCGCGACTTCCCTTTCATCGGTGAGCGGATCGAGTTCTACACGCGGCGGCCCAAAGACGAAGTCATACACGGCCGCAATGAAACTTTTTTTCTCATCATTCAGCACCGCCGGGCGCGGCTCATAATGGCGATAGCGATAGCCGGCACGGTCCCGCTGGTAGTCGATAGCCCCGGTAACCGTGCGCCAGCGGAAAATGGAGAAAAACATGTTGGCGAGCCCACCGAGATGGACAGGTGCGCTGCGACGGCCGTCTGAGGAACGCTTGGAGCTAGCCGCCACCAACAAGACAATCATCAAAACCAAGAAAAAGACAAAATAGACCACCAAGGTCACCGTGATCCAGACCTTATAGATCACCGTAAACATCTTCCAAAGCCAGTTGAGTAGCTCCTGCCGGCGCTCCGCCGCAGTTTTTTCTCCCCGCCGCTGGAGCGTATCACCGAAGTGGTAGATCAGGTCGCCATGTTCACTCACCTGGAGCCGGCAGACATACCAGCTGAGTAATACATCCATTGCATGCCGTGTGTCATCGATCGACAGACCCGTCATCGCAGCCGCCTCGGGCAAGGTGAAATGCCGCTGCCCTTGCTGCAACTGCGCATCGATCATCGCAACTGTGTCTTGTCCTGTACTCGCGGCCACGTTTTCTGCCGTTCCTTTGCTCCCCCCTTGCCTCCAGGGGGGATGAGGGGAGATCATCAAAGGGGAGATCGCTTACCATACGGCGAGTTCTCACCCTTGGATTAACGTCTTAATCAGTTGATCATACACCGCATCGGCACGCCGATGGACTTCTTCTTCCGTCAGCGGCTGGATGGGGTGTTCCACAAAGATCAAATTGAAATCGGGCATCCCCAGCGCATCCGCCTGGGCTCGGCCAGCGTTGGCAAATTCCGTGGTCGCAAAGGCCGCGACCGGGATACCGGCATTTTCAAAAAAGACGCTATCGTGCACACTGCACGTGGTGCAGGAGCCTCAATCGGCCAAGGCTTCAATGACCATATCACATTTCTGCTCGAGTTCCTTGCGCACCTCCTCCGGCGCGGGGCGCGTAAAGGTCGGTTTCATGACACGAATAATCTCATGCGGCTGAAACTGCTCGGTAAGCCGCTGCGCCAAACGATCCAGGAAAAAATTTCCCTTCGGTTTGCTAATATCCAGCATGCCAATCACCTTGCCATGCAGATCGGCTACCCGCGCGGCGAGCGGCGTCGCGCTACTCGTCGGCGCCGCTGTGGGATCATACAATTTTGCCATACCTCACCCTCCTCTTCTCCAAACCTCTTAGTCCTGAGTCCTCAGTCCTCACTTTAGTCCTGGATCGGCACGGTGACGAGCTGCGTTCCGGAGCCGCCACCCCAGCCCGTCATCTGCAGCGTAAAGCGGCCCGCCGTACCGCCGGCCACGAGCAGAATAATGGCATCCGGCGACGCGACCTTCGGTACCCTCGTAGCATCATTGGAAGCATCCAGCCAGCCGGGCAGGCGGTTCCGGTTGAGCCCTTCTTCATCATCGGGTGTCGGCACCAGCTCACCCAGCGGACGGCGCACATGTTCGTACAGAAACCGTTTCACATCCTGCTTGCTCAGACCCGTATCCGCAACGGTTCTGGCATGCTCCGGGCTCATGACCAGCATATAGCTACCCGCCAACATGGTCTTGTCATTCCAGCCGTCGCCATGGCCGCCCCAACCGTGCGCAAAATACTCCGGGCCGAGCGGCCGGCATTATTCGTCAGACATTGCGGCGCATCGCAACAATAGACACTCACGGTGCTCTGATCCGGAGCATAGCCGCGCTCGACATGCAGTGGTTCCCATGGACTCATTTCCTCATATTCGCCAATGCAAAAGGAGAATTTCCCCGGATGCCCCATGCAGGACTTATCGATCTCTCCTGGGCGCGCCCCACCCAGATTCACCATCATCAAGCGCAACGCCCGGCCAATCGTTGCGTTCGCCCGCCAGCCCGAACCGAACACGCCAGCCGCACAGTTGATGTCCAATTGCTGCCGGATCGGCCCATTGATGATGAACAACGGGGTCGATGTGTGGGTGGTGCCCTGCACCCCATGTAAGCTCACGCGCTCATCGCACATCGCCTCCACCCCTGCCAAGACAACCGGGAGATACGCCGGTTGACATCCCGCCATGACGGCGTTCACCGCGATCTTTTCAACCGTCGCTTCCCCAAAATTGGGTGGCACGAGCGCCACGACCTCATCGGCAGGCCGCGGCGTGGCCGCCAGCATCCGCTGGACCCGCTCTTCCGTCGGCGGCACAACCGGAAGGCCATCGGTTAGGCCCTGCTCAAAATAAAATTCAATGGCATCGGTGTCGTCAGCAAGCTCATAGGTGCTTACCCGGTCTCCGTTGTGTGTCATAGGCTCTCCCTGTACGGCAGCCATCTGAGTCATTACCTACATGGCTGCATTGTAGACGAAGACTTTGTCAAGGCTCAAGACTTGAATGCCACCATCGCGGTCCACCATGAGATGAGCCCATCTCATTGCACTCCACACCTAATGACGGTACATTATGCGTGAGGTATCAGCCAAACGCTGTCAGCATTTAACCACACGGCCAGTCCCGCCTTTTGGTGACTCCAGCCCGTCAATCCCAAGATTGCAGGCTTGGGATATCAGGGCTTTGTCCTTGTGGGCTTCAGCCCGTGGGTTTTGACTCTGGCAAGTGTAATCACGATTGACGATACAAACACTTGTGGTAAAATGCCCCATCGACTTTGGCCCTCCCCAGTCGCTGCGTGGGCGTGGAGGTGCGCTAAGGTTGTCAGGAAGGGGCGTCTTCCTGTGTGCCGAGGTGGTGTAAGACCGACCCGGTTGGCGGCCACTGTCCGAAGCCAGAATCCCAAGCGGTTGCCCCTTGGGAGTATGTCAACGTAGATGAGTTGTCGCATGTCGAGCGAAAAGCCTGCATACAGTAGGAAACATCGTCTGCACCCGTGGCTCCTGATGCGCTGGTACATGAGCCTCGTTCTGCTCGCGCTCCTGGGTCTCCTGCCTCCGGGACTGGGCCAGGGCGCCGCCAAACGGACGATTGAGGAAGTGCGCTTCCGATCCGATGCCGGTACCACCCGTGTCGTCATCGAGGCCGATGGCGCCGTGCAGCACTCGGTAGGCCGTCTCCCGACACCGGAACGCCTCTATGTCGATCTGATGCAGTCCCGCTTGGCGCCGGGCTGGGAGAAAAAACAGCTCCGGGTTACCGATGGCCGCATACGCGCGATCCGCATTGCCCAACATCGCACGGGCGTCGTGCGCGTCGTGCTTGATCTGCAGGCAGCGCAGGATTACACGGTGTTTACACTCCAGCAGCCCTATCGGATCGTGATTGATCTCCATGCGACCGGCAGTGCGCCTCCCCCTAAGACACAGTCCAAACCACCCACCATCGTCATCGACCCCGGGCATGGCGGCAAAGACCCTGGCGCTGTCGGCCGGCGTAGCCTGCAAGAAAAAGTGGTCGTGTTGCAAGTGGCGCAAGCCCTACAGGAATTGCTCCGCAGGAAGTTACCCCACGCCCGCGTCATCCTCACGCGCGAGCGCGATGTCTTTGTCCCACTGGAGGAGCGCGCCAACATCGCCAATACGCAGCAAGCGGATATATTTTTGTCCATCCACGCCAATGCGAGCAAACGCCGTGAGGTCCGCGGGATCGAGACCTGGTACCTGAGCTTTGCGGCCAACAGCGAACGGGCGCAGCGCATTGCGGCACGGGAAAACAATATGTCTACGCATCAACTCTCGGAACTTGCGCGCATTTTACACGACTTGCAGGAAACCGACCGGATCAACCAATCCGCCGTGCTCGCGGGGCTGACGCAAAAGGCCCTGGTCAATTTCATCACGCCCCGCTACACCGCGCCCCCCGATCGAGGCGTGGATGGCGCCCCCTTTGTGGTGCTGCTGCGCACAGACATGCCCGGCATTTTGGTAGAAATTGGCTTTATCAGCAACCCAACCGAGGAAAAACGGCTGCGCAGCCGTCAGTATCGGCTGGCCCTGGCCCAGGGCATCTTCCGAGGCGTGCATGAATTCTTACGCACATCGGTCGTGCAAGCGGAATGATAAGGACCTGGACAGAATGACCTGTATACGATAGAGGCTTTTAATAAGATGCACGCCCCGCATGACGCGCAACGTCCCACAGTAGGTTCCGGTGCAGGCTCGCGCTTTTGGCTTATGCTCTTCCTGTTCCTGGGCCTCCTCTGTCTCTTGGGTAGCCGGCAGCACACCCGCCTGCACGATCCGAACGCCGCGCCTCGCGCCGTTACCCCGCGTGGCAAGCTGGCTGCCAATGAGCGTGCCACCATTGCGCTCTTTCGCCAGAGTTCCCCGTCGGTCGTCTATATTACCACGGTCGCCTTACGCCGCGATTTTTTCAATTTGAATCTGTTTGAAATTCCCCAAGGAAGTGGTTCGGGATTTATCTGGGACCGGGATGGCCACATCATCACCAATTATCACGTCATTCAGGGGGTGAGCAGCGCCAAAGTGACCCTTGCCGATCATTCCGAGTGGGATGCCCAGCTCGTGGGTGCGGTGCCTGAGAAAGATCTAGCCGTCCTCGCCATCGACGCGCCCAAACGCCTATTGAAGCCGCTGGCGATCGGCGCGTCGAGTGATCTGTTAGTTGGGCAAAACGTGTATGCGATCGGCAATCCCTTCGGCCTGGACCAGACGCTGACCACGGGCATCATTAGCGCGTTGGGCCGTGAAATTCCCGCCGAAAACGGCCGTATGATCACCGGTATGATCCAAACGGATGCCGCCATCAACCCTGGCAATTCCGGCGGTCCTCTGCTCGATAGCGCCGGCCGCCTCATCGGCGTTAATACCGCGATTTATAGCCCATCGGGATCGAGTGCCGGCATCGGCTTTGCCGTGCCGGTCGATACGGTTAACCGCGTCGTGCCTCAGCTCATTCGCTATGGCCGCGTGATTCGTCCCGGCCTGGGGATACGCATTGCCGATGACGCCACCGCGAACCGCTTGAATCTGCCAGGTGTCTTGATTATCCAGAGCGAACCGGGCAGTGCTGCCCGTGCCGCTGGTTTGCGCAGCACACGCCGGGACCGACGCGGCCGTCTGATTCTGGGCGATGTGATCATTGGCATCGCCTCCGACTCGGCGAGGACAGCGGACGACCTCCTCAACGCTCTCGAAAAGCATCAGGTAGGCGATAGCGTAACGGTGCATATCATCCGTGAGCGCAACCGCCTACGCGTGCCCGTCACGCTACAAGCCGTCCGGTAAAACAGGACTGAGGATAAGATCAAAGCCCAGCCCGGCAAAGATGCCTGCAAAATATTGATTTAACTGGCGACGGTATGGATATAAGAAAATGTATCAGTAAAGGGATAAACGGGTATTCGGATAGCCTCAGCGCCAAGGAAAGGGAAACTGAAGGAGCATAAGTGCAGCGCTTTTTAGTTTACACGAGCCTCCTGATTTTCGGCGTGCTCTTCCCGTTGGCTCTCGCCGTCATATGGATCGCGACGCCCACGCCGGAATCCCCGGCGTCACGTCCCCCCAATCCGCCCCTACCGCAACCGCGGCTCCCAAAGATATCCCTCCCCTCCGGCTCGGACCCGGACAGCATTGCCTTACGGCGCGCCATCCTCAACGGCGAGCGCATTTACCAACGCCTCTGCTATCATTGCCATGGCCGCCAGGGCAAAGGTGACAACAATGCGTACATGGAGAGCATCGGGCACAAGCCAGCCGACCATTCCGACCTTGATGCCATGCAGAAGATGAGCGATGGGGAGTTCTTCGTGGCCTTGCGTGATGGCGTGAAGGACGAACGGGGCTGGCTTACCATGCCGCCGTGGGAGTCGGTTCTGACCTCCCGGGAGATGTGGGACGTGATTGCTTATGTGCGCCATTTACCCCATGCGGAATGCGGAATGCGGAATGCGGAATAGACGTCTAGGCAGGCTTGGGAGCTTGACGTTCTATGAAATTCGGGATACAAATATTTCGCAAATCGAAATATTTGTTAGGGAGGCCGTGAGAGTCCGAGGAGGAAACGTGTTCGTGCACGATCCCGTGTGCGGTATGGATGTTGAGGCAGAGCGTGCTGCGGTGACCAGCATGTACGACGGCCAGACGTATTAGGGTTGTTCCCCAATAGTTAATGAGGTAGGCTATCCTCCCCCAAACGATGGAGGGAGCCCAGCCAGGTCAT
>CBCXVS010000250.1:0-11498 GCA_965178525.1 uncultured bacterium | reverse complement strand
TGAGGATGATTCGGTGGGCATCTGGGCTGGGCTAGGGAACCTGATCTTATGCTATTGAGGAACAACTCTATTTCTCTAGGGGAAAGATATAAATTTAATTGTGCCTCAGTGGAGTTTCAAATAAGTCTTTATACATCTATGTAGGTTCGATCCCTTGGGGATGCGTGAGTTCAGAAATCGAATGTCTAATAACTTATTTGAAAGCCCACTCAGTACTTAGTCGGAATTAATGGGCAAAATATATGGCCGATTTGGGAACATTGTCATGGTGAAGGTTCCGTTTGTTCCAGACGCCCGGTGCATTTTCATTGATCACGCTCAGAACGGTCGGATCAAACAAAAAGAACGGAGGACAGCCTCCTGGGACCGGGCAGTTGCCCACGGGCACAATGGTCATCGAGCCATGTGTGCTGCCAAGGTTGGCTTCCAGGAAGTTGAAGTCAACCCTGCTAAGACTGACTCGGGTCCAGCAGACATACTCCCATGAGGTCGAGAAGGGCACTTCATGAGCGTTTTGGAAGTCAATGAACACCAGGGTCGAAGGGTTTTGCACGCCGGCGAGGCTGTCTAGCGTCAGCAGAATCAGCTCCGTCTTGCGTTTGGGGTTATCCAAGCGCACCGCCCGAAAAATCGTCAACAGATTGGTCCCCAGGGCGGCATAATCTTGCGTCGCGGGGTCCGGTTCCGGACCGAATTGCAAGGCTCCATTCGTTCCTAGGACGGCGCCCGCCGGATGGATCGACTGAATGGCGATGGCCTCGGATGCCTCTGCCCGGCGATTCTTCGAGATGTGATACCCGCCGATGAGGGCGTTGAAGGAAATGGGCTGCCCCCGTTTGTCTTCCGCGATGGCCATGACATAGCCTTCGGCGCACGGCGGATGTTGCGCTGCCACGTCCATGACGGCCGTACCCAGCGGGGTGAGGCTGATATGGATGTCGAGCGCGTCACAAAACGGGTCTCTTCGTTTGTTTCCCGGGCAAATAAACGTGAGCTGTACCCGCACGTCCGCGCCGAGGTCGGTATTTGTAATCAGGAGCTGCGTCTTCCTCTTCTGACGCTGATCGAATTCCGGGAAGACGAGCACACTGCCAGGTTGCAAAGCGTTGAAGACCTGGGCTGTGGCGGGTCGCGTGAGAGTGGCGCTGAGCAGTATGGTGGTCAGCGCCGCGAGTGTCACACACGTTTCTCGTTTCATATGATGTTCTCCTTTTTTCTGACGCGCCCTTAGGCGTCGTTCTCACGTATACAACGAGGCGTACGATGCTGCGTGTCTGGCGCAAGTAAGTACTGAGGCAAAATTAAATTTAACTTTGTTTCGGTACTTAGCTTTTTTCCAGAGGAACGAGATATACCTCATTCGGGTACTGACTATCCTGACCTACGTGTTCTGCTCTATGACGAGGTGGTAAAAGCAGCGATCTTGAAGCATGAAGTCCTGTGCGTAGCGTTGCCGGCATGTGGCTTCAAACTCGGGGTGTGCGATTTCGACCGGATCGAGGATGTACGAGATGACAATGTCGACCAACTGTTCGGGCATCAAAAAGTCGGCCGTGGTGGCGTACACATGATACCGATTGATCCCCTGACAGGCACATCGCAGCTCGCGGATCACATTTCTGGAGCCCCACTCTGCCCAGCGTTCTGCGCACCATACCAGAATGTCTCCCTGGGCCATGTCATGGGACTCGGCGAGTGTGCCCATCCCCAGGAGCCCTTGGAGGTGCTCGAACCGCGCCGTGGCCTCAGCGCAAGCCGTCTGCGCAAACGTGCCCCACGTGTCACAAAGGGACTGGATCTGGGCGTCGAGATCGGCCAAGAGGGGGTCCTGAGCGTGAACCGCGCCGCAGCAACATACGGCCAGAGCGAGAGTGTCGTCGATCTCGGATTCATGTCATGATAGAGGTTGCGCTTGGTTTGGAAACCCGGCCCAAACTCATCAATCGCTCCCAGTATCGCCGGTTCATACGGAAAGAGTGGCGGACAGGTTCCCGGAATCGGGCAGTTGCCCACGGGCGTAATCATCATCTTGCCGTACATCGCGCTCAGGTTCGGATACACGAAGTTGAAGTCAATCTCGTCAAGCCGCACATGGGTCCAGCAGACGAACTCCCACGAGGTCGAATAGGGCACCTCATTGTCGTTCCAGAAGTCAATGAAGACCAGGGAGGCGGGGTTTTGCGCACCCGCGATGGTATCGAGCGTCAGCAGCGTCAACTCACTCCCATGGGTGGCGTTGTCGTCAGGACCGAACTGGACCGCTCGGAAATCGGTAAACAAGTTGGTCCCCAGGGCGACATAATCCTGCGTCGTGGGATCCGGATCGGGGCCAAACTGCAACCCCTCGTCTTATTCCCCCAGGACCGTGTTGACATCATGGACCGATTGGATCGCCACGGCCTGGGCAGCCTCGACGTTGCCCCCGCTGCTAATGTGATAGCTGCCGATGAGATGATCGAAGGCGAGCGGCCGCTTGCTGCTGTCTTCTGCAATGGCGACGGCAAACCCTTTTGGGCCCGGCGGGTGGACATTGCCCACGTCAATGATGACGGTGCCGTGCGCGGTGATGGAGCGGTGAATGTCCAGCGCATCGCAGAAATCATCCATGCGCTTGACACCGGGGCAGACGAAATTGAGCCGCACGCGAACCGCAAAATCGTGGCTCGTATTCGAGATCCGGATCTGCGTATTCACGCCTGCCTGCGGATCGTAGTAAAATTTTGGGAAGACGAGAAAACTGCCAGGCTTCAAGTCTTGGAGGACGGGTACGTCTTGAGCCATGGCAGGCAGGGTCAGCGTGGCGCCGAGCAGCATCGCGGCCAGCGTCACCTGGGTGAACAAATTGCCTCGATTCATACTTGTCTCTCCTTGCGTCTGAGACTCAGGCCGGGTTGCGTTCCCGTGTTGCACGGGAAGCACGATTCCCAAGAATGGACCAACGTTTGGTTAGCTCGTCGGTCACCTCCTTTCTTGATGTCTCGCCGTGCCGTTGGCGTGTGCGATGTCCGACATCACACGCGAGACCCAGCCGGCGGGTTGCCGTACAAGCCCTGGCTGTGCCCAGGCAGGGATGCGCTCTTTAGGTACGCTTGTCCCCTCTGAACACGGCTACCGCCTCCACGAGGGAGTTCACCTGGAGCTTGCGGTAGATATTCTTCTGATGGCACCTGACCGTCTCGTAACTAATGTGTAGGGCTTCGGCCACCTTCCGGGTGGTGTACCCCTGTCCAAGCGCCTCCAGGATCTCCAACTCCCGAGTCGTGAGCCCCAGCCCTGCCGGATGCCTGGCAGGGCTGGGCGTGTTTTGAATGTCCTGCAGGATCCGGCGGGCCAGACCCCGTGTCATCGGTGCGCCACCGTCCCGGACATCCTGAATGGCCCGTGCAATCTCAGCCAACGATGCGTCCTGCTTGACGATGTATCCCAGAGCTCCGGCACGCAGGGCGGCAAAGAGGTGATCATCATCATCGTGCACGGTTAACACCAGGCATTCCGTTGGGAGACCGCGCTCTGCGACGGAGCGGATGAGTGCCACTTCTCGGCCCGTGCATGGTTGAGGGCATTGAGGAGGATTTCTCGGTAGAGCCGATACAGCTCGACCCGGAGCCGCACGGAGGGAGGGGGCAAGTCGTGCACAGATGGCGACACGGCGAAGTCGAAGGTGACAGCCCACGGCTCTAGGAGTTGTTCGCTCCAGGCGCGCAGGTTGCCACTGAATTCTGCCCACGTGCTGCAGTGGTCATCGAGGACGTGTAGCAAGCCGCGGAGTTGATGCGAGGTCTCCCGCGTCAGGTCGTGAATGGACTGTAAGCATGGTCTGATGTGAGCCTGATCCCGGTCCAGGCGGTTTAGAGCGACCTTTGCTGGCACTGTCAATCAATTTTTCAGAGTCGCTCACATGCCTCTTAGATCAGATAATGTTTTTAGCAAAATCCGTCTCAGACGTGGAGACCTCTTTGTCGATGGGATACAGATGTGCGTCGTGCACCATCGAGATTTCTAACCCCGTTGCTGTCGTCGTCGGGGTGATAAGGTTCACCACTACTTCTCGGCTCATGACAGGGCGGCCCTGGCAGTGGCAGATAAGAGAGCAGACCATGCGATGGTCAACCTGTGTCCATTTGCTTGTGCCGGGAGGAAAATGACTGATGTCGAGCCTGATCCCGAACTCGTTCGCCAGGTGCTGCAGCTCCATGTACCACCGGTGGGTCCAAGGGGCATGGCTGCTTCTGAAATCTGCGGTGATGAACATGTCTTGAGCATTCCGGTAGAGCCCCCGGCCTATCGTTTGCCACCAGAGGCGGATCGTTGCCGCTGCACAGGCGGCGATGTCATGATCGATCTCGCCACTGACCCACCCGCTGTTCGTTGTCACGTCATAGGCCCTGTTGGGTCGCACATGTTCGAGAGCCAGCGCCGTCCGGTCGCGTTCCTCGGTCGTACTCGGCTGATATGGAGGCGTCCCCGCAAGCTCCTGATGCGCACATGCGTGCAGCAGTTCCTTCTTTCTCGTCTCCAGCGCTAGGATGGGCTGCTGACGCTACTGGAAGCGTTGCACGGTGTCGTAGATGTATAGGAATTGGGCCTGGCGAGCATCGTCTGAGGTTCCGTTGCGCGTCGTCCGCGCTGCTTGGAGACAATAGCCTCGCGCCTTGAGGAAGGCCGCGACCGTGCGCTGGCTGACCTGGTGCCCGTACGCACGCAATTCCTCGGCGAGCTTTGCCGTGCTTTTGCAGGTCCATTGTAGGGGAGAGACGGCGTCACCTGGCGTCGCGGGTTCGAGCATCCGGTCGAGTTCCTGCAGCAAGGTGGTGTCGTGGGCGGTCAGCGGCTTGCGTCCCGGACCTGGGCGGCGAATGGGCGGCGGCGTCCCTGTCTCAAACGCTCCGAACTGCGGTCCCGCTGTGTGCTGCAATTCGTCGAGTCCCGCATGGATCGTGGTCCGTGACAACCGTGTGGCGTCGGCCGTAATGCTGATGCCACCCCGCCCGAGCGCCCGTGCCTCCACCGCCGCCCAGAGGCGACGGGTATGCTCATTCAGGTAGGGTGCGAGCGCCTCAAATTTCGCCTGCACCGTTGCGACCAATTCGTTCCTGTGCATGAGACCTTCCCCCGATGGGTCAACTTCCCCTCTGACAGAGCGTTTGAGCCGTTCACTGAAGGGAGTATGCCTCTACGGCTCCTGCATCTATCCGACTTTCTCTGTCAGCCCTCCACGCCGCTAAGCCCGGCCCTCGGTTCGCCTATAATGTCAGATTTACCCGTCAGCCAGATCGTGCCGCACCATGAGCCCATGGCGGAACATTATCTCTACCTGCCTTCCGTCGGCTTTTGTCTGGTGGTGGCCTTAGGATGGGCCAAGGTATTCACTTCGACCCGGATGCGTCCCTATGCATGTGCGGCGTTGGGCATCGTTTTGCTCCTTCTGTCTCTGCGAACGGTGGTGCGCAATGCCGATTGGTACGACGATCTAACCCTGTGGGAGAAAACCGTACGCACGGCGCCGCAAAGCTTCCGGGCGCACATGAATTTAGGCTTTGCCTATTTTCAACGGGAAGCGTGGCCGCGTGCTCTCGGCGCATATGAGGCCGCCTTACGCATCTTGCCGAATCAGGCCCGCACCCATGAGGCGATGGGGTCGGCATACATGCGGCAAGGTCAGTTAGACAAAGCCCGTGTGGTCTACCGGCAAGCCATTGCGCTGCAACCGGATTGGGCTCAGGCCCATGCGAATCTGGCGCGTGTATTGAGACGGCAGGGATGGCTCGATGCGGCTCGGCAGGCGTGGCAGCAGGCTCTTGCTGTGGAGCCGTACCATGCCCAGTGGCATTATGAGTTCGGTTTGCTTTATGAGCAGCAAGGCGTGGAAGAAAAAGCGCGCGAGCAATTTCTGCAGACGCTCGACATGGCCCCCGATCATGTGCAAGCCCATTGGAAATTGGGCATGATTGATGACGCCAAGGGAGACCTCAACCGCGCTATCGCCGCCTACCAGGCGGTGTTGCGGCTGCAACCGGGACATGCCGAGTCCCACCTCCGTCTCGCCATGATTTATATGCGAGCGGGGAGACATCTGCCCAGGGCGCGCCAGCATTTGCAACAATTCCTGGTGTTGGCGCCCCAACACCCGCAAGCCCCGTCGGTGCAGCAGCTCATCCGGACCCTGGCGATGTGGACCGGCGTCAGCCCGTAAGCCGCCGGTTGCGGTTCGCTCAGACGGTCACCATCATAGTTGGTGACGTACCGACACCTCTCTTACTCCGCCAACGAGTGGGCCGCGTACACGAAAAAGACGCCGGCGAATGTGACGACGGGTAGCCAGCGCGAATGATTGGTCTCATGGGCCGCGGGCAGCAAGCTACTGGCGCCGAGGTAGATAAACACGCCGGCAAACCAACACAACATGAGCAGCAGGAGCGCTAGGGGGATGGTAAAAGCCATTTGCAGTAGCACCCCGGCGATGGGGGTAAGAGCTGTCACCGCCAGCATGAGGACCGTGGTGCGCAGGCTGTGCCGGGTGCCCAGCATGATACCCACTGCACTTACGCCATCGGCCAGCTTGTGGATCATGACGGCCAAGGCCACGATCCAAGCAATCTTGCCGCCAACCTGAAACCCCTGCCCAATCGCGACGCCATCTAACAAGCTATGGACAGCAATACCGACCACACCCCACAGCCCGGTCTCGTGGGCATGCGGGTGTGCGGCATCCCCAGCCTCACCCCTGCCGTGATGATGCGACAGGTGCTCGACAAAGTAAAAACAGATGAACCCCAAAGCGGCGGCGATCAAGAGATGGTGATGATCAATGGCATGATCGAGGGATTCCAGCAATTCCAAGGACTCAGGGAGAATCTCAAGGAGGGCGAGGGCGACGAGCACACCGGCACAGAAGGCGAGCACCGCTCCCCGATACGCTTTCAAACTCAGGGCAATAGCCCCCCCACCTAGGGTAATCATACATGCCACTCCGGCAACCCAGAATGCGGTCATAATTATAACCCTCTCGATATAGCAAACGCAGTACCAATAAGCTAGGCGAGTATATCATACTTCTCTTCCGGTTGCACATCACCATGAACGGACGCGAGAAGACACGATCGCTCCGGCGCCTATCAACGCGGTCAAGCGCGACGGTACCGGCGCCACACATCACGACTCAGGCTTGGGAGTGGTTGCGGTTACGCACGTTGTCTGGATCGTCAAGCGGTGGGGGTCAGACCCCATTGACTCCATCGCTTGTTCCATCCCGTATGTCGGTGTGCATGCGGAGGTGCGTTTCCACCACGTGGGTGATGTGCTCAGCCGCTGCTTGAGCGGTTTGGGCTTGCGCACTCGTAAAGGCTTCACTGGGCACAATGGGAGCAGGTAGGCCATTCGGATATCGCGTGGAGATGTAAAACTGATCAAGGCGTGTCGCTTCTTCCCTGACGTCTGCAAAGGCCGTATCATGGACCTCGCATTGGCGAGCCAGATCTTGGACCGCATGTCCCAACACCACTCGGGCGCCGTGCGCGTACAGCACCGATTTCAGGGCTTTTTCTGCCGCCTGCTGACTGTGGAAGCAAGCAGCGGCATCATGCGCCGCTGACCGTAAGGTCCGGACGACGGCTAGGTCTGCCTGAGCTTGTCGCAACCATCGCCTAGCTTCAATGCGATAAGCGTTCATACAGTGTGATGCCTTCTTGCTGCACGACCCACCCTAGGCCAACATCACCCATACGGTCGAACTCTGCGGGCGTGTACACCAAAATATCCGCTGAACATTTCAACTGGAGGAGATAGGGGACCATATCTTGCAAGCGGCTGAGAAAAGGGCGGCACGTCTGTTTGATGACCATGAGGTCATAATCGCTCAGCTCGTCCGCGTCGCCTCGGGCGCGTGATCCGAACAAGATAATCCGTTCCGGATCATAGAGCTTGAGGACGTCAACAATCGTCTCGAGATAGGGATCATCCACGCGTTTTGCAGCCGATACGGTTGGTGGCATAACTCATCCTCTCCGAGCCAGTGACTTCGAGCCGGTATGTACGGGGCTTCTCAGCGGCGTGGGACACCTTCGTATAAAGAAAAGACATGAATGGGAGGGAAACTTTGTCCGGCAGCCTATCGTCACATATCGTCTAGTCCACCGGACAAAGTCGGACCACGGAGCAATCGCAGCGGGTTACACCCTCAGCTTAAACGCCGACAAACGCATCGCGGCCGCGGGAATAGGCGCGCAGATTCTGCGACGGATTCCGATTCACAAAGTTGCGCTCACGCCCGAACATGGGATGATACAGGCTCCGCACTTCGTGCTCGATTTTAAATAACACGCGCCCCGTCTCGGGATGTACGATATCCTCGAAGCGGTACTGATGCGCATCACTCTCCTGCGTAATCAGGCCATGCTTTTTCAAGAACTTATGCGGTCCGGAAAAATTCGCCGCATAGACGGCAATATGATGGCCATCATACTCCGGAAGCTCGTCGGCGGTTTCCCGAAAGACCAGTTCTTGCGTATGGCCGACCCGCACCCGGGCGACGCCGCCATTGATATCCTGGGACAGGGTGTAGGGAGCCTTCATGATTTCCATGTAGAACTGCCCGATACCTGCCGCCGTGCCGGGTGGGACGGAAAATTCCACATACGGGATACCCAACTCCATCCCGCCAAATGTCCCCGGCTCATAGCAGCGGAATTGGTTGCCCCAGGGGCACGTCGCGGCCACATACCCATCCTCGACGGAGCAGGTAAAAGCCGTGTCGGCCAACTTGTCTTGCACGTTTGTCAGGCGCTGCTTCAGGCCCTCGATATCCGGCACCACCAGCCCGATATGGCCCCGCAGCACTTGCTGCTCCCGCGTGGGCAGATGAAATTGCTGCTCGCCGACATTCACCCACATATTGTCCGTATCGACCATCATATAGGGATCCCGCGTGAATCCCAACCCCCCAACATAGAACGCGATGGCCTTTTCCTGGTTCGGCACGGTGACGTTCACGTGCTCCATACAGAGAAAATTGCCCACGTCTTGGGTGGTGCGATCATACGTCTTCTCGTCCATGATTGACCTCCTTCTGCTGCTGCGTCCCCGCATGTTTCCAGAGGAAAAGAGCTATGAATGATTGTGTCCGGCTACTCCGACTCGTGGTGCAGCGCATACCTCACGCCGAGGACAGGCGCCGAGCCCGTGGCTGCGTAGGAGAATACATTGCTTATAGCACTCAACCGATTGTTCCGTCAAGGCCCATGTCTGCTTGGCGCCATGGTCATGCGCGCCCTTGACAGCTTCGGCGCCCTGGCATAGAGTACCTCGCGGATACCAACGCGCCAGTTCCCCCCTAGCCAAACGGCAAACGACGCGAGGACGACGATGCAGACAGCCGACAGGCCACGCCTGACGCGACGTGACTTCGTCAGAACGGCCAGCCTGGCCAGCCTGATGGTGACGGCCGGGGCCGTATGGAGCGGCAAAGCCCCGGTGTTTGCCCAGGGCAAGCAGGTGCACGTGCTGGCCTGGAGTCATTTTATTAAAGAAGCCGACGCCTTGATGCGGGACGATCTGATCGCCGCGTTCACGCGGGCCACCGGGGTCACCGTCAAATATGAAACGATCAACGCCGACGATCTCAACGCCCGGCTCACCGCCGCGGTGGAAAGCCGGACCGGACCGGACATTTTCCAGATGATCTGGAACCAGCCGCATCTCTACGCTCAGGGTCTCGACGACCATCATGACTTGGCTGCCGAGCTGGGTGTGGAGCAGCAATACGCTTTCCAGCAGGAAGCCGCCAGGGTGGACGGGGTCTTCCGCGGCATACCGTACTACGGCATTGGGAATGGCATTGCCTACCGCAAAGACGTCTTCAAGCAATTCGGTATCCGGAAAATTCCGGGGACGTGGGCGGAATATCTCGCGGTGGGCAAAACGCTCAAAGACGAGGGTTGGCCGATCGGTCAGACGCTGGGGCACACTTTTGGTGATGCGCCGACGTTCTGTTATCCACTCCTCTGGTCTTTCGGCGGCCAGGAGGTAGACGAGGCAGGCAGGGTGGCGATCCATTCCCCGGAGACGCTGCGCGCGTGTCAATTCTTGCAGGAATTCTGGACGGGGGCATGTGATACGAGCGGCCTCTCCTGGGACGATTCCAGCAATAACCGGGCTTTTTTCGCCGAAACGATTAGCGCCACGCTCAACGGCGCCAGCATCTACTTTGTGGCGCGGAACTATCCGGAGAAGGCCCCGCCGGGTTTGGCCGATAAAATCGGGCACTTCTTGAATCCACAGGGTCCGGCCGGGCGCTACCACACGATTTTGCCGTTCACCCACGGCATTGCCAAGTATTCCAAAAACAAACGGGCGGCAAGAGATTTTCTGCGTTTTTTGATGCAGAAGGATAACTACGAGACGTACATTCGGGTGCAAAAGGGCTACGGCCTGGGCGCGTCACCGGATTGGGAACACCACCCCTTCTGGCAAGAAGACCCGGCCGTGGAACCGTATCGCCTCAACGCCAGATTCGGGCGCAACGTCGGCTGGGCCGGTCCTTATAACCGCAAGGCGGCCGAGGTGCAGGCCAAATACATTATCATCGATCTGTTTGCCCGCGTGGCCAAGGGCGACGCAGCGAAAAGCTCGATCGCCCAAGCCGAGAAGGCATTGAAAAACGTGTACGAACGCGCTTAGCGGGGTGGCGTCTCCGCCCTCGTTCTTGCTTTCGCCCTGCGATGGTGCTAGGCTAACCGACCGCACGGAGAGGTTGCAGGCTTCCCCGTGCTATATCACCCTGTTGTTGACGTTTTGTCGGTGAATGCCATGAAATCATCTGTTGCCTCGACAACCGACGTCGCCACGTCTGATCGCTTGGCGTTCAAGCCCCGCGTGCCTTTGCTGGAACGCGAAAATGTGTTGGGCTACTTGCTTTTGACTCCCGCCCTGCTTCTCCTCGTGATCTTTATGGCGTACCCATTTGGGCTCGGCATTTGGTTTTCCCTCACCGACAAGCTCGTGGGCGATCCGGGTCAGTTCGTCGGGCTGAAGAATTATTTGAAAAGTTTTCGCAGCCAAATCTTCTGGCAATCGGCCTGGAATACCTTCTTTTTCACGGCGGTAGCGTCCGTTTTCAAAACGATCCTGGGCATGTGGCTGGCCCTGATTCTAAACCGAAAGTTCAGGTTTTCCCGCTTTACGCGGGCTGCAGTCTTGCTGCCATGGATCGTACCTACCGTGCTGAGCACGCTGGCCTGGCTGTGGATGTTCGACGCGACATTTAGTGTCTTTAACTGGATGATCAACTGGTTTTGGAAGCTGGATATCAGCATATTTGATATTGCCATCAAAGAACCCTTCCGTGGCCGGGTGCGCGTCAACTGGCTGGGTGATCCGGCGTTGGCGATGTTCTCGATCATCCTGGTCAACATCTGGCGGGGGATACCGTTTTTCGCTATTAGAGTTGTTCCTCAATAGCATAAGATCAGGTTCCCTAGCCCAGCCCAGATGCCCACCGAATC
>CBCXVS010000249.1:0-11547 GCA_965178525.1 uncultured bacterium | reverse complement strand
GCGATTGACTGGCTCTTTCCGCTCATCAAGGACCAAAATCGTGGGTATGCCGATGCGGACCAAATCTACGATCTGCCCTTTATCCTCGTGCCCCAGGCGCCGTTCGTCACCCGGACGGACCACTGGAAACAAGCCGGCCTGGATTTCGAAAAAGAATGGCCGATTCGGGATACGGACCATTTTCTCGACATTCTCAAAGCCTTGAAAACGGTGACGAAATATCCCTACGAGGTGTACGGCAAGATCTGGGACGCCGGGGACACGCAGCTCAATGGCTGGATTCGCTCGTTGGATCTCGAACGGAGCGATTTTATCAACGCCGATTGGAGCCGCTCCACCTGCGATAGCGAGCCGTGGATCAAAGGCGTGCAGTTCTATGTGGATCTCTACCGCAAACACGGCTACTCCTCCCCCAACACGCCCCAGAGTATGGATGAGGCCGCGGTGGAGCAGCTCATTCGCGGTCAAAAGAGCATCGTGCACGCCGATATTCTCAACCGCGGCACGTTTTTAAAGCGTCTGCCAAAGGCCGTCGAAGACGGCACGATTCAATGGGGGCCGCATTGCCCCATGGCGGGGGGCACGACGGGCTCGGTGGTGTTTTTATCGATGGGCTCGTTCAACCTCACCAAACAGCAGGGGCCGGATGCCAAGATCAAAGAAGAAGCGGCTTGGGAATTCGTGAAGGAGTGGTTCCTGCCCGAGAATCAAATTGCCCTCGCCAAGAGCAGCGGCCTGTGTGCCCGCCGGGATGTGTGGGAGGGGCTGAAAGGCGCGCCGGATCATTAGAGTTGTTCCTCAATAGCATAAGATCAGGTTCCCTAGCCCAGCCCAGATGCCCACCGAATCATCCTCAAAGTGATCTTTGCGGTTGCGGAAACGCTGCACCAAAATGTTGAAACGCTTCATACCGCCGATGGCATGTTCGATCAAGATGCGAACTTGACTCACGGCATAATTCGCCGCCTGCTGCTCCGCCGTCAATTCTGGAGTCGGATTCGTCTTGCTCTTCCGGGGTTTCTTGTGTGGAATCTCAAGCATTTCGCCTTTGTAGTCCGACTGAATCCCCTGATAACCCAGGTGCACCCAAACTTCTACGTCACTAAACCGGTCTAAGTCCGGTGGGAACTCTTGTTTTAACATGCTGTAATCATGGTTGTGACCACTAAACGTACGGCCCAGAAAGACGATCCATTTATCCGGCATCGACATCACTGTATTTTTCAGCGTATGGCTTTTTTTTACCACTATAGTGTTCACGTTGGGTCGTCTCATCTTGTGACCGGCGATAGCTTCTTTCAGTCGCATCAATAATCAGTTGATCCACACCTGACAACGCCTCCCTCAACGACTCTGGGGTCTTCAACTCTCGATAAGGCATGAGGTCTAACTGCACTAACGTGTCATACAGGATGGGAGAGAGCTTATGGAGATTTTCATTCGCTTTCGAACGTACCATACCAAATTGTGCACCAAGAACATCAAACGTCGGATACGTCTTGTAATAATATAGAACGAACAGGAGTTTGTCTGACAGAGTGGGTAATTTGCCTTTGATACCTGCACCCGGCTTTCGGCTGCGTTTGCCAGCTTGGACACCCTCCTCATAGCGTTTTTGCTGAGCCTGTTGATAGACGTGGCTGAAGGCGGGCAGCAAGAAGTCAAATTGCGTCTGAGACACACCGGTTAAGGCTTTCATCTGCCGATCATCTCGGATAACCAATGACCTGGCTGGGCTCCCTCCATCGTTTGGGGGAGGATAGCCTACCTCATTAACTATTGGGGAACAACCCTAATGCCTACGCCCCTGTCTGTACAAAGATTTATTTGAAAGCTCACTAAATAGGGCTGAAATTGTCTTCGAGTAATAGGGCGCGAAAGCCAGCCTGTCGAAAGTGGTCTTTTGCTGTTAATGTCTTGACTAAGCCACGCTCGCTCATGACTACAAAGGAGATACAATCCGTCAATCCCCAATCTTTGTCAGCACGGCTTCGATACAGATCCAAGGCAGTATTGATGAGTTGCGAAGAAGCCGGAACGGTTTCGACCAGAGGACTGGTTCTGAGAGTTACAATAACTTGTATAGCCTGGGAACGAAATCTGACGGCGGCAAGTCCATCAGCGATTTCTATGAGGATAAACTCGGTCGTGACAAGACTCCGTCTATCTCTCGCAAGCGTTTGCTCCCATTGGATAGCTACGTCGTGCCATTGATCCCGGGTATTTACGAGAGCATTGACATACGCCGTATCCAGAAAGATCGGCGTACGGTTAGGTCCCATGTATGTCATCCTGGACACAGCCATGGGCATACCAACCGTGGCGCGTCGATAAATCTGTGACGCCCATGTCAGTTGCAAGCTCACGGATTGTCGTCAGAGGATAAGTGTGCTCCTCGTGCTGCTCTGCGTCTTCACGCTCGACCGTCAGCACGTACCGCGTGTTCGGTAGCAGATCAACGGGTTCCTCAGGGCGCAGAACTTCGCCATCAAAGATTGCATGTAGAATCTTAGGCATGGATTTTCCTTCTACTTTTTTGATACTTCATGCGTATCTTTGCCATCAGGGGGCCTGGACCGGACGCGCCGTCTCCGCTGCGTCCGCAGCCTGCGCGGCCTGGGTCCGGTCACCTTGTAGCAGCAGGTCCATGGCCAACAGCGACGAAATGAGCCCCGCCCCAAAGCTAACGAGCCACGAGGCAACGTAGCTCTGAGACAGATCGTAGAGATAGCCGCCGAGAAACCCGCCAACTGCCATTCCCACCATGGAGAAGCACATCTGACCCGCATACCCGGGGCCGAAGTGGCGCGGGCCGTAGAGCTCGCGCGCCACCACGCCGTACTGCGTGTTGACCCCGCCGAAGCCAAAGCCCCACACCACAGCATAGAGAAAGAAAATCGCGGGGTCCTGGGTGTTGATCAGCCAGAGCACCAGGGTGCCCTGCATAAACAGGGTTAGGATGAGGGTCAGCCGCGCCCCGTGGCGGTCGGTAAAGACACCCCAGGCCACACGCCCGACCGTTGACGAGAACGACATGATGCCTAAGACCCAGGCCGCGGTCAAGGCGGAGAGACCGGCGCTTTGCGCGAACCCCACGACATGGACGAGCGGCACGGAGTGACAGACGCAGCAAAAAAAGTTGATTCCCGCAAGTGTCCAGAATCCTTGCATGTGCAAGACGCGCTGCCACAACTGGCCAACCGAGTCAGCCGGGCGCGCCGGCGTGGCCGGCGGAGGTGGCGTGACCGGGGCCTCCGCCCCATAGGGCCTGAGGCCCATCTCGTGCGGATAATCCCGCAGGACGAAGCACATCAGCACCACGACGCCCGTCATGACGAGACTCTGCGCCACAAAGGCCGTCTGCCAGTCCCACCGCAGGATGACCCAAGTGAGGAGGGGGGCGAAAATAAAGGACGCCAAACCACCCAGGGCCCGGGTGAGGCCCATGGCCGTTGCCCGCCGTTTCTCAAACCACCGCGTGATCAGGGTGACACTTGTCAACATGAACACACTGCGCCCGAGCGAGGCGACGACGCCATACCAGAAGTAGAACGCGCCCACGGTCGTCACCGTGCTGGTCAGGTACAAGCCCAGCCCATGGAGGAGCGTGCCCCAGAAGAGGAGCACGCGCACGCTGTGGGTATGGATGAGCGATCCCACTGCCAGGATCCCCAGGCCGCTGACGACGGCCGAGATGGCATAACTCATGGACAGGATGCTGTGCGACCACCCCAGATCCGCTACCATAGGGTTAATAAAGACACCAAACACCATCGTGGTGCCGGAGGAGACCAGGATGATGAGCGAGCAGGCTGCCAGGACGATCCAGCCATAAAAAAACCGTGGAGCGGGAGTGGGCTGAGGAGCCATGCGCATGATCCTCCGCGCGTCATACCCGGTCTACCGGGGATCGCGTGTTGTGCAGGCATGCAGGAGTTCACAACACGCGGCGCCAGTGCCGCATATTCTTGAGAGCTGCAGACCATGCAGGAGACATTTCTGGACTGGTGCACAGGACCGAATGGGTGTCGCTCTCCTTGAGCATTCCGATCATCATGGCCGAGAATGACATGCCCATAAGGGGCAGGATACAGGCAAGTCATGCGGCGGTCAATGCCTTGCCTGCCGCAAGGCGCAGCAGTTGGGGCTCGCGCATATGTCCACGCCATCGATCACCCGGCACCAGCAGGCTGGGTCATGCATCGGCCTGTGCGTAACATTTGCGCAACATTTGCGTAACATTGGCGCAAACTTGCAGGCTGAAGTCGCGGTATAGTTATTCCAACAGGGTTGGGATGAGAACTGATGCTCCTCCTACCCGAATGCAAACGATAGAAAAAATGGAGACCGATTTGCACGTGGGCCAGCCGTCTGTTGGTCTGCTATGACTCACGGGATAACGGCGATCAAGCCGATTGAGAACAATATTCAGATGGCAACTTTTACTATTCCACCTATACAATCGCCTCTTGCGCTCGCTCCGGCAGACCTGCCGAGGGCAGCCGCAAACCAAGAGGACACGCTGAGGATCGCAACTTTTGGTGATCGACAAGGCCAGGATACGTTGTCGATCAGAGGAGGACCTTATACGCGTCGTCGATCTGTTCTTATGGGAGGCGTTCATATCCGGCGAAACTGGAGGAATCCCATGCTGCTCGACCACTTGCATGATGCGCACAAAGCCCTGACCGATTTTATGAAAGACACTTCCGATAAGGCCCTGCCCTTGTCCCTGTGTGCTGTCGACCGGCAACAGGCATGTCTGCAGATCGGCCTCTTTTCGGATGGAGGCATTCCCCTGGAAACGTATCGCAGGAGACTCCAGGATTTTACCGGTGATCTGCCGGTTCAAATCGCTCCTGTGAACCCGCGGCGGCACGCGACAAACACCGACAAAATTCGACCGATCATTGGCGGCACGCAGATCTATACGAGCTATAGCAAGGGCTCACTCGGAACCTTATCAGTTGTGGGGAAACTTGGAGGTAAAGTCGGGTTTATTCTCTCCGGTCACGTCGCGGGTGACGCGAAAGCGTCCCCAAATCGGGCGGTGTATCAGCCCATCAATCCCCCTGCTGCAAACCGGATCGGGAGCGTCAAGCTTATCAGCGATTGGAAAAACGGAGCGGCAGATGCGGCCTGGGGAGAATACGTCGACCAAAATGCCGCCCCCTCTCTGGGCCTCATCTGGAAAGATGCTAACAGTACCTACAAAGTGAAATCCGTCAAAGATTCGGCCAACTCTTCCCAGGATGATATGGTCAATATGCAGGGCATTAGTTCGACCTCAGCATCCAGTGGGAAGATTCAGGCACTTGGGGCAACGGTGAAGTTTAAGGCGGGAGAATTTGATCCCGAGCAAACCCTGATGAATCAGGTCGTGGCCACCTACACCACGGTTAGCGGTGACAGTGGCGGCCCGGTCTTTGAAATTACCAACGGCAACGATGTCGCCCTGCTCGGCATCAACGTTGCCGAAGCCGATGGCAATGATGTCTTAGCCTACAACCGGGGCAATACCCCGGTTCCGGGAACCAAATACGCCATTTACACGCCCTGGGAAGAAATCGTTGCGGCCCTTGGCGCCATAGACGTGATCAACCCCTGATGGGCTTCCCCTGATCATCGGCGACATGATCTGAAGAAGGGGGTCACATCTTGAAATTTTACATTGTCGCCTTCCTGGCTCCTAAACGCATGGCCTGGAAATTGAAATTTCAAGATGTGACCCCTGTGGCCAGCGAGGTATTGCTAATCGGGTATCCATATCGTTATACTTCATGTTATATCATCAGCCTTAGATAAGGAGCGCTTATGGCGCAAGTCAAAACCGCGATTTCTATTCCGGCGCCTCTGTTTGAGCAAGTTGACGATCTCGCTAAGCAAATGCAGATATCACGGAGTCAGCTTTTTGCCATGGCGATGGAGGCGTTTCTCGAACAGCACCGGAATCGTTGGCTCCTCGATCAACTCAACGCGGTCTATCGCGACGAACCGGACCCCGCCGAGCGCGCCGAGCTGGCACAGCTCAAGAAGAGACATGGGCAACGTTTAGAGGATGAAGAGCCGTGGTAATTAGCCAGGGCGATGTGTTCTGGATCGATTTTGGGACGCCTTCCGGTTCTGCACCTGGGTATCGTCATCCTCATGTTGTGGTGCAGAATAATGTGTTCAACCGTAGCCGTATCAACACAGTGGTGGTATGTGTGATTACCTCGAATCGCCGGCGTGCCGGAGCCCCTGGAAACGTTCTCCTTGCCCGAGGGGAAGCGAATCTCCCTAAAAGCAGTGTCGTGCTCGTCTCACAGCTGATCACGATCGACAAATCAGATTTGGGCGACAAGATCGGTACACTTTCCCAGCAGCGTATACGAGAGATTCTTGATGGGATACGTTTGGTGCTAGAGCCTCGTGATCTCAAGTAGAAGGGGGTCAAGTCTTGATCCCCTCTTTTTACTCAGGACTGCAAGGGTGTATACTGCTGATCCATACGCAAGGCGGCAATATCTTTTGTTGCTTTTATCATTGCTTTTCTCAAATTTAATAATTCACTAGAGTTGTTCCTCAATAGCATAAGATCAGGTTCCCTAGCCCAGCCCAGATGCCCACCGAATCATCCTCAAAGTGATCTTTGCGGTTGCGGAAACGCTGCACCAAAATGTTGAAACGCTTCATACCGCCGATGGCATGTTCGATCAAGATGCGAACTTGACTCACGGCATAATTCGCCGCCTGCTGCTCCGCCGTCAATTCTGGAGTCGGATTCGTCTTGCTCTTCCGGGGTTTCTTGTGTGGAATCTCAAGCATTTCGCCTTTGTAGTCCGACTGAATCCCCTGATAACCCAGGTGCACCCAAACTTCTACGTCACTAAACCGGTCTAAGTCCGGTGGGAACTCTTGTTTTAACATGCTGTAATCATGGTTGTGACCACTAAACGTACGGCCCAGAAAGACGATCCATTTATCCGGCATCGACATCACTGTATTTTTCAGCGTATGGCTTTTTTTTACCACTATAGTGTTCACGTTGGGTCGTCTCATCTTGTGACCGGCGATAGCTTCTTTCAGTCGCATCAATAATCAGTTGATCCACACCTGACAACGCCTCCCTCAACGACTCTGGGGTCTTCAACTCTCGATAAGGCATGAGGTCTAACTGCACTAACGTGTCATACAGGATGGGAGAGAGCTTATGGAGATTTTCATTCGCTTTCGAACGTACCATACCAAATTGTGCACCAAGAACATCAAACGTCGGATACGTCTTGTAATAATATAGAACGAACAGGAGTTTGTCTGACAGAGTGGGTAATTTGCCTTTGATACCTGCACCCGGCTTTCGGCTGCGTTTGCCAGCTTGGACACCCTCCTCATAGCGTTTTTGCTGAGCCTGTTGATAGACGTGGCTGAAGGCGGGCAGCAAGAAGTCAAATTGCGTCTGAGACACACCGGTTAAGGCTTTCATCTGCCGATCATCTCGGATAACCAATGACCTGGCTGGGCTCCCTCCATCGTTTGGGGGAGGATAGCCTACCTCATTAACTATTGGGGAACAACCCTATTATCTTTTAGATGGTAATAGATAGGCCTGAATTTGTCTCTAAAGTCAGTTGTGAACGGCTTTTCATCCGAGTCAGAATCTGAGTTCATTCGCCTTCTCGGATTTTTTCTTAAAATATTTGCGAGTTCTAAATCGTCTCTCTCAACTCTAAGATGCTTGATTAAACCTTCAATATCGGTATTAAAATTTTCAGCTTCTTTATCACTCAATTGGTTGATAAAATAAAGGCTTTTATTTTGATCAAAAAAGCTGCATTAATTATACTCTCTATATATTCTATTAATTGCTTAACTCTATAGAATGTTTTTCTCGTATCCTCTCCAAAATAAACCTCCATTTCAGCACGACGCTTGGTGATCAGTGAATTCCATTCTAGTATTTGTTTTCGGTACCCATCCCAGGCTTGTAAATCATTGATCTTGTGAGCCTGATTCAGCTCTTCTTCTTCATATTTCGCTTTCGCGGCGACTCTTGCTCTATTGTTGTTAATAGAGTTAATAAGAACGGGAGATAAGGCTGCGGCTATGGTCAAGGGATTAGACAGCAAAACGGAGAGAAGTTGGGGGAGCATCTTGTCACCTCCTCATTGTATGAATCACCACATCGTCTCTCTGCATCCAATCGATGAGAAGCTACCTTCCGTTCGTAGACCGTGTGCCATCCGCTGAATCCGTTTGGATTTGCCGGCGAGGCCGTTTGCGGTACACCTGCCATGGGCGAATCCTTTAATTCTTGCTGATCAAGAGGGTCAGAGGCTGCGGCCGTCAGGGCCAAAGAAAAAGGCATGATCTAACTGCAAGCTAACATGCACCACATCACTTTCTTGCACCTTGGCTTCACCGTGCACCAGAGAACGAATTTCCTCGCCGTGCGCCTCCAGGAAAACGACGGTGCGGCTGCCGAGCGGTTCGATGAGATTGACGCGAGCTGGGAAGCTATCCGCCTGTTCCGAGTCTGTGAGGACGAACTCAGGCCGGATGCCTAGCGTGATGTTAGGTGGCGCTGGCGCCAGGCGGGACACGAGACGCGGCGGTACGGGCAGACGAAACGGCGTGGCGGCTAGCGCTATCTGATCTCCTTCCGTCTGCAGCGTGCAGGCAAAGCGATTCAGCGGAGGAGAGCCGATAAACGTGCCGACAAAGAGATTGGCCGGGCGGTGATAAATGTCATGCGGTGTGCCGACCTGCTGTACCTCACCATCTTGCATGACGGCAATCGCATCCCCCAGGGACAAGGCCTCCTCCTGGTCATGCGTAACGAAAATCGTCGACGTCCCGAGCTGCTTTTGAATGCGTTTGATTTCAGTCCGCATCTCCACACGCAAGGCCGCATCCAGATTCGCCAACGGCTCGTCGAGCAGAAAGGCATCGGGCTCCATGACAATGGCGCGGCCCAAGGCCACGCGTTGCGCCTGTCCTCCGGAGAGTTTGTGCGGTTTGCGGTCCAACAACCCCTCCACATGCAAAAGCGCGGCGACATCCTGCAGGCGCCGGGCAATCTCGGCCTTGCCATGGATCTTGTGCAGATCCAACCCAAAGGAAATATTCCGGCGCACGTTGAGCTGCGGAAACAGCGCTGTATCTTGAAACACAAACGCCAAGTGCCGATCCTTCGGCAGCACGCGCGTGAGATTTCTGCCCTTGACCCAGATGGCGTCCTCATTATCCGGCTGCTCCAGCCCGGCGATACACCGCAGTGTGGTCGTTTTGCCGCACCCCGACGGTCCCAAGAGCACCATGAACTCGCCCTCCGCAATGTCCAGATTGACATTGCGGCATGCCTGCACCGCCCCGCGCTGAAATGTCTTGTAGAGATTCTGCACGCGAATCCCTGAATTCTTCTCCGCCATCATCATCTTCTTTCTCAGCTGTCAGCTCTTCATTCTTTCATTCCGCATTCCGCATTCCGCATTCGTCAGCGTTTTCCGACCGCAAATGTTTGCATCAACTGCCGCTGCGCCAGGATGTATAAAATGACCGGTGGAATGCCCGCCATCAGCGTCATCACCATCAGCACTTCCCATTCGACGCGCTCGCCTCCGACGGCGGTGACGTAAAGCACCACCGACGCCGTGCGCGGCCCTTGGCCGGTGGTCAGCATATTGGAAAAGAGGAAATCGCTCCAGCCGATGAGGAACGCGATGAAGAGCAACGACACGATGATGGGTTTGGCCAGCGGCAACATGATGCGATAGACCGCCTGAAACTGCGTGCAGCCGTACACCATGGCGCACTCTTCTAGAAACGGCGGTAAATCGGCAAAATAGGCGCGCATGATCCAGATGGCAAACGGGATGATGAAGATTTGATAGGCCAGCCACAACCCCGGCATCGTGTCGTAGAGACCAAGCTTGATCCACAAAATCGTAAAGGGGACCACCAGCAAGACGAACGGAAATAGCAAGGCCATGGTGATGATGTAAAACACCACATCCTTGCCCCGAAACGGCTTGCGGCCAAAGACGTAGGCCCCCGGCACCGCGATGCACAGCGCCAGAATCGCCGCTCCCAAACCCGCCACTAGGCTGTTCAGAATGTAGCGGTGAAATTGCACGGACTCATCAATGGTGTAGCGCCAGGATTCGAGGCTCCAAGTTTCAGGTAGCCAGCGAACCTCAAAAATCTCCCCCGGCGGCTTAAAGGCCGTAAAGGCGATGTAGCCATACGGCACGAGCACGAGGAGCAGCACCGCGATGAGCGCGGCATAGCCCAGTACCTGATGCCCTGGTGTTGCCCGGTCCGTCTCTTGCGCCATCATGTGCTCTCTATCTGCCGCCGCGCCCTTGCTTGAGCTGGGCCTGGAAGCCGCGCAGGAACGGCGCGATGAGCAGAAACGTAAAGAGGACCAGCACCATCCCCACGGTGAACGCCATGCCAAAATCCCCCGAGAGAAAGGCAAAGCGGTAGGTAAGAATGCTCAAGACGCTGGTCTCATAGCCCGGCCCGCCTCCTGTGAGCTGAAACGGCTGTTCGATCTTGGCGAGATTCCAGGCAATGCGAATGATCACCGCCGCTAACATGGCGCTGCGAATGTGCGGCAACGTCACCACCCGAAAACGCTGCCAGAGATTGGCGCCATACACTTCGGCCAATTCATAGTAGCTCGGCGGGATCGATTGCAAGGCCGCCAAGATGATGACAAACATAAAGGGCCAAAACGTCCAGGAGGCTACCAACATGATGATCCATTTGGCCCAGACCGGATCGGAAAACCAGTAGATCGGCGCGGAGATGATGCCGAATTTCAGCAAGTAATGCGTCACCATGCCGAGATCGGGATCGAGCAAGTACATCCAGATGGCGCCGGTCACCACCGGCGGCATGGCGTAGGGCATGAGCATGACCCCGCGCCACACCGTTTTGAGGCGGATGAACGGCTGGTTCAGGGCCAGGGCCGCCACCAGGGCGAGGCCCAATTGCAGCGCGGTGCTGAGGGAATAGAGCAAGGTCACGCGCAGAACCGGCCAGAAATAGTCGGCGTTCAACAGGTCCCGGTAGTTTTGCCAGCCCACCCACTTCGGTTTGCCGATGAAAGGCCGCTTGTGGAAACTCATCCAGATGCCTTGGAGAAACGGCACCCAAAGCAGAAAGATGAGAAAGGCGAGCGTCGGCAGCAGAAACAGCAGGATGAGCCACTGTTCTCCCAATGACCACCCTTGCCGCGCCCGCTCCCGCGGCGCCAGGATGGACCAGGCCTGACGCACGTCCGTGTGTTCACGTGCCATAAGGGGTTTAGCCCTGCAAAACCTTGTTGACTTCTTCCGCGTAGGCGCTCAGCTCGGTCTTCACATCACTTCCCTGAAACGCCTTCTGGATGTGTGGGGCAAAGAGATTGTACTGGATGTCAACGCTCTTCACATGGTTGCTCCACACGCCGGGCGGCTGGTCCAACATCGACGTCGTGGCCTCGATATAATAGGGTTGTTCCCCAATAGTTAATGAGGTAGGCTATCCTCCCCCAAACGATGGAGGGAGCCCAGCCAGGTC
>CBCXVS010000248.1:5045-11566 GCA_965178525.1 uncultured bacterium | reverse complement strand
GACCTGGCTGGGCTCCCTCCATCGTTTGGGGGAGGATAGCCTACCTCATTAACTATTGGGGAACAACCCTAATGTCGTTGATCACGTCCAGAAGGGTTTCGCCCGATTTGTGAGCGGTCGTGGCGAAGTGGCGCTGACGTTCGCTCAGCGACGTCCTCAAGAGCACCTCGGTCATGCCCATCACGCCGTTGATCGGGGTGCGCAGCTCGTGGGACATATTGGCGAGAAACTCGCTTTTGGCCCGGCTGGCGGCTTCGGCCTCGTCCTTGGCCTGGGTGAGCTCGATCGCCTGTTCCTGCAAGACCGTATTCAACTGCGCCACATCACGATAGGCAACGGCATGGGAAAGGGCGACCGCGATCGGATTGGCCAGCGTCTCCAGCACCCGTTCATCATCTTGGGTTAAGCGGCGATGGCTCTCCCCATTGTCGACCGATATCACGCCGATGGTACGTCCCTCAACCCTCAGAGGTATCAAGAGAACAGATGAGACCCCCAGGGCATGGATGGAGGACCAATCCGCCTGAGCTGGCTGCTGCTCCTCCACCTCCATCAGGAATAATGGCTGACCGCTCAAAGCCACCTGAGCATGGGGATCGTCACCGGTCTGAAGTGGAATAACGAGGTTTTGGAACTGCTGTTCCAGCTCCTGTGACATGCCCGACATCCCACTACAGACCAACACCTGCCGGTCGTTTTCCACCAAGAATAATCGGATCCGGTCGTACTGCAAATGCTGTCTCATCGCGTCCAGACCTTGGGACACGAGTTTCTGAGAATTGAGAGTGGAGTTGAGGACGAGGCCGATGCGGTGCAGGGCGGAGATTTCCGCCAGTCGCTGCTGTTGCGCCTGGGTCATACGGTCTAGAGCCTGGGTCATGACATTAAAGGCGTCGGCAAGATCGGCGATTTCATCATTTCCGGCCGTGGATATCATTTCTGTGGCACGCCCCTCCGTCAAGGCCACGGCGCCGTTCCGGAGCAAGGAAAGACGGTTCGACAAGGATCGAGACAGGAGGATGGCAAAGGCGACACTCAACGTGATCCCGAATGCCGAGAGGACCAGAAACGTGGTCCGCTTCCAGTCCAATTGGGCGAGAGCAGCGGTGACCTCATCGCGAGTCCGGTCCTTGATCTGGGCGGAGAGCTGATTCAGGGTATTGGAAATATTCTGAAAACTCGTACGCGAGGTATAGGAAACCACCCCTTCGGCAGCGGAGAGGTCCATCTCCGCTATCACCTTGATCGCCTAGTCCAAATCACGCCGGTACATCTGCCAGATTCTGACGAGACTTGAGGACCACTTGGGGTGGTCTTTAAAATAATGGTTACTTAAGTGGTGAATTTTTGCGTCGAACTTTTGCGTCCCATCTTGTATGCGGTCAACGGCGCCAGAGACGGTAAAGGGATGTTTGTATCGGGTAAGATTCATCTCCATCATGCGGATATTAACCAGCTGGTATTGGGCTGTATTGATATGAGATAAAGACTCAATATTATGTTTCAACGTCTCCTTTAATAATATCGATGTATCGCCAACCGTTTTATTGCCGAGAATGGTAATCGCAACCAAAACCAGGCACGACATTGTAAAGCTCAACAACAATTTGTAAAGATAGCGAAAAGGACGCTTACGGCTGGCGATTTGCATCGATAGACCTCGAGTTCGGTTTCTGGGAGGAAGGCGGGGAAGCGGCTATTGACCCGCTGCCCGCAGGTCAAGCCGGGGATATTTTCCCTTGAAGCTCCGCCAGAATTCAATCTGGTTCTGCCGGCCGTATTTCTCGGTAATGGCCTCCCATTGCGCCGCGGTTTTCACCATGGCTTCCCGCGCGCTCAGCTTTCCCTGAGCCGCCAGCCAGAGATTTTCGCTCAGCGCCCGGATATATTCCGCGTCTCCCGGCAGCCCCGTTCCGGCCGGCACCGCGAGATCCACTTGGCTCTCCAATTGATCCAGGGCCTGTTGCGTATAGATTTGCCTGACACTCGGGGCCGTGATGTGATTGCGCCGAAACGGATCCGCGAAACCGCTGAGCACGTTAATGGCACGCTCGGAGATATCGGGATCGGTAAACCACATGGCAAACAAGAAGGCCAATTCCTGTTGCGGGCTGTTCTTGGCGATGACGATATTGTTACCATAGATAAAAGACGTCCGGCGGACCAAAGTCTTGCCCACCATGGTGCCCGGCATGGGACTGATCATGAACTTTCCCTTAATCGGGGAACTCGCCGCGTTGAATCGTTTGGCGCCTGACAGCGGCATGATATAGGCAAAGGCATGTCCCCTTTTATACATGGGAATGGCATAGTTGTCGGAATGACTTTTATGCGTGATCTTAGGGGCAGAAAAGGGAATGGTGTTCAAGTAGCTTTCCGTGGCCGCAATCCCCGCCGGTGAATCGATCAGCGGATGCATCTGCTCGTCAAAGAGGTATTGGTTCGGCGTGGCTTGGGAGGTCTAACGGGGCATCCAGGGCATCCAACTGGTCTGCGGATCGCGATGCTCGACGGTGCCGTAGAACTGCTGCTCGGGCTGATGAAAATACTCGATGAGCGCCTGATACTCATCCCATGTCGCCGGCGCTTGTAAAGGCCGGTTATGCTGGCGTTGAAAGGCTTGCTGATGGGCCGGATCTTCCATTAAATCGCGGCGGAGATAGAGCATCGCCACATCGCCATCGGCGGGGATGGCCACGACGCGATGATCAAATGTCGTCTGCGCGATGGGGTTCAAAAAACTCTTGGCGCGATGGGGGCGCAGGTCCAGGCGGTGTTTGGTGACATAAGGGGTCAGGTCGGCAATGAGCCCCTTGGTGTATAAATCCGGATACTCTCGCTGCCAGGCGATGGTTAAATCAAAGTTCTTCACCTTCTGCATAAATTCTAAAACCGGCAGGTTGGGTCGGGCCCGGGCATCCAAGAGAATGCCGGTGCGGTCCTCCCACTCATTTTTGATGTCAAAATCATCGCCCCAAAAATTATTGAGATTTCCCTCTTTGGCCACTAGGCGCAACACCGCGTCCTCTGGAATACGCCCGGCAGCAATCAACCGTTTGACCGCCGCGACCGCGTAGTCCGCCTGCTGTCCTGCGGTGACCGGTAACGCTGAGGCGGCCACGATGAGCGCGACCAGAGTAAGTCGCAGAGCGCGAAGATTGTGGAATCTGAAGGCATTCACGTTGATCATCGTCCATCTCCATAGCATAGCATCCATCCCTCCACCGCCTCGTATCGGGCGATGACAAACCGACCCGTCCTGATGGTACCCACCGGTATCGAGTTTACCGCGAGCCGGAGCGACTGGGCGCGGGCAAAATCCCTGCCTTTGAGCGCCTCATGGTCAACAGAGTTACAGCCCATCAGGAAAGCAGGAACATATGAAGGGCGGTATGCAGTACGACTCAGCTCCGACATCCGTCATATCTGATACCATCTTTATGTTTATCGGCAGAATTATGGGAGGATTCAAGAAAAGAAAAAGAAATATGGACGAAGTCTCAATACCTTCGCCAAATAGCGAAAAGGGTCGAAAACGGGGTGCAAGCGAAAAACCAACTGATTGATTTTATTGGACTTTTCAAAACGCATTGTTGGCAAAAATACCCAAAATCCAAATTGGCGAAGGTATTGAAGTCTCGCAGAACAATGTTAAGTTAATTGTGTTTAGGTGCTTCATGCCTCATGATGCCCTGGGCATAGCTATTGTCCGTAGTCATCGTGGCCGGCCGGAAGTCGTTGATGATCCGCAGCTTGCTGATCAATCACGACTTTTTCCGACACCGAGGCAGGGGTAACTTGTACCAACTTAGGAAAGCCGGCTCGATTGCTGACCAGGTGCAAGCCGTCGCCATGGACCATCCGTGGTCGCCGCTTTTGCTCCATGAGGCGTTGGTATCGAGATGGCGGAGCTTCTCGGGAATACGCCCCGCTTGGCGATCGGACTGATGCCACACGGGGCCGTGGGTTTTGAACAGACTTTTATCCGTCTAGAGGTTTTCCGAGCGAAAGCGGGAATTGAGGTTGTCGGCATCTTGCCCAACAAAGGCGATAAAGCCTTGGCGTACGCTATGAGGTCTTATCGCATCGTTCCTCCGGTAGGTTGATCTTCTAGGCTGCATACGTGTTCAAAACGCCCACAAGTTCCGCTAAAGGGGCCGGAAAGCAGAGGTTGGGATCACTGATGTTTTCGCTCAGCGGATACACCGCATCGCGGCGTACCGCTGGCAGCTCGGCCCAGCCACGGCGCGTGTGCACCGGGTGATTCCTTGCCATCGGACAGCCATGACAATCGTACTGCAGGACGACATCGGGCTGGGCCTCACGAATGGCGTCGAACGCCACCCATTTGGCCGCATCGCCAGGCAGGGCGAATAGCGGTTCGCCGCCGCTCAACCGAATCAACTCCGGCGCCAAATGCCCACCCACCAAAATGGTGCGCGCCGGATTGGCGACCCGCCGGTCCGGGTCCGGATCGTACTCGGTGCACACGCAATACTCGAAGACGACGGTCGGCTCCGGCGGCCGGCTGATCTGCCGCGCCTGCGCCTCCTCGCGCCGGGCGGCCAACTGTGCGGTCAAGGCCGCGGCGGCCTCTGGCTTACCGAGCAGCGAGCCGATGTGCGCCATGTGCTGATCCAGGTCAGCAAACGTCCGGGTGTCAAAGTGAAACAGGGCCTCCGCCGCCACACCGAACGTCTCGGCCTCATGCACGCCGAACGGCCCCGATCCTGAGGTGAGAATGACGTCCGGCTGCAGGGCCTTGATGGCCTCGCGGTCCGCCAGCGGCCAGGCGCCGACAACGGGCAGCGCTTGCCAATGCTGCAGGCGCGGCGCCACGGTGTTTTCCGGCAGGCGCCACACGGCCAGATACTGTTGGATCGCCGGCAGACAGTGTGCCGTGCGCCCCACGACGACCTCGTCCGCGCCCAGCGCAAACAGGATCATCGAGACATTCGGCGAAAGCGACACGAAGCGGTCGGGGAATGTCATCGGTACCTCCTGGTGCAGGTGTCGACAAAGCGCGGCGCCAAACTCGCTTTGCTCCCCATATGGATGTGAATGTACGAGGCCAGGACGTTGAGCCACACGAAACCCTCGCGCCGGCCCGGCTGATCCAGCACCTCGTAGGCCGCTGGCAAGGCGTCCGTGCTGTCTTGTAAGGAGGAGAAATGAAATTCATGACCGCGCACGGTTTCCCCTGCCACCAACAGACAATTGCTTTGCGTCGCCTGGATCGTGCGGTAGCCCAGGGTCAGGCGCCCTCCCTGTATGACGGAGCGGCCTGGCAAGACGCCGGCCATGGCATAATAACGCCCCTTGAGATCTTCGATGCCTTGGCCCAGATACATGAGGCCGCCACACTCGGCGTAGATCGGCAAGCCGCGCTCGGCCGCCGCACGAATTGAGGCGCGCATGCTGGCGTTGTCGCCAAGCGGCTCGGCGAACATCTCGGGAAAGCCGCCGCCAATATAGACGCCGCCCACGTCGGGCGGCAGCGTGGCGTCCTCCAGCAGACTAAAAGGCACGAGTTCTGCCCCCCAGGCCGTCAGGAGATCGAGGGAATCCGGATAATAGAAGTTAGACGCTTGGTCCGTGGCCACGGCGATCGCCGTTTTCGGCGCCACGGGCACGGCTGGAAATAGCGTGCTCGCGCTGGCATCCGGCACTGAAGCGTCTGCCGCCACCGCAAGCAGGCGGTCCAGGTCAATGGTCGCCGCCGCTTGCGTGGCCAGGTGTTGGTAATATTCGGCGGCCAAACGGCCCTCAGCCGTCGGTATCAATCCGAGATGGCGCTCCGGCAGCGTAAATGCTTCATGGCCGGGCAGGTAACCAAAATAGGGCGCGCCAGCCAGGCGCAACGACGGCAGGGCCAGGTCGAGGTGCAGGTCTCCGGCAATGCCATTGAGGATGACACCTGCCAGGTTCAGGTTGGGATCGAACGCTTTGAAGCCAAGGGTCATGGCCCCGACGCTGCGTGAGGATTTGGAGGCATCGAGCACCAGCAGCACCGGCAGACCGAGCCACTTCGCCAGTTGCGCCGTGCTGCCGGCATCGTCGTCCCCTGTGGCGCCATCGTACAGCCCCATGACGCCCTCGATCACCGCCACGTCCTTGCCGGCCATCGCGCGATGAAACAGCTCCCCGATCGCCTCGGATGTGAGCAGCCAGCTATCGAGGTTGCGGCACGGAAACCCGCAGACCACACTGTGATAGGAGGGGTCGATGTAATCGGGGCCGACCTTAAACGGTTGGACCTTGTAACCCCGCGCCGTCAAGGCCCCCATGATGGCGGCGGCGACCGTGGTTTTCCCGACGCCGCTGGCGGTGCCGGCGATGACGATGGCTTTCATACCCGCACCGCCGGGTAGGGCTGAAAGCAAGCGGCAAGCGCCGCTGGCGCACCTGTCTGACCCGTGGGAAGTTCCAACTTCAGCACGGTTGCGTCCGGGATCATGCCGCTAAACAGGTCCGGATGCACAATCTGGGCGAGGATTTCCAGACCCTCGACGATGCGCGGA
>CBCXVS010000248.1:0-5035 GCA_965178525.1 uncultured bacterium | reverse complement strand
GGACGGCTGAAGTAGACATGATCGAGCACATAGACCTCGCCAGTCCGCACCGCCTGCAGCTCCCACCACCCCTCTTGTTCGGCCAGAAAACTGAGTTCGCCTAAGGAGCGCGCCAGGCTGGACGAACAGGGGGTAATCAACAAGATCTCCGGGTCATCGTCGCGTATCGTCTTCCATTCCAGCCGTTGCGCGGCGCAACCGGGGCTAAACAGATCATCTCGGCCACCGGCCAGGGTTTTGAGTTCCGGAATCCAGTGTCCGCCCGCGACCAGCGGGTCAACGCCTTCAAGCGACAGCAGCCGGGGTTGGCGCAGGGCTTGCGCGGCTTTCGAGGCCACAGCGTGAACGCGTGCTTCAAGCGAGGCGACGAGGGCGCTAGCGGCGTCCAGCACTCCGGCGGCTCGGCCGACGGCTGTGATGCTCGCAAAAATCTCGGCAACGGTGCGGGGGCTGAGGATCAGCAGCTCCGGAGGCGGTTGCATCCCGTCGAGGGCGCGTTGCACGTCATTGGCTGCGGCATCACAAATGGCACAGGTGTCTTGCGTCAGAACCAAATGGGGTGGGGTCTGGCGCAGCGGCGTGGTGTCGATATCAAAGGGACTTTCACCCGCGGCAAGTAGCGCACACATCTTCGCCTCCACCTCGGCGCTACTCATCACGGTGGTGTCGATGCGGCTGCGGCTGACTACGGGTTTGCGCCTGGCTTCGGCGGGGTAGTCGCAGAGGTCGCTCACCCCGACCAGTTGGTCGCCGAGACCCAAGGCAAACACGATTTCCGTCCCACTGGGGAGTAAGGAGCAAATGTTCACGTCATATTCCCAGCGCGCCGTGTCGGCAGGAAGCCCCGTGGCGCGCATGTGAAGGCGCTTAAGCCGGCTGTAAGCCGTAGAATTCCACTGCGTTGTCACACACGATTTTGCGTTTTGTGGCGGCTGGGAGGTGGCCAAACTGCATGTCGATATATTCCATCGAATCCGGCCAGACGCCATCCGGGTGGGGGAAATCATTGCCCCACATGATGCAATCCTCGCTCAGCTTGTCGAGCAACAGCACGCCCACTTCATCATACTGGAACGTGGCCCGGCATTGCCGGTACCAGTAGGCGCTCGGTTTCATGTTGAGATCCAAGTCGCTCCTGAACTGATCCTCCCACTCATAATCCATGCGTTCGAGAATATAGGGGATCCAGCCAATACCGCTTTCGCCGAGCACCAAGCGCACCTGGGGATAGCGCTCCAACGCCCCGGAGAAGATGACGCCCATGAGGAAATTGGAGGTAAACAGCTGAAATCCGGTGAGGCCCACCGCGGCGGCGGCACTCTTGGCGCGCTGGGGAATGTCGTCGGGCACGGGCGGACGTTTGTTGCCGGTGGTGTGAAAATGAATCGGCAGCTCGACCTCGTGGATCGCTTGCCACAGCGGTTCCCAATACGGGTTCCACAACGGAATCATCTCATGTGTGGTGGCAAACTCCAGTCCTTTCAGGCCCAGCTTCCCGGCCCGCAGCACCTCTTCGACGGCCGCATCGACGTCGCCCGCCGGCAACGACGCCAAGCCCAACAGCCGATCCGGGTAATGCTTGCAAAAATCCGACAGCCATTCATTGTAGATGCGGCACACCTCAACCGCGGCTTCCGGGTCTTGCAGCCGAATGCCAGCGCCCAAAACGCCGTAGAGTACTTCCGCCTGAATGCCAGCGCGGTCCTGGTCCTGGACGCGCAAATGGGGATCGGTGAGGCGCCGAATGCCCTTCTTGCCGTCGTCGAACAAGCCCTCTGCCGCCATGCGATCCGAGCGGTGAATCTGTCCGGCAATATAAGGCCAGCCGGCCGACCCCATGCCGTTTTGCAAGCCGAATTGACTACCTTTGTTACTGACCCACCGCGGCCCATCGTCCGCTTCGGTGACATAGGGCATGCGATCTTTCATCGCCGCCGTGGCGTTTGACGTGAACAGCTCCGGTGGGAGCCAAATCAGGTCGATATGGCCGTCGGCGGAAATCACCTCATACTGCATCGTGTACCCTCCATTGTGATGTTGAATCGCTGTGTTCCACCTGAAAAAAACGCGGTTGTGTATGCGTATTGGAGACGCCAAAATTGAGCGGACATGCGGGCGCGGCAAGTATTGAATCGTTATCTTATACCATGTTGGTGTCTGTGTCTATGGCGAGAGCGGCGTATCCACCCATAGCCCATTGACCCGGAGAAAAAAATGTGCTTTGTTTGTCCGATCCGTACCGGTATGGCAACACATGATGTGAGGTAGCGCATTATGCCTGTGGAGATGATCGGATGGATTTCGCCCCGCGTCTCGTCGGAGCTGATTCCCCCATCCGGCCCGCCCTTCAACCCGGACGTGATTACCGAGACGGCCCACATTCACGAGACGGCTGGATTTGACTGCGTGCTCATTGGGTACTTCTCTAGCGCGCCCGATGGCTTCTTGGTCGGCGCCCATGCCGCCGCCGTGACGAACCGGCTGCAGTTTCTCCTCGCCCATCGGCCGGGCTTCGTGGCGCCGACCGTTGCCGCGCGCAAGCTCGCCACCCTCGATCAGCTGACGGGCGGGCGGACCGCCATCCACCTGATTGCCGGGGGCAACAACACGGACCAGGCGCGTGACGGGGATTTTACCGACCACGATACGCGCTATCGCCGCATGCAGGAGTATGTCACCCTTCTGCGGCGCACGTGGACAGAAGCCGCGCCTTTCGATCACGCGGGTGAATTCTACCGGGTCGTTGGGGCCTATGCCGACATCCGTTGCTAGCAGGAGCCCCACATCCCCATCTACGGCGGCGGGGGCTCACGAGCCGCCATCGAGGCCCTAGCGCCGAGTGTCGATGTGTACATGCTCTGGGGCGAGCCGCTGAAGGCGAGCGCGGCCTTCATGGATGAGGTGCGCGCCGCGGCCGCGCAGACCCACCACCAACTCACGTTCAGCCTGTCTACCCGGCCCATCTTGGGGCGCACCGAGGGCGAGGCGTGGGACCGTGCCCACGACATCCTGGCCAAGGTCAAGGCGCGTCAAGGCGGGGCGGCGCCGACGCCGCAGAACATGGGGTCGCTGCGATTGCTCGAAGCCGCAGCCGAGAAAGACGTGCACGATCGCTGCTTGTGGACAGCGCTGGCCGCCTTGACGGGCGCCCGGGGCAACGCCACGGCCTTGGTAGGGACACCGGAGACGGTCGCTGACGCGTTAGTCGCCTACTACGATCTTGGCGCCACCAGCCTGCTCATCAGAGGCTACGACCCGCTGGTGGATGCGGTGGAATACGGATGTGAGCTGATCCCACGCGTGCGAGCATTGGTCGCAGAGCGCGATGCGGCAAAGGGCTCGGGCGCCTGAGGCTCATGCCGCGTGATGGCCTGTACACGCCCTATACCCAGACGTTCAACGGCATCGTGCTGAAGGCTTCCTAAGCCGAAGCGTTGTTAACGCCAAGGCTCTTTATCCCTGGCTTCTACCGTTTCGTGACCCGTGGGATTATCGCGGTAGAACAGACTATCTCATCATCTCCGCATTCCTATGCCAAAGATGTCGGGCGCTCGTGGGGCCATTACTGCTTTCGCTCGAGCCCTGGTCTCTGAACCTTGCCGGTCCCTCGGAAAACGTGCGGTTTCCCTCTGTATCGGCCTTAGCTGCTGGTTGTCCGTCCCTCGGCGTTTCTGGCAATTCAGCCGATTTTGCACCTACTGCTCGCACGTGAAGCGACGCCCCTGCGCCTTCCAGCAGGCTGACAGCCGCGTGTGCCGCCTGTTGTGGACATTCAAATATCGAAGTCCCATGAAGGCTTTATGAGAGGCAAGGAAGTATTATGAACAATAATAACCTAGAAAAATCAGTATCCATATTTCCTTTTACCTTTGGATAAATTCCAAATCTATATACTAGAAGAGACAGAAATAATAATTAAGATAATGGTTTATATAGTTTTCTGATTTATGTTAATTAAATGTTATATAACATAATTCTGATACAACAATTTATATATTGTAAACCTGTTTCAGAATATGCTATGATATGTACCGGTTAATTCACTTAATAGAGCATAATGTCTTCGGTCGATGCAGAAAACGTCTATTCTCTTGGATACGTTTTGTCAGTCAATCAGCTAGAGGAGGTGTCATATGCGTCTGAAGATTTGGCCAGCCGTTCTTCTCGGTTCCGCAACAGCCTTCTTGATCCACACGCCGACGGTCTGGCCCCACGCGGAGCCGGAGGTCGCCGAGGTGCGTATCACGTCCTCGCATATATACTGGGAGCCGGTCATGGGTAGCGAGCAGATCTCACTAACGATCAAAGGGTCGAACGGCATCGTCATCCAGCGGGTGTTTGCAAAGGGGCACAGCCCGTTACTTCCACTGGTCGATGAGGATGGGTTGCCGCTGCCCGACGGCACTTACAACTATCACCTGACGGTGGAGTCCGATCCGGACCCCGCGTTGATGGAAGCGCTGAAAGCCGCGCAACAGGACGGCGATAGCAAAACGGCTACTGAAATCGGCGTGGCACTTCAGGATTCAGTCCACCCCGAGCCGGTTGCAACCCAAGGAGGAGCTTTTGTCATTGAAGGCGGGCAGATTGTAGAGATAGATAAGCCAGATGACGATGCCGATGACCACAGTCACAATCACATCCATTGATGGAAGGAAGGACCGATGATGAGACGATTAAGCGTTGTTCTGTGGTTGGTATTCTTGTCAGCACCTCCGGCTTGGGCCGGTGGACCTTCTTTTACGGGTGACATCCAGACTAGTGATACCGATGTGGACATTTTTCTCATCGATACGAGCAGTGGCGCCATCGATTGGAGCATTACGCTCAATGAAAGAGGGTCAAATGACATTAGTATTCAACAGGACAACACCCTGCAGTACCCGTTTACGATTGAAGACGGAGCGAGCACCAATGCCCTCTTCATCAACGATTCCAGCAATATTGGACTTGGCACGAATGTCCCGCTCCAAGACCTACACATTGTGGGAGGACAGGTCCAATTAGACCCGAGTGGTACGGCTGGGGATTGGCA
>CBCXVS010000247.1:0-11583 GCA_965178525.1 uncultured bacterium | reverse complement strand
AGTCAACCGCACAACGAGCCGGACCTTGATAACGGGCCTGGTATTGAAAAGCCCACCCGAAGGGCGCTATGTCCACGAATAAGTTCGTCAACCCATTTCGGGCCAGAAGTCCTCGTCGAGCACTTGCTCAACCGTCTAGGGACATACCTCGGGGAACGTCTCTACCGGCAGCCCCGTTTCGGCGGCGTTGCGCCTCGGCGTCTTGTACCGTTCATCCAGAATGACGGGGACTTGGCGGCGCAAGCTCGGACTTTGCTCCAACAGCGCGTGGATTTCGTCGCGTTGCGTCCGGATGGTACTGGACCAACTACCGCGCCGATGATCGGGCTGATAGTGGTATTTCAACAGGTGCATGACCAAGACGTTGAGTCGACTGCGCAGCTCTTTCCAGTCCTGTTTTCCTAAGCTCTCAATCTCCTCCGCCAGGTTCATCAGGTCGAGTTCGGCGCAGACGACCGTACGCAACGTTGCGGCCTGGTGCTGTGTCCAGGCATAGAAATCTTCGTCGTAGGATGGCGCCGCCAATGGCGGCATGGCGGCGAACACGCCGACTTTGTCTTGCATGGCCAACCCTCTCAATCGACAGGCAAAGCGTGTACACGACGCACCCAGTGTAGCAAACATCGCGAGGCAACGCGCAACGGGCCGCAGCGCTCTCGACGTCCGGTATCAGAGGCGTTTCCGGCTTGACAGCAATGCAGGCGTATGGTACGGTTTTTCGGCTTTTTCCTCATGAAACAAAGACTTGCCACACGTGCTGCGGAGTGGGTGCACCCTAGCGCGTCTCTCCAAGGTAGGCTAGCAAAGGATTTTGTATGTACGCAGTCGTCGAAACCGGTGGACGCCAATACCGCGTGGAAGCAGGCGATACGATTGATGTTGAACGGCTCCCTGGCGAAGTCGGCGAGACCGTGGCACTGAGTCCCGTCCTGATGGCAGGCGACGGGGCTGACGTCACGATTGGCGCGCCCTCGCTTCCTGAGGCTCGCGTCGAGGCGCAGATCGTCGCTCACAAACGTGGGAAGAAGATCATTGTTTTTAAATTTAAGCGGCGGAAAAACTATCGGCGCAAGCAGGGGCATCGTCAATCGCTGACATCGCTCAAAATTATGGATATTCAGGCCTAGTACTGCGTACGGCAAACTGTTCGTCGGTTGATCGCTCTGATATAGTTTGGCTTACGGCGTACACACCGGCGACGGGCTTCTGCCGGTGTGTACGAGAGAGTTGGACGCTAGCCTCTGAGGTCCCGAGATTTCACAAGGCCATAACGGCCAGGGAGAACAGACAATGGCTCATAAGAAAGCAGGTGGAAGCTCGTCTAACGGACGTGATAGTATTGGCAAACGGCTTGGGGTCAAACGGTTTGCCGGCCAGAAGGTCACAGCGGGGAGTATTCTCGTACGGCAACGGGGTACGACGTTTAAGCCCGGTATGAACGTTGGCGTCGGACGAGATTATACACTATTTGCCAAAATCGATGGGATCGTACAGTTTGAGAATAAAGGCAAGAAAAACCGGCGTATTAGTGTACACATGGCCAGTTCGTGATGGTGATACGGCACGTTTTGTTTTATCCTGCCAACGCTCCCTCCCTGTGCCTTTGTCTATGTTAATGGTACGGTGTTATGTTCGTTGATCAAGCAAAGGTGCGCATACGCGGTGGCAAGGGGGGGGATGGCTGCGTCAGTTTTCGCCGGGAAAAATTCGTGCCCCGTGGCGGCCCGGATGGCGGCGACGGGGGGCACGGCGGTAACGTCGTCATCCAAAGCGATGCGGCCCTGCACACCTTACTGGATTTGCGCTATCATGCCTTTACGGTGGCGGAGCGGGGCGTCCATGGCAAAGGGAAAACCATGCATGGGAGACGGGGCAAGGATGCGGTCCTCCGTGTCCCGGTCGGTACGGTGTTGAAGGCGCTGGAGACAGAACAGCTCCTGTGGGACTTTCAGCATGATGGCGAATGCTTCACCGCCGCTCACGGCGGACGGGGCGGGCGCGGCAATGCCCGTTTTGCCACCTCGACCAACCGGGCGCCACGCCGTGTCATACCCGGAGCGCCGGGAGAAGACCGGTGGCTCCTGGTCGAACTCAAATTGCTCGCTGATGTCGGCCTCTTGGGTTTTCCCAATGCCGGAAAATCCACGCTCATCTCTGCCATGTCCGCGGCCAAGCCAAAAATCGCCGACTATCCGTTTTCGACCCTGACACCGCATCTCGGCGTGGTGCAATTAGCCGACTATGTCACCTGTGTCATGGCCGACATTCCCGGACTCATTCCTGGCGCCCACATGGGCAAAGGGCTTGGCTTGCAATTTCTCAAACACATTGAGCGAACCCGGTTGCTCGTGCATTTGCTCGATTTGAGTACGCAGGAGGCGGGACGCGCCCCCTGGGACGACTTTCAGGCCATCAACGACGAATTGGCTTGCTTCAATCCCGCCTTGGCCCAGACGCCGCAACTCATTGTGGCGACAAAGATGGATATACCCGAGGCGGCGCAGAATTTGCCCGCTGTGCAAGAACGCTTCGCGGCGCAAGGATACGACGTGACACCTATTTCTGCCGCTACAGGGACAGGTCTCGATACACTGCGCGCGCGCTTAGCGGCACAGCTCAACCGCACTGCAGGGAGGTGATGTGCCCACCACCAAGGTACCTGGTCAACGAGTCGTGGTCAAACTGGGAAGCGGCTTATTGCGTGACCCGGAGGCGGGGTTGCGTGAAGATATCGTACGCCATATCGTATACCAACTCGCCACGCTTCGTGAGCAAGGCACGGAAGTTCTGTTGGTCTCCTCGGGGGCCGTGGCCCTCGGCATGCCGGTGCTCGGCCAGCAGCACCTGCCGAAGGCCGTGGCGCAGCAGCAGGCAGCCGCAGCCATTGGCCAGAGCCGTTTGATGTGGGCCTACGAACGCTTGTTCGGCGCCTTCAACCAGCATGTGGCCCAGATTCTCCTCACGCGCGATGATATGCGCGCGCGCGTGCGTTACCTCAATGCCCGTAATACCTTGCAAACCTTACTCCATTATGGCGTCATTCCGATCATTAACGAAAATGACACCGTCGCCGTGGATGATATCCGGTTTGAGGAAAATGACCGGCTGGCAGCCATGGTGTGTAATCTCATCGATGCGGACATCCTGGTGATCCTGACGGACCAGGACGGCCTCTACTCGGGCGACCCGCGCGTGCAGCCGGAGGCGGAGTTAATTCCAGTGGTGGAACAGCTTGATGCACGGATTGAGGCCCTCGCCAGCCCGACCACCCACCGCACCGGCCGTGGTGGCATGCGGAGCAAGGTTCAGGCGGCCAAGATCGCTGGCGCCAGTGGGATTCACACTTATATTGCTAATGGCCTCAAGCCGGATACCTTGTTGCGCATTCTCGCCGGAGATGTCGTTGGCACCCACATTCATCCGCAGGCTTCCGGCAAATTATCGAGCCGCAAACGCTGGATCGGATTTGCTTTAAAAGCCAGAGGGACGCTGGTGGTCGATGCCGGAGCCAAGCGGGCGTTGACCGCTCATGGCAAAAGCTTGTTGCCATCCGGTATTGTCGAGGTATCGGGCGCCTTTCGCTTCGGCGATGCGGTCGATTGCGTGGATACGGCAGCAGCCCAATTCGCTCAGGGCCTCGTGAACTACAGTTCGAAAGAGTTGCAGGCCATCATGGGACAGCATACCTCGCACATTGAACAAATTCTGGGGCAGAAAGCGTACGACGAAGTCATTCACCGTGACAATCTCGTACTGTTATGAATGTGGTAGGTGACAGGCGTCACGTGGCGCCATCGATCTCGCCGCATGCACATACACACAGGAGGGGAAGTCGATGGCTTTAACAATCGAAGAAAAGACGCGTCTGTGTGCACTCGCCGCCGACGGCAGGAGGGCGCACAACATTGTGGTGCTCGACGTGCAGCCCCTCTCATCCATAGCCGATCGCTTCTTGATTTGCAGCGGCACGTCGGATCGGCAAATCAAAGCCATTGCGGACGCCATCGAAGATGAGTTGATCAAACAAGGCGAAAAGCCGCGGGCCATCGAAGGCTATGAACGAGGCACATGGATCCTGATCGACTGCGTTGACCTCATCTTGCACATTTTCGATGACGAGACACGCGACTTTTACAACCTCGAGCATTTATGGCGCCAAGCGCCACGGGTCGACGTGACGGGCCTGACGCCGACTCCGTCGACGGTTTTAGGGGCGGAAGCTCTCTTGGCCGAAGAGCGGTAATTGTTGCTGGCCATCACGCCAGGGCGCCAGGATGGGATACTCCCCCGTCAAACAGGCGCTGCAATAGGCTTCCTCGCCCGCCCGAGCCACGCGCATCATGCCCTCATGACTCAAATAGGCGAGACTGTCGGCCTGCAGATAGTCACGAATTTCCTGCACCGAGTTACTCGCAGCAATGAGTTCACCCGAGGTGGAGATATCAATCCCATACAAGCAGGGATAGGTGATCGGCGGTGAGCTAATCCGCATATGCACCTCTTTGGCGCCGGCCTGATGAATCATGTGGACAAGCTTCTGACTGGTCGTTCCCCGTACAATCGAATCATCCACCACCACCACCCGCTTCCCTTCCAGAAACCGTTTGTTCGCATTGAGTTTGATTTTGACGCCAAAATGGCGGATGGATTGCTGCGGCTCAATAAACGTGCGGCCCACGTAGTGATTGCGAATCAACCCGGTATCAAAGGGAATCCCAGACGCTTCGGCAAAACCGAGCGCCGCCGGAATGCCGGAATCCGGCACCGGGATGACGACATCCGCCTGCACCGGCGCCTCACGCGCCAGCCTGGAGCCAAACGCCTTCCGCATCATATAAACGTTGTGTCCAAAGACATCGCTATCGGCGCGGGCAAAATAGATGAGCTCGAAGATACAGCGCCGCACCGGCGCCGGGGCAAAAGGAAAGTAAGATTGTGCGCCGTCGGCGGAAACCCGCAGCAGCTCGCCCGGCATGACCTCGCGTACATAAGTGGCCTCGATGAGATCGAGCGCACAGGTCTCCGATGCGACGACATACCCATTTTCCAATTGACCGAGACAGAGCGGCCTGAACCCATGCGGGTCGCGTACGGCAATCAGTTCGTCGCGGCTCATGATCAGCAGCGAGTAGGCGCCCTGCACCTGTTGCAGGGCCTCGACGACACAATCGACGAGGTCTTTGGCTCGCGCCTGGGCGATGAGGTGCAAGATCACCTCGGTATCCGAGGTCGACCGGAAGATCGACCCGTAGGCTTCCAGTTCGGCTTGGACGCGATGGGCGTTGACCAGATTGCCATTATGCGCAATCGCCAGCGATCCCCGAGCGTAGTCCACCGCCAACGGCTGCGCATTGCGCAAGGAAGACGAACCCGTTGTCGAGTAGCGATTGTGACCAATCGCCAATGGCCCCTGGAGGCGAGCCAAACGTTCTTCCGTAAAAAAATCGTTCACTCGCCCCATACCGACTTCGGTATGAATGGCGTTGCGGTCCGATGAGACAATCCCCGTACTCTCTTGCCCCCGATGCTGCAGCGCATACAATCCCAGATACGTCAGTTTTGCCGCCTCGGAGTATCCATATACGCCAACCACCGCGCATTCATCGTGAAATTTGTCGTCGTCCATGGTGTAGCAAGCCCTCATCGGCAAAGCTCATATACGTGTCCCGCCCAACAATGATATGATCGAGCACTGGGATGCCCAGCACCTCGCCAGCCTCGACCAGCCGGGCGGTCGACTATGATCTTCCTGACTCGGTTGTGGATCGCCACTCGGATGATTGTGGACAAAAATTACCGCCGCCGCAGAATCCCGAATGGCTGGATTGAACACTTCACGGGGATGCACGATACTCGCGGTCAGCGATCCCTGAGAAATCATCACATCCCGGGTGATACGATTTTTCCGATCGAGCAAAATGACCTGAAATTGCTCGCGTTTTTTCCCCGCCAGCATGGGCATATAATGGTTGGCCACGTCCCGGCTGGAGCGCACCTGCAGTAACGGACCACTCTGCCGGGCAAACCAGCGCCGGCCAATCTCGAAGGCGGCTTTGATTTCACAGGCTTTTGCCAGCCCAATACCGGGCGCCTGGCACAACTCCTTGACCGTCGCAGCGCTGACCGCTTCGAGGTCACCGTCATATCGGGCCAAGAGATGGCGCGCCACATCCACGGCCGTCGACCCGCTCGCATGATCGCCCGTGCGGGGCAATAGCGCAACCAGCTGAGCATCGGATAAAGTACCTTCGCCAAACTGTAACAAACGCTTCCGGGGGCGTTCGTCCTCCGGCCAATCCTTGATGCGGCTGTACGAAGAAGTCGACTCCATGCTCTTCCCGGCACCCCTTCACATTCATGTCAGTGACCACAGACGGTAACACGACCTACCGAATAGACGGTAGGGCATACACCGTATCTCAGTCGTGTGATCGGCTTATACCAATCGAAACCATGCTCTGGTATCGGAAACTCTTCTATTGTAACAGAGAAAAGCGGAGCGATTCCATCTCCGATTCTGTGGACATCGTTTACACCATCGCGGCTTCGGGCAAGCCGCTTATGGCCATTGTCTATCCCGCCCGTCAGCATTTTCGCTTGCTATCAGCCGCCATCCTCGGCATACTGTGCCTGCTGAGAATACGAATGAAACGCGGGTGCCGGCGATGGTGTATTTCCGAACTTCCTGTGGAGTGACTGATGGCTGGACATGCCGTCATGACAGAGGATGCGCTGGAGCGGTTACGACAACGGATCGGTGTTCCCGTACCGCGGCGGCGCCCCCATATCCAACTGGCCAGTCACGATGCGATTCGGCATTTTGCGCATGGAATAGGGGATGCCAATCCGCTCTGGAATGATCCGGCGTATGCGGCGTCGACCCGCTACGGCTGCGTGATTGCACCGCCGTGTATCCTTTATGCCATGGACGATATCTGCAGTGGGCAATTTGGGGGGTTGCCGGGCATTCATAATATGTTCGCCGGAACCCGCTTCGAGTGGTTTCGTCCCATCAAGGTCGATGACACCATTCGGGCTACGAGCGCCTTGCATGCCCTGGAGGAAAAACGCAGCGCCTTTGCGAGGCGGACGATCTTACAGTCTTACGACACCACATTCACCAACCAAGACGGTGAGGCGGTCGCTAAGACCCGCGCGTTTGGGGTCCGGGCGGAGCGGGACACGGCACGGCAGCAGGGAAAATACGACGGGATTGCCCGGGCGCACTATACGCCCGAAGATATGGCGCGCATCGAAGCCGCGTATGATGCGGAGATCGTGCGCGGCGCCACCCCACGGTACTGGGAAGACGTCCGCATTGGCGATGAGATCACGCCCATTGTCAAAGGTCCGCTGACGGCTACCGATATCGTGACCTGGCTGATTGGCTGGGGGGGACTGTTCAATCGGGCGCATAAGATTGGGTTGGACTTTCGCCGGCGCCATCCGGCGGCAGGCATTGTGGATAGGTATGGCGTACCCGACGTACCCGAACGGGTGCACTGGGATATTGATTTCGCCCGCGACGTGGGGGTGCCCGGCGCCTATGACTATGGACCACAGCGCATTGCATGGTTTGGCCACTTAATGACGAACTGGATGGGTGACGATGGCTTTTTGAGCCGGCTCGACATACAGGTACGCCGTTTCAACTTAATTGGAGATACGACTTGGCTGCGTGGCGTGGTCACGGACACATTCGAGCGGGATGGCAAACGGCTGGTCGCGTGTGATCTCTGGGCGGAGAATCAACGCGGCGAAACCACCGCTCAGGGCAAGGCGGAAGCGATGTTGCCGAGTCGCCAGGCATGACCCAGGAAGAGGATGCACGAAGGGCGCGAAGAGAAAAAAAGGAAGAGGTCTATGGCGTACGAGTTTGCAACCTATGAAAAAAAGGGGCGCATGGCGATTGTCACCCTGAATCGGCCGGAACGTATGAATGCACTGCATCCGCCGTCCCATTTTGAATTGGATGAGATCTGAAACGACTTCGAGCAGGACCCGGAGGTCTGGATCGGTATTCTCACCGGCATGGGCGAGAAGGCGTTTTCGGCTGGGAATGACCTGAAATATACGGCTGAGCACGACCGCAACCGGCTGGGGACACCGCCAAGCGGCTTCGGCGGGATTACCAGCCGCACCTCGTGCTGGAAGCCGATTATTGCTGCGGTCAATGGCTTTGCTCTTGGTGGTGGCTTCGAAATGGCGTTGGCCTGCGATATTATCATTGCCGCCGATCATGCCCGGCTGGGTCTCCCCGAACCGCGTGTTGGCCTGATCGCGGGCGCGGGTGGTGTGCATCGCCTGCCGCGTATGATCCCCCACAAAATCGCCATGGGCTACATTCTCACTGGTCGCCATATGACGGCTCAGGAGGCGCACCAGTTGGGCATTGTGAATGAGGTGGTTCCCGCATCAGAACTCATGCCCACGGTGGACAAGTGGGCCAACGACATCCTCGAATGCGCTCCCATCTGAGTTCGCGCTAGTAAGCAAGCGGCATTGACGGGTTTGGGACATCCCCTGGAGGTTGCCCTCACGATGCAAACCAGTGAAGCCGTGAGAATGCGATACTCGGAGGATACCGTTGAGGGACCTCGGGCTTTTGCCGAAAAGCGCAAGCCAAACTGGCAAGCCCGTTAAATGCGGAATGCGGAATGCGGAATGCGGAATGCGGAATGGAAGAGAAATGCCGTACGGATGGGGTGAGCATGGCAAGGAGTGATACACATGGGTGAGGTGCTCTTGCCGACGACGGTGGTGGGGAGCCATGCGTATCCGAGTTGGTTTTTTACCGCTTTGGAAGCCATCGAGCAGGGGCATTACGGCGCCACAGACGAGCGGGAAGCATATGATGATGCGGTGAATGCAGCCATTCTGGATCAGGAACGGGCGGGGATCGATATCATCTCGGATGGGGAGATGCGCCGGTGGTATTTTGTCCAGAGCTTTTATCGGCATATGGAAGGGTTGGTGCGGCAGCCGGAGCTGCGCAAGGTTGGCGTCTACGGTTATGACATGCCGCCACGGTACCGCCCAGTGGAACGCATTACGGTACCCCATGGGCTCGGGATTGTGGAGGAATACGAATACGCCCGTCAGGTGGCCTGCAAACCATTAAAAGTTACCTGTCCTGGCCCGTTGACCCTCGGTATCCATGTGCAACTCCATGATACGTCCGTGTATAAGGACCGGCTAGAGCTCACGTGGGAGTTTGTCCGTGTCGTCAACCGGGAGCTAAAAGCGCTGGTCGATGCCGGCGCCGACTTTTTACAGATCGATGAGCCGTCCTATGCGATCATTCCCGGTTCGGCCAAGGATTACCTCGATCTCTATAACGCCGCTGTAGAAGGGGTGCAGGCCAAGATCGCCTTGCATATCTGCTTTGGCAATCTCGGTAGTCGCCCCCGTGGGCCACGCCGCTATGCCCCTCTCTTCCCCACGTTTCACGACGCTCGGGCCGATCAGTTCGTGCTGGAGTTTGCCAATCGCGAAATGCGAGAAATCGAGCAGCTTCGAGCTTTCTGCGGCGAGCGTGAGGTCGGCATCGGTGTGGTGGACATCAAATCATTCTATCTTGAACCACCCGAGGAAATTGCTGCCCGCATCCGCGAAGCGTTACACTATATGCCTCCAGAAAAGGTGTTTATCAATCCCGATTGCGGCTTTTTCCAATTACCGCGCTGGCTGACGGTCCGCAAACTCCAGCGCCTAGTTGCCGGCACCCGGATCGTCCGCCACGAGCTGGCAGGCTAAGGGAATGTAGCTGCTGGCAAGAAACATAGCCAGGGATGGCGGAACCGCGTATAATGGGGTGCAAGAGCGTCGTTTGTAGGAGGAAGAAAGATGTTTGGTCTCGGGATACATGAGCTGATTATTATTTTTTTGATCATTATGGTGCTGTTTGGCGCCAAGAAGCTGCCGGAAATGGGGAAAGGCCTGGGTGAAGGCATTCGGCTGTTTAAACGGGCGGCCGAACACCCCGAGGAGGAGGCCGAAACGAAAAAAGTCGAAAGTAAAGAACAGGCCTAAGCACGTGAGGAGAGGGATGTGGCGATACCACTGCGGTGGGAGGGGGAGGCATTACCGCACCACATCAAAGCAGTCGAGACGGCGAATGGCCAGTATGATTTCATTTCGCAGGCATTGCGGCGGATAAATTCGCCGCCTGCGGCGTTTCCAGCCCCTCGTGAAGCCATTTTATCCCCACTTGCTACGGGTGGTGCGATGGCTGTGTACAAACTCACGGCGATGTGGGGGCAAGGGCCTCCCCAGCACGCTGTGTGTAAGATTCCTTTGGAGCGCCGCATCGTCTATACGGAACATACTACCGCCCTTGAGACCACGCATCAACTCCTCGATCGCCTCGTTCGCTTGGCTGACCATCTGCAACAGGATGCCCCAGGCTTGTTTCCTCGCAGCGGTGGCGTCTGGCACTGGCAGGATACTCATACCACGCCTCGACATATTCTCGTGGAAGAATTTATTCCCGGCACCTCTATTGAGCGCCTCAAAGCCGCCTGTGAACAGCAATGGATGACCGGACATCTCGACACGAAAAGCTATAATCAACGCCGGGCTGCGTTTGAACGCCTCGCCGTCGCGACATTTACTCGGCTGTGGAACGCGTTGGACCGCCGCGTCTTTACCTCTGATCCCAGTCCTTGGAATATCCTCGTCCCCCCGCAGGATACTGAGGATGTCTTACCGCAGACCGCGACGATTATCGATCTCCATAGTCTCGAAGAAGATGTCGGATTATCATATGTGATTCAGCGGTTGGCAGCGGTTTACGGCTTGCGCCAGGAGGTCCTGGAGCAGGCGCTCCTCCCTGGTATTCTCGATACCCTCGGCCCTGAAGAAGGACGGGCGCTTCTACATGCCGAAGTGCCGCGCCTTGAGGCGGAAGCACGGTACGCGGCGCAGAACCTCGGCGTTGATCTCCAACAACCTTTGCTGCATGCTATCCGTGCTTTGTCATGATTACGGAGGCCGATGTCATGGAGATTCTTCCAGGTCGTTGTAAATGACCTGGGCATATGCAGGAGAGGCACCGTTATCGTCGTGTAATAGCTGGTTCGGATAACAAATTTCAGGTATGGTTGGAACGGGGGGATGGGGCAACGGTGTCAAGTCGAGGACTGTCTCGACCCGCTGCGGTTCGGCTGCGTCTTCACAATCGCTGGCACGTCGTTGCAAGCCATGGGTGGCAGTGTCTCCCACATTGGAAAAGCAGATGATCAACAACACCGAGATGGGATACAGGTGCGGAATCTCCAGCCAGCCGATGTCGTAAATCATCAACTTGGTGAACACCAGGCTCACAAACAACCCAATGATCCGCTTGAACAACCCCATGCCGAACAGAAAACCCGTCAGCATCTCCGACATCCCAAAGCCAAAGGCCCACCATTCCCGCGCATAGCGCGGATCGGTGCCGACCCAAAACAGCTTGATCATCGGATCGGCCATGACCGCCGGAGCATGGTCGGCCACACCAATGATGATCTCTTGATTCAGGATTTTCATCAGCCCAAGTAAGAAAAAACTGATCCCCAAGATCATGCGCATGGGGATGACTTG
>CBCXVS010000246.1:10499-11609 GCA_965178525.1 uncultured bacterium | reverse complement strand
AATGACCTGGCTGGGCTCCCTCCATCGTTTGGGGGAGGATAGCCTACCTCATTAACTATTGGGGAACAACCCTAGTGGCTCCCGTAGTGGACATAAAAGGTATCGACCTGGGTCAGATACCGCTTGTCGAGCGCAAAACCCAAGCGGCCATCGATGAGCGTCAGGTGTTGTTGAGAGATGAGCGCCTCAAGCTGGCCGACACTGACGCACGGGTGCGTCGGGCCGCAAAAGATATCCCGCGCCCCGTCGATGAGCCGCTCCGGCGCTGCCGGTAGAATACCCTGGGTGAGATACGATGCGAGCTCGGCTGGACGCCCGGCATGAAACGCCTGCAGTACATCATATCTCATGGTCAAGCGGTGCACGAGGGTCTGCATCAACTCGGCGAGTGCACGGGACGAGCCGACAGTCGCAGAGAGCCAGGGCGCATCGGCTGTCAGCCGGGTATCCGGAGGATGGCGGTGAAACCGCTCGAAGATGCCTGCACCAGCCATCTCAACCAGATACCATCGGGTCGCCGCTATCCACGCCGTTGCCGTCACCCATTGAAACACACGCTGATTCATAGGCATCTTCGCTACTGCATTCCTCGTGCACCTGCCTGAGCCCGTTTAGCCCTCAGGGTAGCCCTCAAGCATCCATTGGTGGAAGTTCGCCACCCACCCGTTACTCCAGGAATTTCCAGGCGGCATTTGTTTCGTTTGGACAACCTGATAAATGAACGTTCCATATTGTTTGACACTATCGTAGTCGCCCAAGTTAAGCTGAGGAATGATTTGCAACAGATGTTGCCAAATTTGTAAAGTCTTATGGTTGTCGGAGTACGCCTGCGGGTCGGCAAGCCCTCTGCGTACCCGTTCCACGCTCGCCTTCTACAGGCTTCGGCTCGAACCTCAAGGGAAAAAGGGACACCTGAGACCGTTGCGTGAGGATGTCAAGCGCATCCGCCGAACACGTGTAAAAACCTTGACTTCGCAGTGAAAGCTACGCATACTCATGCACCATATGGGATACGGAAGGACGCGCTATGCACAGCTTTCGGCTGTTTTCCTCTTGTCTCCTCTCTTGTCGCCAGAAGATGGCGCGCGCCCATACCACGCGGCTTCTATG
>CBCXVS010000246.1:0-10489 GCA_965178525.1 uncultured bacterium | reverse complement strand
CTGGCAGGTCTCTCACCACCTTCAGCCTGCGGTCTGCGGGAATGACGCTTGGGTCGTGTTTGTTTTGCTATACCATGATCAATCCAGATTTGTCTTTCGAGGGTAGACCATGTTGAGAATCCTCATTGTCGATGACGATATAACCGTGTGTAGACTATTGGCTGAAATGCTTAAAGGATATGGTTACGATGTCGCGGTCGAGTCCAACGGCCGCAAGGTGATGTCGCTCTTGCAGGCGGAACCGTTCGATGCGATCCTCGTCGATCTTGTGATGCCCGAACTCCATGGTATTGACCTGCTGCAGCAGGTTAAACAACCGTTTCCCGATGTTCCCGTCATCATTATTACTGGCTATGGCAGTATTGAAACCGCCGTGGATTCGATGAAAGCCGGCGCTGCCGATTTTGTGACGAAGCCGGTGGAGCCTCCGGCGCTCGATATCCGCATCAAAAAAGCGATCGAGCACGCGCAGACAAAGCGCCTAGCCTACACGGATGGTTTGACCAGTCTCGATAACTACCGCTCCTTCCATACCCGCCTGCAACAAGAAATTGAGCGCGCCGACCGCTACCATCGGCCGCTTTCCTTGATCATGCTCGATATCGACTATTTCAAGACATACAACGATACGCACGGGCATCCGCAGGGCGATGCCATTTTGACCGACGTAGCACGCATCCTAAAAAAGACGAGCCGGGCCTCGGACATTGTGGCGCGGTATGGCGGTGAAGAGTTTGCCCTGATTCTCCCTGAAACGGATAAACCTAGCGCCGAAGCGCTCGGCAATCGCTTGCGCGAGGAGATCGAGCAGTACAAATTCCCTGGTGAAGAACGCCTGCCGGGCCACGTGTTGACGATCAGCGTGGGCATCGCCAGTCATGCCCCGCCCGGCACGAAGGCGGAACTGATCGCGGCTGCCGATGCGGAACTCTATCGGGCCAAGCGCGGGGGACGGAACCGAGTGTGTGTGATGGCTTGAGGTGGGCTTGTCGGTTACTCGGTCCTGGGAATCAGCTCGATATCGGCTTCGTCAAGTGGCTCCTGGACGGCGTCACGCATCCAGGACGGATCGTAGCCGTCTCGTGCGGTTCCCTCGACAAGAATGAACACTTGTCCATAAGGATTTCGCCTTGCTTTCACCGACGCGCTCTGCCACAATGTCGGCTGCCCTATGCAAGAAACACGAGCATGCCAACAGGCTCATGCGCAAACGTTGCTAACATACGGCTACCCAGCAAACTGACGACACGCAGGACGGAACAGGCGCGAAGGAGGGTTCACGATGTCGCCGACGGAGTTGCAGTCCACCCGCTACGAGGTGAGCGATACGGTGGGGGCGATCGAATTTTACTACAGCAAGGGCTGGACCGATGGTCTGCCGGTGGTGCCGCCGACGGAAGGCAGCATTCGGGCCATGCTCGATGCCGTGGGCCTCGAACCCGGCGAGGAAATTACCTTTATCGAAAATCGGCAGGTGTCGGTGACGGCGGAAAAAGTGGCCATCAATGCCGTCATGGCCGGGTGTACGCCGGCGCATATGCCCGTGGTCGTGGCGGCGATTGAAGCGATCGGGGATCCGCTGTGGGGCTATCATGGACCGGCCACCAGTACGGGCGGCTCCGCCGTTCTCATGCTGGTCAACGGACCGATCGCGCGGGAGCTGGATATCAATTATGAGAATAATCTCTTTGGGCCTGGGTGGCGCAGCAATGCAACCCTCGGGCGCGCCGTGCGGCTGGTGATGCGCAATGTGATCGGGACGATTCCCGGACGGCTCGATCGTAGCTCCCTGGGCCATGGCGGCAAGTACACCTTCTGCATCGCGGAGAATGAAGCGGAAAGCCCCTGGCCGCCGGTGCATGTGGAGCGCGGGTTTTGGCCGGAGCAAAATGCGGTCACGGTGTTTGCGGCGATGGCGCCACATCAATTTGCCAACCAGCTGAGCAATACTGCGGAGGGCGTTTTGACTACCGCCTGTGCATTTATGCGCATTTCCGCCGGGATCCGCAGTCAACCCCAATATGTCCTCGTGCTGGCCGGCGAGCACATGCGGGTCGTCGGCAACAACGGCTGGTCCAAGGACGATGTGAAGCGCTACTGCTTTGAGAACACCCAGGTCTCGCATGCGGAGATGAAGCGGATCCACGTCATGCCGGGGGAGATGACGCCGGAAGACGACACCACCATGCATACGTTGGTCGAATCTCCGGAGGACTTTATTGTGGTGGCGGCCGGTGGCCGGGCCGGGGTACAATCGGCTTTCATTCCGGGTTGGGGCGGCAAACGCACGTCCCAAAGCGTCACCAAGGAAATCCGCCGCGCATAGGGCGCAGCGGTGCTTAGAAGGAGGACGACACTATGGCGAATCTCCAGGTCTTTGATCCGACCACGGAGGCCAAAGAGCAAGCGCTCGCCTTCGTGCCGCGGCCGGAATCGCTGCGCAATCTGCGTATCGGACTGGTCGAAAATACCAAGTACAATTCCGACGTCATTCTGCTCAAGGTCGCGGCGATCCTGGAACAGGAGTACGGCGCCAGCAGTCACATCTTGACGCACAAGCACAATTCCAGCGTGCCGGCGCATCAGGAGGTCATTGACGAGATCAAGGCCAACTGTGACGTCGTCATCGCCGGCATCGGCGATTGAGGCTCGTGCAGCTCGGGCAGTGTGCTCGACGGCATTGTGTTTGAAAAACACGGCGTTCCCGCCGCTTCACTGATCACCGATGTGTTTGATGCGACGGGCCGTGCCATGGCCCAGGCGTGGGGGCTCCCCAACTATAAATACCTGGCTCTGCCCCATCCGATCGCCAATCTGACGGAGGACGAGCTGAATCAACGCGCGCGTGACATCGTGCCGCAGATTGTCGAACTTCTGCTAGAAGGCCAGGAATAAGCGGTCGGGACAGGCCGCCGTGCCTGTCCCATTGCCCACACCCGCAACGCGTGGAGATGACACCAGCCCATGCCATGTCTGTTTTGCCAAATCGTTGCCAAGACCGCGCCGGCCGATATCGTCCATGAAGATGACGAGGTCATGGTCTTCAAAGATGTCAATCCGAGAGCGCCGATCCACGTGCTCCTCATACCGAAGCAACACATCGCGACGCTCAACGATATGGAAGACGAGCATATCCCGCTCATGGGAAAACTCTTTGCGACTGCCAAACACCTCGCCGCGCAGTGGGCTATTGCTGAGCAAGGCTACCGGCTGACAGTCAATGTCGGCCGAGGTGGCGGCCAAGTGATCGACCACGTCCATATGCATATGGTAAGCGGCAGGTAGCGCCGCATGTGATGGTTCGACATTCCCGCAAATCTTCTTCCTCCCCATGTGTTTCTCACCTGCACCGTGTTATGCTTAGCTCTCCCGATAGGCCGGGCGTATTTCATTTGTTCCCGGACAACTCCACACCGAGTTCGGACACACCACAAGGAGGAAGCCATGGGAGATCGACACGGTACCATGCTTGCCGGCACGGACATCCTGCTTGATGCACTTGCGATCGACAAATTTAAGGCTAGCCTGAGCGGACAGTTGATGGGTCCTGAAGACGAGGACTACGAGCATGCCCGCAAGGTCTGGAACGGCATGATCAACAAGTGGCCTGCCCTGATTGCCCGTTGCACGGGCGTGGCCGATGTGGTGCAGGCGGTCAGGTTCGCCCGCACTCACGACCTGCCGGTCGCGATTCGTTGTGGCGCGCACAATGCCGCTGGCCACGCCACCTGTGACGGCGGTCTCGTTATCGACCTCTCGCCCATGAAAGGCATTCGTGTCGATGCCGCCAAGCGTCGCGCCCACGCGCAGGGCGGTGTCCTCTGGGGCGAACTCGACCGTGAGACGCAGGTATACGGGCTGGCGACCACAGGTGGTACGGTCAACGACACGGGTATTGCCGGCCTTACGCTGGGAGGCGGCATCGGTTGGCTCATGGGCAAATACGGCCTGGCCTGCGACAACTTGGTATCGGCTGATGTCGTGACGGCCGACGGCGACTGCATCACGGCCAGTGAGACCGAACATCCCGACCTGCTCTGGGCCTTGCGCGGCGGCGGCGGGAATTTTGGCGTCGTGACCTCCTTCGAGTACCAACTGCATCCCGTTGGCCAATTACTTGCTGGCATGGTGATTTATCCCCGCTCGCAAGCCCGAGATGTCCTGCGCCATCACCGGGATTTTTCCCAATCCGCCCCGGACGAGGTGGTCAGCGTTTCCGGCCTGATGTTTTCGCCTGAGGGCGATCCGGTCATTGCTATTCCCGTGTGCTACAACGGCCCGCTTGCAGAGGGTGAAAAGGTCCTTGCCAAGCTCCGCAACCTGGGCACCCCCCTTGCCGACGACATCGGTCCGAGGTCCTACGTCGACGTGCAAAGCATGCTCGATCCGGAGGCTTTCCCACACGGCATCGAGCGCTACTGGAAGTCCAGCTTTCTGAAAAATCCCAGCGACGACGTCCTCGACATCGCCGTTGAATACGCCTCGCAGATGGCCTCGCCGATGTCGATGATCTTGCTCTACCTGGTCCACGGCGCTGCCAGTCGCGTCAGTCCTGACGCGACGGCTTTCGGTCTCCGTGATGAGCTATGGAATCTCGATATGATCGGTCAGTGGCTCGATCCGGCGGAAGGCGAGCAACATATCAAATGGGTGCGCGAGTGCTGGGATACGATGGAGCCCCACGCCACTGGCGGCGTCTATGTCAACCATTTGGGCGCCGATGAGCCTGAGCGGGTACGGGCCGCTTATGGTAACAACTACGAACGGCTGGTGCAGGTGAAGCAGAAGTACGACCCAACGAATTTCTTCCGGCTGAATCCGAATATCAAGCCGACGGTGTGAGAGTACTGCTGGCCTGACCCATGTGCGTGCAAACGGCCCGCACATAGGTGTCATCTCATCGTGGATCGAGAGGGCTGCAAGCCCCTCGACCTTCCGGTTGCAGTGGGTGCATTATATGCCATACCTCTCAGTGTTTTTTGGTATCATCATACGGATGTTCTATAACGATCATCCTCCTCCACATTTCCATGCGGAGTACCAAGGGCAAAGAGGAACTTTTGACTTTGATGGCAACTTGCAACAAGGGAATTTCAGGTCCAAAACAGCCCAGAGACTCATCAAAGAGTGGGCGTCACAACATCGTGAGGATCTTGAAGAGAATTAGAATAATAGTCGTGAAGGGAAAACGTTGACAAGGATCGCACCTCTGAGATAGGAAAAGATGTTATGAGTTATTTACCTGTTGTTGTAGACGCCATGTATATGGATGATTATAAAATCAAGATTGAATTCGATAACGGCGAAAAAAAGATAGCTGATTGTGAGCAATGGTTACATGGAGAAATATTCCAGCCTCTAAAAGACAAAGCATATTTTCAGAAATTTTTTGTAGATGGATGGTCCATTTCGTGGCCGAATGGGGCAGACATTGCTCCGGAGACACTGTACAAATATAGTTCTCCTGCCTAACCATTGACGGAAAAGCTCTTGGAAATCGTCTCCTGAAAGAGAACATGACGCCGCTCTCAGTCCTGTGTCAGACGGTAGCGGTCTTCAAAAACGTCTTCCCAAGTGAGAGGCGGAGCGGTAATTTCCCGGTTCATGTCCTTGATGGCCTCGTCAATCGCATTGAGGTAACAGTCCTCCCAGAGATGGCGAATCACCTCATCGGTGAGGCTAGGCATGCGCCGCTGTAACTGTGCGATGCGCCGGCGGGCTTCGCGAATGGTCGCAATCCAGCTTGGTGAGCGCCGCTCCGGTTGCACCTTCCATTTGATGACGTGCTGCATGAGACGAATCAGGTGACTTTCTAAGGCGCGGCGTTCTGATCGTGACAAGGCGTCAATCAACTCCTCAATGCCCATCGTGGCCTCCTGCAGATCACCCGCCTGGAGGGCCGCTTTGATCGCCACCGCGGTGTCATAATGTGAATCACTGGACAGGTCTTGCCAGTTCACCTTGCAGCTCCTACGCTTGCGGCTCGATGACAAACGTCAGACATCGATGCGCCTCGCGCAGAGCCGCTTCGACACGCTCCGGAGTGTCAGCCCTCGCGAAGAGAAAACCGAGATATTGCGCGCCTTCCGGCAGGGGCGTGACCTCTTGGCCAAGCGGAAGGGTGATGTCGAGTTCTTCAATGCCCACCACGCGTTGCGCCTCGTCCTGTCCACTCACACTGCGCAAAATACCGCCGTAGGGAATCGGGAGCATCATGACGCCAGTGGCGTGCGTCTCGCGCTGATAAGCGCCAATGTCAGCACCCATAGCGTGCAGTAAGATCAATTCCTCCAGCGACACCCCGGTGCCAAAACGCAGGGTGCGAGAGCACAGGCCGCCGATGGAGCGGGCCGCAATCTCGATGAGCCAGGCGCCGTAATCGTTCACCCGGAGTTCGGCATGCACCGGACCTTCCTGCAGGCCGAGCGCGCGCGCCGCCTGGGCGGTGCATACCGCAATATCTTGCTGCACCGAGGCCGGCAGGCGCGAGGGGGTGATGTAGAGGGTCTCCTCGAAGAACGGGCCATCGAGGGGATCAGGCTTGTCAAATAATGCCAGGACCGTGAGGTCGCCTTGGACGAGTAATCCCTCCAAAGCCACTTCAATTCCCGGAATAAACCCTTCGACGAGGATTTGCCGAGCCAGATCGCCACCCCGCTCGACCACGTCCGGGGTGCGGAGGAGAGCGCCAAGGCGGTGAAAGGCGGACACGAATTGCGACACGTTGTCAGCTCGCATGATGCCGCGGCTGGCAGACAGACAGAGAGGTTTGACTACACACGGAAAGGGCACATGCCGAGCCGCCTGGACGGGCTCCTCATCAATCGAGAAGAGCGCAAACGGCGGGGACATCAGGCCAGCCTGGGCCAGTAGCATGCGCAAGCGATGTTTATTCCGCGTGGCCCGCACCGCTGCCACGGCATTATGCGGTAGCGACAAGGCCTCCGCCGCCATGGCGCCGAGCACTGCTGTGTCATCATCTACCGCAATGACGGCATCGAGCGGGTAGTCCTTGGCAAAGGCCACAATCGCTTCGGTTGCATCCCGCACATGCCGGAAATCGAGCGCAAGGGTGTTGCCCGGCGTCAGATCGGCAAGCGCTTGCTTGCGCTCCGAGCCCACCGTGACATTCACCCCCAACCTACCGGCCGCTTCTAGAAAATCGTGCGCCCGGTAGGTCCGAGTTGGCATGAGGAGCAAAAGGCGAGGCATCTGTTGGGTCACCGTGATGAGTTAGCCCTTCGCTGGCTGATAATACGGATTGGTACCCTGCGCATGATCTGTGGTATCGACCACACTCTCAATGTCCGGGAATTCGTCCTTGAGCAGCGCCTCGATCCCATGCCGCAGCGTCACGTCCACCATGCCACAGCCCTGGCAGCCGCCGCCCAGACGCACATAGACCGTGTGGTCTTGAATGTCGAGCAGTTCCACGTGCCCGCCATGCGAGGCGAGATTCGGATTGATGCGCGTGTCGAAGAGTTCTTGCACGGCGATGTGCTGCGGATCCGTCCAGATCGGATTCGGATTGTCAATCTTGAACCCGCTGCCCTGAATATCTTCAACATAATCGATGGTCACGCCTTCGAGATTCTCCACGCTGTTGGCATCCATGAAAATCTTGAATGCCCCGGCGTCGAAGACGACATCATCATCCGCTTCCTGTCTCGATTCCACCAACCCAAGGGAATATTGAAAACTCGACGACCGGCGGCCGACGATGGCCAGGCGCAAGCCATCCTCCGCGCGCCCCTGGGATTCCATAACCGACAAGATTTTCTGCTTGGCAGTCTCCGTAATCGTTAACATCTGTCACTCCCTTTTGCTTCCTTACGCGACATAGCCTTGCTCCTATCGAGCCCAAAGTGTCTTATTGTAACGTAGGCAGACCGGAATTCCAATATGGTAGTGGGCCTTCCATTTTTAATGCACGACCAATCCCCCGTCGACGTTAATGGCCTGACCGATAATATTGCGTGCATCTTCCGAAGCCAAAAACGCCGCCATGGCAGCTATGTCCTCAGGTGTATTGGCGCGCTACAACGGAATCGATTCGGCGCCACGCCGTTCCAACTCCTCGATCGACACGCCACGCTGTGCCGAACGATCGCGCTGAATGCCGCGCAGCATCTCCGTTTGCGTTCCCCCGGGACAGATGGCATTGACATTGATATTGTGACGGGCAAGCTGCTGCGCCGCCACCTGCGTCATAATGACGACCGCCCCTTTGCTCGCCGCATAGGCGATATTTGACGTATAACGATAGCCCTTGCCGGCAATCGACGCAATGTTGACAATTTTGCCGGACTCCTGTTTGACCATCTCCCGCGCCACCCGCTGCAGACAAAAAAAGACGCCCTTCGCATTGACGCGGTGCATCCAATCCCAGTCGTCCGGGGTGATATCGAACAGGTCGATCGCCCGCGTCACGCCGGCATTATTCACCAGGATATCGACGCGCCCAAACGTCTCCACGGCCCGTGTCACCAGCGTTTCAATATCCTCCACGGCGCCCAGGTCGGCGGGTACAGGCAAGCTTCGCGTCCCCAGGGCTTCGACCGCCGCCGCCGTCTCATGGGCCGCCGCCGCATCGATCTCGGCGGCGACGACATGCGCCCCTTCCTGTGCCAGGCGTAGCGAGATCGCCTGCCCCATGCCACGCCCAGCTCCCGTCACAATCGCCACTTTGTCGGCAAGTCGTTTCACCACATGGCCCCTATCGCATTACAGGGTATAACCCGCTTCATTGTGCTGACTCAAGTCGAGCCCCATCTGTTCGTCCTCATCCGATATCCGTAAACCGATGGCGGCATCCAGAATTTTGAGGATAATCCAGGTCAGAACGCCAGCGTGGACAATCGTCCCGAGCACGGAGAGAATCTGCAGCCACAGTTGCGCCGGATTGCCAAAGAACAATCCGTCCGTCCCGCCGACCGCCGCGGACGCGAACAACCCGGTGGCCAACGCCCCCCACGTGCCCCCGACGCCGTGCACCCCCACCACATCGAGGGAGTCATCATAGCCCAATCGAACTTTGGCCACCACCGCATAATAGCATACAATGCCGGCCACGGCGCCGATAATGAGAGACGATACCGGCCCCACAAAACCGGCGCCCGGCGTAATCGCCACCAAACCGGCCACGGCGCCGGTCGCCACGCCGAGCACGGTCGGCTTATCGCGATGCCGCCATTCCACCAACATCCAGGTCAGGGCTGCCGCTGCCGCCGCCGTGTTAGTGGTGACAAAGGCATTGGCCGCCACCCCATTGGCCGCCAGCGCGCTACCGGCGTTAAAACCGAACCAACCCACCCATAATAACGCCGCCCCCACCACCGTGAAAGGCAGGTTGTGCGGCGCCATATACTCGGTGGGCCAGCCACGGCGTCTACCCAGGACCAGCGCACAGACCAGGGCCGACACCCCCGAACTGATATGCACCACCGTGCCACCGGCAAAATCCAACGCGCCAATAGCGCCGATCCAGCCACCGCCCCAGACCCAGTGGGCCAGCGGATCATAGACGAAGGAGGCCCAGAGCAATCCGAAGGCGAGAAACGCCTTGAATTTCATGCGCTCCGCAAACGCCCCGGTAATGAGGGCCGGCGTAATGGCCGCAAACATGCCCTGAAACGTCATAAAAGCCAGATGCGGAATGGTGTCGGAGTAGGGACCGGGTTCCTGCCCCACGCCGGCGAGGCCGAACCAACTCAAGCTGCCGAAGAGCTTGCCAATGTCCGGACCAAAGGCAATGGTGTAGCCCCACAAGACCCACTGTACGCTGATCAGCGCGAGCAAAATAAAACTGTGCATCAACGTCCCAAGGACGTTCTTGCGGCGGACCAAGCCGCCATAGAACAGGGCTAAACCAGGCACAATCATCATCAACACCAGGGCTGATGAGGTGAGAACCCAAGCGGTATCACCCGCACTTATTTTCGCGGCATCCTCTGCTCGTACGATACCGGGCCACATGCAGAGTAGGCCTGTTCCAAGCAACGCCCCGCCTCTGCCATAGCGGCGCCAATACCATCCACTTCTACTCCCTGTCAGCATCGTCTCTCCCCCTTCTTCTGAGGTCATACCTGCGAGGTAGAAGTATCATGCAGCTTGTTGCTTGTCAATTCAGCCGCTCACAACCATGGAGATACATTCGGTTTGGCCGATGTGAAGGGCTCCGGCCGGCGTTATTTCGGATGCGGCATGATGTCGAGAAGAATGTAGGTGTCGCCGTCCATAAGGTATCCACCCACTCGTAGCAGGTGACGTCGAGGTCGGAAATGTTGAGCGATGGGAGACGGAGAGAAACCGTCCGGACCCTGGAACCGATTGTTTTGTTGCAGCGTATTTGCCTGGCGCAGCCGCGTTATACGGCGACGCCAGGCAGAGAGGGAGACCTGATCGTGCGGTCAGGTGTGGCCAGCGCTGGCATCGACGTTTCCCAGGCGCTACCTGACGCTATAAATCATTATCGGGCTCCCCGCGCCAC
>CBCXVS010000245.1:0-11620 GCA_965178525.1 uncultured bacterium | reverse complement strand
AAAGGTCAATTCGTTTCAGGCTTTTGAGTTTTTATTTCGACAAGTTGTCGCCGAATCACGGGAGGAACTTCGGCCTAGATATACCTGATGACTGTGTCAAGAACATTATTCGCGGGATTGCCACTGCGTGTGGAATAATTTCTGGTGTCGGTTTATGGATTCATTTTGTGTGGAAAGCCGTCAGCCAAGAAGCAGATAGAATGGTACACCGCGTGCCCTCTCTCCCAACTGAGAGCTGAGAGCTAATCACCAAGGAGCCACGCACCATGAGACGAAAGCTATTACTTGCCGTAGCACTCGCGTTAAGCCTCGGCCCGAGCGGTCTTGGGCATGCCTTTTCAGTTGGAGATATCGAGGTGCACAGTTACCTCGGCGCCCCGTTTGTCGCCGAGGTGCCGTTAGCCATGAAGCCGCACGAACGCAACGAGGGATTTGTTGTGGTCATCGGGGATGAGCAGGACTATGAGGCGGAAAGCCTACCACGAGCGCCCGTGCTCGATGATCTGTGGCCTACCGTCATTATGGGGCCACCGGACCTCATTCGTATCGCCTCGAAAGAGGCGATCACCGCCTCGGCTTTTGACCTCGTCGTGTTGGTCCGGGTCGGTCAGATTACCCTTGTGCGGCGCTATCCGATTATGTTGCCGGCTCCCCCCACGCCTTCGCCGCTAGCGGCTACGCCTACTCGAAAGCCCGAAAGCCCGCCTCAGGCGACCGCGGCAACTGATACAAAGCCGTCGGATTGGATGGCGCGTCTACCGGAAACCTACGGACCGGTGCTTCCAGGTGAATCCCTGTACAAGATTATGAAGCGTCTCGACGTGCCAAAAGCGCACGTCTGGCAGATGACGGTGCTCATCTGGCGGCAGAATCAATCGCATTTTATTCGAGGCAACCTGCATGGTCTGCAGTCCGGCATGTATCTACACATGCCAGCGAATATCGAGCCAGAGCTTGACACCCTGCCGCGGGCTCAAGCCCAACAAATGATCGCAAACCAATGGGACATCTGGCGTCATCCGGAACGGGAGCAGATCGCTCGGCAAGACGACACCACACCCGACGCAGCGCCGGCGGAAACCCTGACCGAGGAGGCTCTGGCCGATGTGCACGAGACCGTGCCATCGCAAGCCGCGGTTTGGCCCAGCGATTTACAACCTCCACAAGTCAGCGTGGCAAACCTGGAATCCGTGCTGCAAGGTTTTGAAGAGCGGCTGGCGCAGCGCTTGGCCCTGCCGACGTTGACACCTGAGGCATCGAGCGACACGGCGCTCACGTTCGTCAGTGCGCACGAACTGCAAAACGCCATACAGGGGTTGGAAACACGTTTGGCGCAGCAGCTCGATCAGGTATTAAGGCAGCGCACCCGTCTCGAAGGGGTCGGGACGCTCTTTGGCAACCCGCAGCCGCTGACCCGTGCCTTGCACTCGGGTGTGAACGTGCAAACCGCTCTGGCATCGGTATGGTCGCCCGATTCGATCGTCTATGTATGGGTTGGGCAAAATCTGCTCTTGGTTGTCCTCGCCGTTGGGTTCGCCTGGCATTGGTATCGGAAAAGGGCATAAAAAGCTATTAGCTATTAGCTTGGAAAACGTGTAGGAGCGCTCTTTCCCAGGTTATCGCAACGCCTCAACTAGGCTGGCTTCATCGAGTGTCTGTTGGTCCCCGGTTGCCAGATGTTTCAGCCCATACGTTTGCTGCGTCAGCTCCTCCGGCCCGACGATGAGGGCATACGGAATGTGCAACGCATCCGCCGTCGAGAGTTGCCGCCCCAAGCGTGTCTGTTCCGGATAGACTTCTACCGTAATTCCCGCCTGGCGCAAACGATGCGCTAGGCCCACCACCGGCGCCAACGGCGTGTCCGGCAGGGTGCAGAGCATCACCTGTGCTGCCATCTGCAGTTCCGGAAACATGCCGAATTCTTCCATCAGGAGCAAGATGCGCTCAAGCCCTAATGAAACTCCCACCGCCGGCACCTGCTTGCTACTGAACATGCCGACCAGATTATCGTAGCGCCCGCCGCCACCCAATGAGCCGCTGAAGTCCTCGGAGACGACCTCGAAGATCGGTCCCGTGTAGTAACTCAGCCCACGAGCCAAGGCTGGCGTCAGCCGGATGCGCGATCCGGCGACCGTATCGGCGGTCATGTCGAGCAGCGTATCGATATCGCTCAGCGCCTCCTGAGCCTGTTGCAGAGGCAACAGATTGCGCAGGATCTGAAGGCGCTCGGCGTTGCTCTGCTCCGGGGCCGCCGTGGTCATCGCCAGCAACTGCTCAGCTGCACTAGCGGTGATGCCCCGTTGCATCAGTTCTTCCCGCACGCCGTCCGGACCGATTTTGTCCAGCTTGTCAATCGCCACCAAGGCTGTCCCTTCCAGCTCCGCGTCGATCCCGGCCACGTCGATCATGCTGTGCAAGATGACACGATGGTTCAACGCGATCGAGACATGGTGAAACCCCAGATCGCTCAGCACGTCACTGATCGCGCCGATCACTTCCGCTTCCGCCAGGAGCGACGTGGTGCCCGTCACATCTACATCGCACTGATAGAATTCCCGAAACCGCCCCTTCGCCGGCCGGTCCGCCCGCCACACGGGCTGGATCTGATAGCGCTTGAAGATGCGGGGCAGGCTGTTGCCATACTGCGCCACCACACGCGCCAGCGGCACGGTCAAGTCATAGCGCAAGCCGAGTTCGGCCAAGTCGGCCATGTCGACCTGGTCTTGCGTCAGGGTCCGGGCCAGCCGCTCGCCGCGATGCAGAACGCGATAGAGCAATTGATCGCCCTCTTCCCCGTACTTGCCCAGCAGAGTCGAGAGGTTTTCCATCGTCGGGGTTTCCAGCGGCAGAAACCCGTAGCGTTGGAACACGTTTTCGATTTTCCCGATGACGTAGCGGCGCTTCGTCACGGTATCCGGGAGATAATCCCGCATGCCACTCGGCGGCTTGGTGCTGACCATGGTCCCTCCATGCAAGGTCAAAGGCGGTGGATGACGGTGGTGATAGCGCAAGTATGCCGGGTTGGGAGGTGGAACTCAAGTCAGGACTGAGGACTGAGGGGAAAAGGGTGACGACTTGAGGGGGGGCTGTTGGAACGCGTGGACACCCTCATTTGCTTCTCAAGATGTAGGGTGATCTGAAGGCATTCAAGCTGATCGAGCACACGTCAAGACAGCAAGTCTGGGCTTGAGCTGTATCGAGCAAGCTCTCGACCTCGTCAGCGCCATCCTCGCCGTCGGTGAATGTGAAAATCGCCGATCCTCCGGAAAGGATGTAAGACTTTTTTGCAAAACACAAATCCTTCCGTCCCTATGCCTCCTATGCTATAACAGCTCGTGCATAACATGTGAGATGATGATCCGCAAATGTATCATCGTGAGTTCCTATGCCTGGGACGGCAAGCCATGTCTGACATATTCCTGAGCTATGCGCATGAAGACCTGGAGCGCGTCTTGCCCCTTGTAGAGGCGCTAGAGCGCCACGGCTGGTCCGTGTGGTGGGATCGCACCATCCCGCTGGGGCGGCGATATGCGCAAGTTATTCAAGAGGCCCTGGAGGCAGCGCGTTGTGTCATTGTGGTTTGGTCTGAGGCGTTGGTGGGGTCGCCCTGGGTTGAAACCGAGGTCGGAGAGGGGAACGAGCATGGTATTCTTGTCCCCGCTCTCATAGATGACGGGGTGAGCATCCCTCTGGAATTTCGCCGCATTCAAGCGGCACAGTTGGCGCATTGGCGCGGCGCCGAAACCGACCCCGAATTCGAGAGGATGGTGCAGGCCGTGACGGGTCTTATCGGTCCCCCGCAGCCAAGGGAATCGGTGTCTGTGACCCCTGACGAAGCCCAAGGACCGGATGAGTCGGAGCTGCAGGAGGCGCATCGTGAGGAGGCGTCGCCACAGGATGTGATGACAGATGAGTCACGCCCCGAGCTGCCGAAGGACATGGAGGCGGATGACCGCCAGACGTCTGTGCCTGAGCAGGACGCAGTGAAGCAACTATCGGATGTTAGCACCACAGCTAGAGGGAAGCGTCTCGCATGGGGTGTGGGGATCGGGGTTTGTTTAGTGGTTGCTCTCGTTGTTCTTGTCTTCTACAAACCACCGTTAGAGGAGGCGACGTTCCAGAACGCTATCGGTATGGAATTTGTACGAATTCCGGCCGGGACCTTCCGGATGGGGTCAACAGATGGCGAGGCGGACAACGATGAGCAACCTGTACACACAGTACGCATCAGCCGACCGTTTTATCTGGGGAAATACGAGGTGACGCAAGGCCAGTGGAAAGCCGTCATGCACAAGAATCCCAGTCCCAGTCACTTCGAGGGCAGCGATGAGTTGCCTGTGGAATCGGTATCTTGGGAAGACGTGCAGGCGTTCATCACACAGCTGAACGACAACAAAGAGGGATATACATACCGTTTGCCTACGGAGGCGGAGTGGGAGTACGCGGCTCGTGCGGAGACAAAGACCGCGTATAGCTTTGGAGATGAAAGCAGTCGGTTGGATGAGTACGCCTGGTATAGCGGCAATGCCGAGGGAAAAACCCATCCGGTCGGGAAGCGGAAGCCGAATCCTTGGGATTTGCATGATATGCACGGCAATGTTTGGGAGTGGGTGCGGGACCGGTATGGAGAATACACTGCAGGGTCTACTGCAGATCCCACAGGACCCTCATCAGGCACGCACCGCGTCTACCGTGGTGGCAGCTGGGACTCGTACGCCAGGGGTTGTCGGTCGGCGCACCGCTACTACTGGCATCCCGGCAGCCGCTACCACAGCCTCGGCTTTCGTGTGCTGAGGATCATTGAGTAACCCTTAGCCTTTTTACCCTTTTACCCTTTGGGGTTCTGAATGCCTGGCGGGCTCCGGGTCACGCGGCTGAAAGCGATGCGCAGCCGCCACGGCCGCGTGACCCGGAGCCCGCCAGGCCGCCGCGCCCAGGGGCGCCGCCCCAGGCCGCGGCAGCAGAAAGGATACCATGCTGGCACGCGTCATCACGTTGCGATTCGATCCGCTGATAGGGGGCTTTGATGATGCGCCCCTGCGGGATTTCCTCAAAGACAAGGAGGTACACGCCATCCGCGAGCATTTTTTTATCGCCCACGAGGCGCCGTATATTGCCATCGTCGTCACCTATCAGTTGCGTCAGCCGGCAGTTCCCATGCGATCGGCTACGGAGCGCGGCAGCAATGATACGTCATGGCGCAACTTATTATCAGATGAGAACCTGCCCCTGTTCAATGCGTTGCGCGATTGGCGTCTCGAACGGAGCCAACAGGAGGGCGTGCCACCCTACATCATTGGGACCAACCGCCAATTGGCACAGATTGTCAGCGCGCGCCCTCGGAGTCTGTCGCAACTCGGTCACATCGATCGCTTCGGCCAGAGAAAGATTGAGAAATACGGCAAGGCCATCCTGGCCATCGTGGCCGGAAGTCCCGGCGCAACGCCACGCAATGGCGCCCTTGCGCCAGCAGATGAGACAGCCCATGACGACCCGCAATCATGACGACCTGCCGGTGTTTGTGCAGTGGATGGCGTTCCTCGAATGGTTGTTGCCAATCACCGAAAAATTTCCGCACAAAGCCCGCTTTACCTTTGCCAACCGGATTGATAATCTTGCCCTCGATGTTGTCGAGGATGTGGTGGAAGCCCGCTATCGCCGCGACAAGCGCCCCATCCTGGCGTGGGCCAATTTGCGCCTGGAAAAGCTCCGTGTGCTCCTGCGCCTCTGTCGCAAACTGGGGTATTTGCCGCATACCAGGTATGAGTACGCCATGCGCACGATCAATGAGGTTGGAAAAATGCTCGGCGGCTGGCACAAAGCACAAGGGACACGATGAAACGGTATGGGCATGTGTTCGAGCGCATCACGGCATTTGACACCCTGCTACTGGCGGCGAACAAAGCCATGCGAGGCAAGCGGCATCGCCTCCGCGTGGCCCACTTTGCCTTTTATCTGGAGCCGGAAATTCTACGCTTACAGGAAGAACTCCGCACAGGTACCTACCGCATGCGCCCCTACCGCACATTCACGATCTACGAACCGAAACAGCGCCAAATCTGTGCCGCGGATTTCCGCGACCGAGTGGTACAGCATGCCATCTGTCACGTGCTCGATCCGATCATCGAGCGCAGTTTGATTGCCGATACCTACGCCTGCCGCCGTGGCAAAGGCACGCATGCCGCGGTCAAGCGCGCCCAGGTCTTTGCACGCCGCCTGCCCTATGCGCTCACCTGTGACATCCGGGCGTATTTTCCCAGCATCGATCATGCGACCTTGAAAGCGCTCTTGCGCCGCAAGCTCAAGGACAAGGCGCTTCTGTCCCTCTTGGACCACATCATCGAGCATCCGATCCCAGGTGGCGTGCCAAGCAAAGGACTGCCTATCGGCAATCTGACCAGTCAATATTTCGCCAATCTATACCTAGGCGAACTCGATCATTTTCTGAAGGAGCGCTTGCAAATCAAAGGCTACATCCGCTATATGGATGATTGCCTGGTTTTTTCAGCGGAGAAATCGGTCTTGCACGAAACCTTGGCGACGATCCGGGCGTTTGTCCGGGAAACCCTATGGCTCGACCTCAAGGACACCGCGAGCCGAATCATGCCGGTCACCCAAGGCGTGCCATTTCTGGGGTTTCGCATCTTCCCGGGCCTGATCAAACTGCAGCGGCCAAATTGGGTCCGCTTCCGCCGCGCCGTGCGCAAGCGCGAAGCGCAGTACCGGCACGGCCTGATCGATGAGGAAACGTTGGCCCGAACCGTCACCTGCATGCTCGGCCATGTCCGGCATGCGAACACCCTATCGGCGCGGCGGCAGTTTTTTACCGCCGCGCCGGTCGACGGAAAGGATGCACGGCGTGCACCCTACGCTTTTTAACAACTGAGAGCGGAGAGCTTCATTTCGGATGCTGACCGTATCAGGCACGAACCGCGTCAACCGTGGTGGCAGCTGGAACTCGAACGCCAGGAATTGTCGGTCGGCGAACCGCAACAACTGGCATCCCGGCAACCGCAACCACAACCTCGGCTTTCGTGTGCTGAGCACATGGCGATTGCCAGAGGGTTGGGTTCATGGACCCCGCCCGCGTGCGTCCGGCCATGTTCAGGTCATCATCCTGCGCCGGCAGTGGCCGGACAAACAGCCCCACCCCACGGCGTTTGGTAGGCCCCCGGGTTCGACGGCCGCCGTGGGGGGAGCTACTGTACATATCGTTGCTTGCTCATTTGCCCATTCTGTCCCTCTTGGAGCCCAGCATGGACGAGACGTATGACATATTTCTGAGCTATGCCAGCGAAGACCGAGAACGCGTTCGGCCTCTCATCGAGGCCCTTGATCGGCAAGGCTGGAGCGTGTGGTGGGACCGGAACATCCCTGCCGGACGGACGTGGAGTGATGTCATTGACGAAGCCCTGGAACAATCCCGTTGTGTCGTTGTCGTATGGACCTCGACGTCGGTGCGTCAGAATTGGGTATTGGAAGAGGCCGAAGACGGCTTGCAACACAAGCACTTGTTTCCCGTCTTTTTGGACGATATCCAAGCCCCTCGCGGTTTTCGGCGTATTCAGGGGGCAAGGCTGCAGGCGTGGGATGGGAGCGATATCTCGCCTGATTTTCAGCGGTTGCATGCCGATCTTGTGGCGATTCTCGATCCGCCGTTAGCAAGCGAGCCGGAAGTGCCGGAGGTTGAAGAGGAGCCAGCGCCCTCTCCGCCAGAGCCGGGCACGCCGATGACCAATCGCATTGGCATGGCGTTTGTGCGGATTCCTGCCGGTGACTTTCACATGGGTTCGGCCGAGGGCGACGATGATGAACGTCCGGTGCACTCCGTCCGGATTAGCCAGCCATTTGATTTGGGCATCCATCCGGTGACGCAGGCACAGTGGGAAACGGTAATGGGAAACAATCCCAGTCATTTCACGGGTGATGCCAATCGGCCTGTGGAGTCGGTTTCGTGGGAAGAGGTACAGGCATTTATTGCCAAATTGCGCGACCGCGACCCCGGTGTGACTTATCGCTTGCCGACGGAAGCGGAGTGGGAATATGCCGCCCGAGCTGGCTCGACTACCGCCTACTGTTTTGGGAACGATCCCGAGCAGTTGAGCGAATACGCGTGGTATGGCGCCAACTCCGGAGGCACGACGCATCCCGTCGGACAGCGGAAGCCGAATGACTGGGGCTTGTATGATATACATGGCAATGTCTGGGAATGGGTGCAGGACTGGTATAACGACTACCCTGCAGAAGCAGCTGCAGACTCAACTGCAGCACCTACTGCAGATCCCACAGGACCCTCTTCAGGCTCGTCCCGCGTCTACCGTGGTGGCAGCTGGCACTCGAGCGCCGGGGGTTGTCGGTCGGCGAACCGCACCGCTACCTCTGGCCTCCCGGCCACCGCTACCACGACCTCGGCTTTCGTGTGCTGAGGACTTGTAACCCTTAGCCCTGTTACCCTTTTACCCTTTGCCGCTTTTCCGGCCTGGCGGGCGGAGGGCCATGCGGCCAAAAGCGATGCGCAGCCGCCCAAGCCGCGTGGCCCTCCGCCCGCCAGGCCGCGAAATTTTCTTTCTCGCTATGCGCTCAATGTCTTTGGATTCCGGGCGTGAGATGATACGATCTGTTACGTTGTGTAGAGACGGTTGAGACGGCTCGCAAAGAGCGATGCTACAAGCAGGAGCCCTGCCGTTTATGCCGCTTGATTAAGCGAGAGAAGCCTTAGAAGCGACACAAGTTTGTCTGGAGAGAATGCTCTATGCCTCGGCGATAAGTCGGGCTTATTATGCGATGTTTTGGGCTGCTCAAGCGGCGTTGACCGAGGTCGGCATCCGACACGCATCGTGGAGCCATCCGGCTTTGCAAGCTTCCTTTGTGATGGAATTGATTAGACCGAAGTTCCCCTCGAAATCAGGACAAAATTGGGATATAAGCTTTTATTTTTCAATGTTATAGAGGCGGGAAAGGAATTCCATTTCTTCCCATGTAAATGCACTTTCTTCTCTTGACATAGCATGGAATATGCTGATAATATGTTCCCATCTATATCGAAACCGTACCCAATCGAAACTCGCGACCGACCATTTTGTTGCGACAAGGTACCCGGCAGGGCAACCAGGTCATCAAGCGCACCTTGGCCAATCTCACCCATTGGCCCAAGCATAAGGTCGAGACCTTCAGACGATTACTCCAGGACGAGCCCTTGGCCCCGCCTAACACCTTGTTCCGTATCGATCAGTCTCTGCCTCATGGCGCCGTCGAAGCCGTTTTGGGCACCATGCGCCGTATTGGCTTTGACACGCTCATTGCCGCCAAAGCGAGCACCAAACGCCGTCTTGTCATGGCGATGGTCGCTGAACAGCTGCTCCATCACAGTTCTAAACTCGGCACCACACGGCTTTGGCACACCACCACGTTAGCCGAGCAACTCGGGGTTCATGAGGCCAACGAAGACGACTTATACCATGCCATGGATTGGCTTTTGGCACAACAATCGCGCATCGAAACAAAGCTGGCCAAGCGTCACCTCTCACCCGGGGATCGCGTCCTTTACGACGTCTCCAGCAGCTACTATGAAGGCCATACCTGCTCGCTGGCTTGCTTCGGCCACAACCGGGATCAAAAGCGCGGTAAAACCAGCATTGTCTATGGGGTGATGACCGATGCCGAAGGTTGTCCCATTGCCCTGGAGGTGTATCTAGGCCATACGGCTGACCCCACGACGGTGCCCAAGCAAGTCGATAAACTGCGAAAGCGCTTTGGCTTGCAGCATGTGGTGCTCGTGGGCGATCGTGGGACGCTGACTCAGACTCAGATCACCACCCTCAAGAAGTACCCCGGCCTGGGCTGGATTTCAGCCTTACGCTTTGAGGCGATCCGCAAGCTGGCCGATTCAAATGGCTTTCCCCCAGCACTCTTTGAGCCACCTTATCTGGCGCAGATGACTTCAGAGCAATTCCCGGATGAGCGACTCATGGCGTGTTTCAACACCGAGCTGGCAGCGGAGCGAAAACGCAAGCGTCACGAGTTGCTGGAGTGCACCGAAGCGGACCTGGACAGGATCGCTAAAGAGGTCGCTCGGCGTACCAAAACGCCCTTCAGCCCAGGTCAGATCGGGCAAAAAGTCGGTAAGGTGCTGCACCACTACAAGATGGGCAAACATTTCCGGGTGACCATTGATGAGACGGGATTTCGCTATGAGTGTCGTGCCGATTCGATTGAGCGCGAGAGTGACCTCGATGGCATCTATGTGGTTCGAACGAGTGAGCCTGAGGACCGTCTGTCGGCGGCGGATGCGGTGCGTGGTTATAAGGACTTAGCTCAGGTCGAGCGCGTCTTTCGCACCCTTAAAGGGCTTGATATCCGGGTGCGTCCGATTCGTCATCGCATCGATAAGCGGGTGCGCGCCCATATCTTCTTGTGCCTGCTAGCTTATTATGTGGAATGGCATATGCGACGGGCCTTAGCCCCGTTGTTGTTTGACGATGAACGCCTTGCTGAGAGCCGTTCGCATCGCGATCCGGTGGCCCCGGCGAGGCCGTCGGCCTCGGTCCAGCAGAAAAAATGGCACCGTGTGACGCTTGAAGGGTTGCCGATTCAGAGCTTTGAGACGCTCTTGGCGGCCTTGGCGACACGTTGTCAAAACCGCTGTCGACTGCTCTGTGATCCGGAGACGCCGCCTTTCTACCTCCTGACAGCCCTCTCTCCTTTACAACAACGCGCGTTTGAATTGTTGGGCTTAGTGTTCCCAGTAACTGGAAAATCAGCTCCTATAGAAACCACATCATATCAATAGGATATCTCTCTTTTCTGGGGGAACTTCGGGCTAGGCATGGCCGACCGCGCTGACACTCGCGCCGGCAAACTATTCACCCCCGCCCTTCACGCCAAGAACAGCCACGATCAACTACCCCTAGGCATCGTTGACACCATCACCATGCCAACGCCTGCACTACCTCTCGCCCTGTACGACCTAGGTATAGGCGACTCCGCTGAACGCCGCGGTCGCGGCGCACCGTTGGCATTGCGTCTCTGGGTTGAAGCCGTACTGTCCACGCCTCTCAAGGCGCGCCGCATTGACGCGCCCATCGTTATGGAAGTCCCCCTAAGAAACCTCCTGCAGAACCTTTACCCCATACGCCGCCCAAGCCCTGCCGAATACTGGCCCCGCCTACAGGCCGCCGTCAACGCACTCGAAAGCCCCCAAGCCCGCATACCATGGCAAGACCCCACCACCGGGAAAGGGGGCTTGCGGCGCGTCGTCCTGGTGTCCAACATCCCCCGTGGCCCCGGCGCCCTTGACGATACTGTGCGCCTGATCGTAGACCTGCCGCCCGGCGCCCACGACGGCCCTATTGTCAGCCCCAACCTAGCCCGCTGGGGCGTCAAGGCCGCCGCCCCTTACCGTGCCTTAATCGGCCTCGCCTTCCGTTGGTGGCACCCCGGCAAAACACGCCATCCGGTACGCCGCGGCAAGCACTGGGTACACCACCAAAACCCCCAAGCCTACGGCGATCCCCTCACCGACTCCGAAGCAATAGCATTATGCTTCCCAACTTCCAGTAACAAACAACGCCGATTCCTAGCATTCGAGGCTAGGCGTGTCCTCAAGACCCTCATAGACGCC
>CBCXVS010000244.1:0-11744 GCA_965178525.1 uncultured bacterium | reverse complement strand
TTTGAGGATGATTCGGTGGGCATCTGGGCTGGGCTAGGGAACCTGATCTTATGCTATTGAGGAACAACTCTATTATCTCCGCAAGGGCGCTCGCCGGTGATGACCGGAACAGTGAGCGACGACGGCGTGCCGATGATCATGGTGCCTGTGGCGGGACAGATGTGGCCGGGCATCATTGACACCGGCTTTAATGGCGATTTAGAACTCCCCGAGACGTTGCGGGGGTCGTTGACCGTCCGTTTTATTGGACGCATGTCGTCTTTATTAGCTCGTGGCCAGCAGATTGAGGAAGACGTCTATCTGGTTGAGTTCCCATTTGATGGTCAAACGGTACGACTTGAGGCGGTTCCATAAGCACCCCGGTCGAAACATGTCATCCCCATCGCTTGCACTAACCTTTTCACACCTGCCTCATGGAAAGCAATTTCCTGATTCGTCGGTTGCGAGAAGATCATCCATGTGTCACCACGTGAGCGGCCCACACGCGCCGTTCGAGGCACTCGCTTGGCCGCCTCATGGGTGTCTTGATGGTCATAATAGTAAGCGAGGGCGGCATAGACTTGGGCCGGCGTCAAGTCCAGATAGTGCTCGACAATTCCTACCGTATCGCGGTCGCCTCACCTGACCTCATCGGTTCTTCTTGAGCAAGTCTGCTTGAAAGAAGTTTTGATAAGTATGGTGAATGCTGAAAGATGTGCCAGTAGGGCTAGCGCTGCACCGCGACGTTTTCCCACGTGATCGTCGGAGCCGTGTTCCCCCAGCTCGTCCGTTCGTGATTGATCACCGCCGCCACTTGTTTATCATTGAGCTGCTTGCCAAACGCCGGCATCGGTGACGCATAGGTCACCCCGTTGATTGCTTTGCCCTGCAGGCCCTGCAATACAATGCGGACATGCTCGGTGGGATCCTCCGCCGTGACCACCGGGTCGCCCTGCAACGACGGAAACACCCCGGGGACACCGGCACCGGTAAGCTGGTGACAGGCGGAGCAGTAATTGCCGTAGATCTGCGTGCCCAACGCTTTCCACTGCGGCTCGGCACCAGCCGCCGGGTCGGGCTGGGCCGTCGCCACCTCTGCCGAAGACGGCGCTGACGCGACGAGCTGGGCAGCGTGCTCGCGATATTCCGATGCCACATACCACATGCCCCAAGCCGCCACGAGCAAGCACAGAATCCAGGCCCAGGTCGGCACGGGCGCCGGCGTTTCGGCTCGCGCAGGTTCGAAAACATCACCAGCTCGGCTGGCATAGGCGTTGACCAGGAGGGGAATACGGCCCTGCACGACCTCATCTTCGGCCAGACCTACCACCGCAATGCCCGGGCCATTGCGCACTGTGAACGGGATGTCGTGCACCCCCGTCGTGCCATTATCTTCAACGGCCTGAACGCGGAGGACGTGCGGCCCGTCGGCCAGCGAGGTCGTGTCGAGCTCGAACGGCGCCGGGGGATCGAGTGTGCTGCGGGGTTCGGGCTCGTCGTCGACGAAGATGCGAATCTTCATAGACGTTCGTTGTCCTCCTGCAAAATCCGCCATTTGATGTGATCCGGGGTCTGCTCGCCAGGCTGAAGCGTATAGCGGACGGCTTGTAAAAAGACGAAGGCGACGATCGCGATCACCGGCAGAACCATGATGATCTCAAGCAACGAGCGGGGGCCGGCGGCAAAGGCCAGCGCGCATGTGATGGCACACGCGGCAACGGATTTGGCCAGACTCATGAGGCACACGAACACCAGGCACGCGCGGCAGGACCATCCGAACGAACGCGTCATGGCGTCAGCTCCGTCTGGCGCAGCGTTAAGAGATACTTAACTAAATCCCGCGCCGGTTGACGCGCGACCACGACCCCATCTTTGAGCGGCACAAATTCAGCGGGTACCGGAACCGTGACGTCACCCTGCTCGGCTTTGGGCTTCACGTCAAAATACCACGGATACCCCGGCATGACGGATTGGGCCACCACCGCACGCGGATTGTACAGATGAATCAGGTGCCACACGTCGCTGGATTGCCGCACCGCCACATTGGCGAGGTCCGGTCCGGTCCGCTGTGTGCCGAGCAGGGGGGGCTGCTCGCGGGCATAATCCCCGGCCACGGAGGGCCGTCCATAGGGGCGGTCCATCGGGAGATCCCGCACGAATTGCGTATGGCAATAGCCGCAGCCTTCTTTCAGATAGATGGCCCGGCCCCGCCGTTCCGCCCGCTTCAGCTTCTGCGCGCCGGGCAGCGGTGGCGTGGTCTGTATCTGGAAGGCGGGCACCACCGCAATGAGCAGCGTCAGTACCAAATAGCTCATGCCGGCAACGGCGAGCAGCAGGCGATGATCGGTATGAAAATTCATGCGACGTCCTCCCCCAGCTCGGGACCGGGTCGCATGGCCCAGAGGTTGGCGGCAAAGACCACATGGCTACCCGCCATGAGCAGCCCTCCGATCGTACGCCACAGCCACATGGGCGCGGCCGCTTGGACCGATTGGATGAACGATTCCTCCGCTACCCAGGAAAAGCCTTGCAGCACACCGGCAACCGTGATCGACAGGACATAAATGACAATGCCGACCAGCGCCAGCCAGAAATGAATGCCGACCCCGACGAGCGGGGGCTCGCGTCCGGTCAAGCGCGGCAGCAGCGCATAGACGCCCCCCCAAATGATGAAGGCGACAAAGCCATACATCGCCACGTGCGAATGCCCGACGGTGAAGTTGGTGAAATGCCAGTAAATATTGGCCGTCTTAAACGCCTCAAACGTCCCTTGCGTCGACGCCGCGGCATAGCCCAAGACGCCGGTCAGCAGAAAGGGCAACGTGTAGCTTCGCGAGACGGCGCGCGGCGCCCCACGGAACGTCAGCAAGAAATTCCCAGTGCCCGACCACACCGGCACCATCATGCCGACGCTGAAGAGAATCGACGTGGTTTGCAGCCACCACGGCACCGGGCTAAAGATGAAATGATGCGTCCCGATGACCGTGTAGAACAGCATATTGGTCCAGAAACCCAGGACCCCGAGCGCATAGGAATAAATCGGGCGATTGAGCTGGCGCGGCAAGGCGTAGTAGGTGATACCTAAGGCCAATTGGGTAAACCACATGCCCACGCCGTTGTGCATGTAATAGCCCTGAATAATCGTGTTGCCCAGTCCACGCTGATAAAAGCTCAGATAGCCGGTTGTAAAGAGGATCGCCGTCCAGATAAAGCCACCCAGGATATACCAATTCGAGATATAAATTTCCTCGATCTGGCGCGCCGCCATCGTGAGGTAGCCATTGATGCCGTTGAGGATTAAACCGGCTCCGAACAACCACGCCACGGGCCACACCCATTCGCGGTACTCCTGCGGCCCGCGTGTGCCGCCGGCCGCGAGGGTAATAACCCCCAGCAACACCGCCAGATGCCACAACCCCAGCGCCATGAGCGACAGACGCGGGCTCCGGAGCGGCGCGCGCGAGGTGCGTGACACGACATAGAGCGACAAGCCCACCAGCGCCATGGAACTCCAACCCCAGAACAACGTGTTGGTGTGGATCGGGCGGATGCGGCCAAAAGACAGCCAGGCAACGGCCAGCATGTCGGGCCAATTGAGCTTCAGCGCGGCGATCAAGCCAAAGGCTGTGCCCACCAATAGCCACAGCGTGGCGGAAAGCAGATAGGCATAGGTGAGACGAACGGTGATGGGGCTAACAGTGGATGACGCACGAAACTCGGGATCGGCAGCGTGACGGAGGACCACTTTGCCTCCTTATCCAGACAAGTTTTGCGGGACTTGTGACAACTCACTGCGCCATGATTATACTTGACACGATACACACCGGCAAATGATTCTCCTGGAGATAGGTATGACCACCCGAGCTGTCACGCGTCACCCGCTGCCCTGGATCCTCCTGCTCAGCGCCGGCATCAGCGTTTTTCTCATCTGGCTCATTTATCTCAAAGCCGCCTCTCCCACGGAAGCCGGCTGGGTCGAGATACTTCCGGCTACCAATGCCCTTTGTAACACCCTGTGCACCTGTTGTCTCATCAGCGGCTGGCTGTTCATCCGGCGCGGCCATCGCACGGTTCACATCCGTTTCATGCTCGCGGCCGTGGTCTTCTCAGCACTGTTCTTCATTGGCTATGTGATCTATCATCACTTCCACGGCGATACGCCCTTTCCCGGGCAGGGTATCGTGCGGCCGATCTATTTTGCCATTTTGATCAGCCACATTGTGCTCTCCGTCATCATCCTGCCCTTGGTTCTCAGCACGCTGTACTATGCCGCACGGCGCCGGTTTGAGACGCACCGGAAACTGGCGCGCTACACGCTGCCCCTCTGGCTCTATGTCTCGGTGACGGGTGTGGTGGTGTTCTTTTTCCTGCGGGCGTATATGCACGGATAAGCAATCAATCCCCAAACGGTGGTCCGAAACCTCACTGCTGATCCGCCGCCGATGGCGCCGGTACGGTTGGGCCAGGAGCGTTGCGCTGGGCGTCTCCCTCGTCCCCTTGCTCTGGAGAGGTTTTGGGGCCAGAAGCCGGGCCGAGGCGCATCATGAGCTGATCCCAGCGGAGGATACCAGTGGACGGGCGGAAACATATGATTTAAAATGCCTATTCGTAAATAGCACGGCGTCAAACTCATCTCTAGGAATTGATGCAAATATGCAGTCTGAAACAACCGAAGCGACCGTTTCAGGTCTTGATCAGGAGCTGACCCCAGCTAGCACGGGTGCCACCTCTCTCACTTCTGGCCATGTTGCCATACCCGTCCGGAAACATGAACATCGCATCCGGCCAGGCAGACTCCGATCTCATTAAGATCCCGCAGATCGATTTGCCTCATGCGCTTCGAGAAGATATGCCGGACCGCTTTATGCTGTTGCCAGCGAGTGGGGTTGTTCCCTTTCACCATGAACAAGATGATCTCGTAGATCGGCGCATTGAGTGGGTGTTTGCGGGCGAGCAACCTATTAAATTGTGCCTATTGGCCGGCCCGGGAGGCAGTGGCAAAACCCGTTTGCTCATCGAAGTCTGCCGGAGATTGCAAGCAGACCATGGTTGGCAGGCCGGTTTTTTACAACCCGTTGACGATGTCGCACAAGAACTTCGGGCGCTTTTGCAACACCCACAGGGTTCTCTCATCGTGATCGACTACGCCGAAACCCGTGCTCAAGACGCTGTTGAATTGGTGCGGCTGGCGTTAAAAAGCGATCAGCGAAGTCCATTGCGGTGGGTGCTATTGGCACGGAACGGTGGCGACTGGTGGAATCATTTGTCCGAGGGAGCTCAGAACGATGTTGAAGCGGCTGCCGTCTTGCAAGGTCCAAGTACACAGATGGGGCCGTATTATTTGTGGAATACGGATATCGCCCTGGAGAAGCGGCAACAGCTTTTCCACGACGCACTCACCGCGTTTGCTGCCAAAATAGGACATGAATCCCCTGCCATCCTAACGCCTGATTTGAGCGCTGAGTGCTTCCATCAAATCCTGTTCATTCATCTCGCCGCCCTGGCTGCCCTGCGCGGCACGACCATCACCGACCACAAGGAGCTGCTGGTTTCAGCTCTGCGTCATGAGCGAGCGTACTGGCGCCGAGCCTTTGAGCGTGATGGCGTTGATGCGCATGATCTCGATGGATTTGAACAAATTGTTGCCCTTCTCACCCTGATTGGCGGCACGCAGTCGGCCGCCGAAACGAGAGACATGATCGATCTTGCCCCACGCCTGCGAGATGCGACGCTAATGATTAAGAACCAGATGTTTGATTTACTGCGTCCGTTTACCAGATCCGACGGGAGTGCAAACGGCTTAGAACCCGACCTACTCGGTGAACGCTTGGTTGCCGACTCGCTCGCCAAGGATGCCGGGCTGCTTGATGTCGCGTTCAGGGACCCGAAGCATGCTTCGGCGCGTATCCGACACGCCTACACCCTATTGACACGTCTAGCGCGTCAGGATCCGGATGAAAAAAAGTGGTTGTCCATTGCCTTAGAAAAGCATTTACATCAAACGGTGAGGGAAGCCATGGCCGTTGCCATGGAAACCGGACCACCGATGGAAGAGATGTTGCGCACTGAGCTTCAGAAGAGCCGTAAGTCAGGTCAGCAAAGGCTCGTCAATGCGTTGCGAGTTAACCTACCGGAAACGACGAGCAATCTGGTCGAACTCGCGGTCGATGTCGCCGAGCTGCACGTGAGTTTGATTGATGTCAAAGGTAGGAAGAACCATAAAGTCAGGCTTAACGCCATAGATGCTTACGACATGCTTGCGGCTCGCTATGAATCACTTGGCCGCTTCAACGACGTGCTTACCGCTCGGCAAAAAGCGGTAGAATTTGCCCGGAAGCTCTCAAAATCCGGTCGCGATGCTAACCCAAATGCCCGTAGACTCGCTCGGGCCTACCGACGTCTTGCGACTGCATACGAGCAAATGTGTCATTTCAGTGAAGCACTGGAGGCATCCCAACAAGCTGAGCGCATTCTGCGCCCATTGGCGAACGTTTATCGTTCCGATTGGGCCGAATCTCTCGACCATCTCGGCAATCACCTGAGCGACCTTGGACGCTATGAGGAGGCCCTGCAACAGGCGCATCATGCAGAGCAAATCTATCGTGAATTGGCGGACGCGCAGCCCGAAATCTATCGTCCCGATTGGGCCAGATCTCTCGACCATCTCGGCAATCACCTGAGCGACCTTGGGCTCTATGAGGAGGCCCTGCAACAGGCCCACCATGCCGAACACATTTTTCGCGAATTGGCGGACGCCCAGCCCGAGGTCTATCGGCACAGGTGGGCAGAGTCACTCAAGAATCTTGGAAAGCACCTGAGCCACCTCGGGCAGCATGAGGAGGCTCTCAAACAAGCACACAAAGCAGAGCACATCTTACGGGAACGGGTCGAATCACAGCCCGGAGTCTATCGTCGCGAGTGGGCAAGAACCCTAGACACTTTGGGCTTTGCTTATACCCAGGCTCGTGAGGCCGACCGTGCAGTACCCTACCACGAGCAAGCTTTAGCAATCAGTCGAGAAATCGGCGACCGTCGTGGCTAGGGCACAGCATTGGGCCACCTGGGGGACGCTTATGCCGGCTTAGGCAACGTGTCGGAAGCCATTGCGTATTACCAACAAGCCCTAGAAATCATGAGCAAGCCGGGCGGTGAGACGACCGAGAGTGATCATACCGTCTTAGCACCTCTACTTGAGCAGTCAAGGCAATGGCTCCCGCTATTGCTCGATACCCTGACGCACGAAGATGCAGATTTACGACTGGCTGCGGTACGCTGTTTTCACCACCTGCCTGCATATTTTGTCGAGCAGCAAGAAGGTATCATTGACGCTTTGCTAACCACCTTACCGGATGAAAGCGATGCGGTTAGCGAGGCCGCTGCGCAAGCCTTGGAACAGTGGCCAGGAGCTCTGACGGATGAAGTCCGCCAGGCGATGGACACCATTAACACGGCGATCCGTGAAGGCTATAATCCCTATAAAGCTGGCGGGCCAATCCATGAGGATAAACTGTTCTTTGGCCGACAACACATCCTGGATGCGATTTTGAACACCGTCCACAACAATAGCATCTTAATCTACGGTGAACGTCGAATCGGTAAAACTTCGATTCTGCTCAAACTGCATCGAGAGTTGGTGCAACGTGACCATTCAACCTGTACGTTTTATCCGGTTTTCATTAGCCTCCAAGGCACGCCGGAATCAAAATTTTTTGCGACCCTCGCCCAGCATATACTCAACGCATGTCCGCTTCCATCGGAGCAGCATTGGACCTATGCCCCGGAAGCCACCGAATACGACATCAGCGCATTTCTGTCAGACATGCAATGCCTGATTCGGCATTTGCGCACGCTTTCTTCCCGCCCGCCCAAAATTATGCTGTTACTCGACGAGATTGACACGCTGAATGATTACAGTCAGGACACCAATCTTCAGCTCCGCAACGTGTTTACCGGTCCTTTCCACGCCTATTTTTCCGCCATTATGGCCGGTTATGCATTACGAGAGGATTGGCCAACACCGGCAAGTCCGCCGTTTAACTACCTGAGCCAACGCATCCGGATCGGACCTCTGGACGAGGCAATAGCGCGGCAATTGATTGAAGAGCCCGTGCGGGGCTTTTATCGATATACGCCTGAAGCCATGCAGAAAATTCTCGACGCGAGTGAGTTGCGGCCGTTTCTCATCCAAAAATTGTGCTTGGATGCGGTCAATCAAATGTCACAGCAAAAGCGTCGGCAGGTGTTGCCGGAGGATGTCGACATTGCCATCGAGACGGTTGAAACCATGAAGGAGTATTTGTCGCCTGAAGCGGTCAATCTCTCCCCGGAACAACAACGTTTGCGCGAATTAGAAGAAGAAAACGCCAGATTGAAAGCCCGCTTGGCCGCTATGGAAACCCGCGGTGACGCCGCCCACTCAAGGAACTAACCGCTCTATGCTCAATCCCTATATTGCAGGTGTGCCGGTCACGGCCGATAATTTTTACGGTGAGGCTCGTAAAAACCTCATCAACGACATCTTACGACCGGACAATCCGTACCGGAATTATGTCATTTTTGGCCTGAGACGCTATGGCAAAACGTCACTTTTAGAAGAGCTTGCCAGACGCCTCGATCCGACGCATCTGTATATCATTTGGACTTTTTCCGGGTGTCGTGATGCCGCTACTGCCTTTGGGACGTTGAGAGATTCATTCCTGCGCCCTGAGCCCACCGGATGGCATGACATTGGATTCAACTTGTCAGCTCTCGACGGTGTGGCGACGCCGTTAGAGGCGTTGCAACGTCTAGCTAATCTGGCGAACCAATATGACCGCCCACTGTGGGTGCTCTGTGATGAATGCGCCTCTCTACGCGATTTCCACCAGACCGACTCAAGCATGCTCGCGCGTTTAGGCAATTATCTGCGGTCCAGTCCGATGCGCGTCATTATGGTGGGCGCACGCCCGTTGAGTGCCTTGCTCCATTCTGATGCGAGTGACGAACCCATGTTGACAGGCTACGAACGCCGTCACCTCACGCCGTTGTCCGAACCGGATATCGCTCAACTTGTTGCCGCTTCGCAACATCACGGGGGACCTGATCTTACGCCATATACAGAACGGATTTACCAGCATACCGGCGGGCATCCCTTCTTGGCCCAGAAGCTGTGTTTAAAACTTTATGAGGGTGCGACCTGGGAAGAAGCTTATGCCTTTGCGTCACAAGATACAGATGTCCGTTCCGGCTTTCAGCAGGATTATCAGTTCGTATCACAAAGCGAACGCAAGGTGATTCACGCGGTCGGCAAGGCTGGGACGTCGAAAGATCGCATCTTTACAGCCCTTGACGATCATCTGCAGACCGAGGAAGGCAAAGAGAGATTTATCTCGACATTGATGCAATCCGGTTACCTCCGCTTAGTCGGGGATCAACATCAGCTCGCCAATACCTGTTTTTCCAACTGGCTCGCAGATCCCAAGGCGGACCTTGCTCACCTGGAATCAACGGTTTCTGATCAGATTATTCAGAGCTTAACGGACGACGAGCCGGCTAGCACACCGGAAGAAGAACGACGTATCACGATCTTGCATCTGTCCGATCTCCACTTTGACGATCCAAGCGGACGTGGAAAATCCGAAAGCGATAACGTTCACCGATACAAATACAACCCCATCCCTAGAGCGCTGGAAATGGATCTCGCTGAAGATCTGAAAAATGAACTCAGAATACTCCCGGATTTTATTGTGATTTCCGGAGACATCACGTATCAGAGCGAGAAAGGCGGATATATTGAAGCAGAGAAATTTTTGTTACAGCTACGGGCTGAGCTTGCCAAGGCGTTTGCTGAAGAACATCCAGCCTATTTTGCATCGTTGTCCGATCACGAGAAAAACCGCTGGGATCCACAACGGCTCGGTTCGCCACCCCCATCTCTTTATGCTTGCTCCCGAATTATTATGGTTCCAGGCAATCACGACATCGCTCGCAAGGGAACAGAAGCGGTGATTGAAGAACATTATTATAGAGCGTTCTACTCCGATATTTATGGTCGGCCACCGCATAATTCTCTGATGCACTGGCATTATGATGAGGAACTGGATACGGCTATCGTTGGGTTTAATTCTGCACGGCTTGAACCTAAACACCAATTGGGGTTCGTTGACTCCCAGCAGTTTAGCACCGCTCGTGATGAGATTAACAAGCTCAGACGGGCGGCGGACCGCTCTACCGATGACGACCGGACGCTGCGCATTGCAGTAGTTCACCACCACCTCGTCAGGTTATCCAAACCCAATATGAAGAATTTAAAGAGGGCTATTTCGGCGTTATGATGAACGCTGAAGAGGTTATTCAGCAATTGATTCAACAGCGGTTCTCCATCGTCCTGCATGGCCATCAACACATGCCCTTTACCGCACGCGAACAGCGCTTTTTCAGGGGACGGAATGAGAAGGCGAAAGCAGATTCATCTTGGATGCTGGCAATTCGCGGAGCTGGCAGTGCCGGTATCATTCACAAAATGATTGCCAAAGAATACGGTGCGAACCATTATAACCTCATCACGCTTCAGGGTGGGACGGCAACCGTAAAGTGGCGGAGAGGTATCCACGAAACCCATGGCTTTCAGGCGGATGAAGACTTTGAATTCCCGCTTCATCTGCTATAGCTGGAACTTTCCTACTGCTACATCACTCCCTTGTCCATATCCCTTAGAACTGAGGAGCCCCCAATGTCAGCCGAATAACCTATACCTGGCGTCTATCAATCAAGTATGTCAAGTCTACGTGTTGCTTACTGTGATTGCTACCCAGACGTCCTTCTCCGCATGGGATTGGACGGATGAATGCCTCAGCCACTGCCGGCCGTTTCGATTTATGACGATTCTCGTATATACATTCCAGCCATCGATGCGTTCATGCCACACCAGTACTGCGATCCCTCACGAATTTCAGCGACTTTTCCGGAAAATGTCACGGTGATCTTTTCGGCAGGGTCGGTGTGATCGGCAAAAATAACGGAGCCCTTGCTCAGCGTTCCATAGCCTTCAAAACTGCAAGTATGATAGCTACGGCCACACACCGTGTTAATGGAGACTGATAAGATGTTTTGAATTCGAGTTACCGTCATACTGCCACTGCAATAGTGACTCTCATCTTTAAGAATATAATCTCCAGCATGCATAGCAGATCGACCCTTAAGCTGAGCAATTATTGACTAATACGCTTGAATCATGCAAGCTGTATCTTGACAGGAATCACGATTGTCTTTTAAACATTGAATTTGTTCTTTCTTTAGATGTGTTTTGTTAGGAAATTTTCTTGCTTCTCTATAAGCACGTGCTAAATGTTCATCTAATTTAGATAGCTTTATATGAGAGCAAATCAATTTTTCAGAGTGTGACTTTGCTTTTTCGCAGTCAAAACTTGCTCCCCATGCAGATAATATCGAGAAAAATACAATCGTACATATTATGAAGAATCGCATTATCATTCCTTCGCCTGCTTGAACGTATTATGACCTATACCATACCTTCCATGGATTGCCGTATGGATATTGTCGGCTAAGAAACAGGTGGAGCGATGATGGCCGCGTTGATGATAGGCAAGGGGACGCCGGCAAGTGTAAGCCGAGAACGTCGCGGCCTGGGTTTGATCTCGTAGATAAGCAGTCGCATCCAATGCCCGATTATATCTAAAAATATGGTCTATCCCGAATGGCCTTAAGTCAAGCCAACTCCTTTCTTGATGAAGCAGTTACGCCGATTGCCTGAGACCGACTCCCCT
>CBCXVS010000243.1:0-11784 GCA_965178525.1 uncultured bacterium | reverse complement strand
GACCGTGTCCAAGTCCGGGCCGCGGCCTTGCAGCAACGATCGCCCGACTTTTGATATCTCGATCCGTTCGCGGCGTTTAAAGGCGTGGTAGTTGGTGATGACGATTTTGGCCCGAGCGAGATCGCTCAGCATATCGCTCGGGACGATCTCTCGGCTGCGGAAGTAGCTGTCCGGATCATTGGGCTGGAGCACCCGGAGGCGGTCGCGGATGGTGATGCCGGGTGCAATAATTAAAAAGCCGCGTGAGAATGGCTTGCGGTTGGGATGGCGTACGGCATTGACGGTCTGCCAGGCGATCAGCATGGCCATCACCGTCGTCTTCCCCGCTCCCGTCGCCAGCTTCAGCGCCACCCGGAGAAGCTCCGGGTTTGCTTGCTCGTTGGCGCCCTGGATATGCGCCCAACATGTCGACGCGTGCTTACCCATCTTGGGCGCGACTTCGGTCAACCAGATGGCCGTCTCAACGGCTTCGACCTGGCAGAAGAACGGCCGGATGCCTTGGAATGGGTGATGGCGCCAGTGCTGCAGAAGCCGCGCCGTTTCCGGCGTCACCCGCCATTGGTCCGGTGACGGGAGGTTTCGCCAGGTGTCCACGTATGATCGTATGTCATTGATGATGGGCGTCGGGTCGTATTCCTGATCCTCACTCGACAACCCGTCGCGGCGATTGTAAACCATTTCAACTTGGTTCTGACCCCGCCGCTTTTTTGGCTTTGGAACCGGCGTGATGAGTTTGGATTTCCGTCGGGCGTGAATGATGCTATGGGTCGGTTGACCATCCTCGTCAAGTTCCCAATGACGCGATGGAGAACGGTAGGGTGAATTGAGTATCGGCTGATCGAAGGATGATGCGTCCATTATGCTATCTCAATCTTATCTTTAGCTGTTTTCAATTTGATGATTAACTTAGATAGTATAGATATAAAATCATAAAAATTAATAATTATACTACTATATTTAGAAAATTTATTCATGTATGATAAAAGAAAATTTTTATATTCTTAAAATTAAAAGATATCGATATATCAATTTTCTCAAAAAGTGAAAAAATTAATGAAAAATGAAATATTTACATCTATTTTATATATATGAGCATATCTAAAAGTTTATCTTTAGGCAAGATAACCTGATCAGATAGGCAATACTGTTTGCCAGTGGACAAATGACGCTAATCGTTTTAAGCAGGTATTGCTATTCACCGTAGAGATACGGTGTCGAGATACTGACCATCCGTCATGGTATTGGTTGAACATGAGGTAGGGTACAATGCTTTCGGCGGGCTAATTCGATGCCAGCGTATGGTCGGTCGTGCGATGGCGCCATGCCACCGCTACCAGGACACTGTCTACTTAGGCCACCAGTTGGTCCGGCGGCGGTCCCGGCTCCACCATAACCTCGACCACAAAATGGTCCGACAGATGTTGGGTCCGGGATCGGCCAAAAGTTTGCACACGCGCCTCCCGACATGCCACCACACGGATGTCGGCGCCGTCCTCGCGAGGCGGAATCGTATCGTAGGCCAGAATGTAATCGAGCCGCTGGCGGTCCCCATCCGGGGCCGGGATCAGGGTATTCTGCTCCGCATCCCACGTGTAGCCGGGCTCGCAGGGATGTTTCTCCCGGAACACATCGCTCACGTAGCCGAGGAGAGCAAGCATTCTGAGATATTCCCGGGCCGGCTGCAAGGCCGTGCCGGCCTCGATCTCTCCCACGACGTTGAAATCTCCGGCTAAAAGCGCGATCGTATCCTGGGGACGGTTGACGCGGCGCAGCACTTTGCGGACAAAACGGCGAATTTGCCTGAGCTGTCCCCTGCGGACGTCCTCATAGTCACCTAAGAAATAATCGGCTTGCAGGTGGGTTTGGAACATGCCGAGGGTGAGACCCGGAACGCGTGCACTCAGATCGAGCCGTGCCCCAAAGATGCCTTTGTCCGCCCAATAGTCCGCTGTGGCAATGGCTTTGTCCTCGAACTCTTCAAAGGCCCAGGCCCTGCCGTTATCCTTAATTGGGTAACGGCTAGCGAAAAACAACCCACTGTCTTGTTGCAGCATATCACCCGCATCGACTCTCGGAACTCGGAAGGGAAAAACTGCCTTGAGACCGTTGTCAAAGACCTCACGCGCATCTTCATCGAAGACTTCTTGCAGGCACACCACATCGTACGCGGGTTGTACGGACGTGATGGCGCTGATGATGTCCCTGGCCCGGGCGATATCCTTGTCGCCTTTACCGGCAATGCCAGCGAGCATCTTGACGTTGAAGGTCAAAAGCCGCAATGCTTGGTTCTGTTCAGCCATATGCCCTATCCCCTTTGCGATTTTCGTCGGACTGATGTTGAGCAACTGCCAAAGCGTAGCCTGTCTCCACATGAGAAACATGAGGATGACGTGGGGATTTCATGTCTTTCATGCCGCATGCCGCATGCCGCATGCCGCATTCAAACCACCCCTTCGGCATGATAGTGCGCCATGGTCGTGTCGTCATAACCCAGGCGACTCAGGATCGCGTCCGTATGCTGACCCAACGTGGGAGCCGGTATCTGAACACTTCCAGGGGGTTGGGAAAGTTTGAGCGGGGTGTTGGTGATGGTCATGCGGCCCGCCTTGGGATGGTCGACTTCGACGGCCATTTGCCGGTGCTGGACGTGCGGATCCTGAAACACTTGGTCGTAGCGGTAGACCGGACCGCAGGGCACGCCGGCCGCCGAGAGCATGTCGTTCCACTCCATGGACGTTTTGTGCACCAGAACTGCTTCCATCGCCTCTTGCAGGTCGGCGAGGTGGGTGACGCGGTCGGCATTGGTGGCGAAACGCGGGTCGTCGGTGAGATGATCCAGACCCACGAGTTCGCAAAAGACCTTCCAGTGATGTTGCTGATCCGCCGCAATGCAGAGATAGCCGTCCTTGGTTTTAAAGGCGCCATGGGGCTGATTGCGCCGGTGCATGGAGCCGAAAGGCCGGGGCACGTCGCCACCGGAAAAGACGGCCGCCGCCTCCCACATCGAAAAGGCAATGGCGCAGTCGAGCAGCGCCATGTCAAGATACTGCCCCTCTCCGGTGCGCTGCCGGTGAATGTACGCCGCGAGAATACCATAAGCCGTGAATAGGCCGGTGCCGATATCAATGATCGGCACCCCCGCTTTGGCCGGTGGGGCGCCTTCGTTGCCCGTTGCGCTCATGATGCCGGACATGCCCTGGGCAATGGTGTCATAGCCGCCCAGGTCGCGGTACGGCCCGGATTGCCCGAAGCCGGACACCGAGGCATAGATGATCTGTGGATTGACGGTGTGCACGGCGTCGTAGCCCAAGCCAAGCCGGTCCATGACGCCCGGCCGATTGTTTTCGACGACGATGTCGCTTTCGGCGGCGAGTTGCATGAAAATCTTAATCGCCCGTGGGTCTTTGTAATTCAACGTCAGGCTCTGCTTGTTGCGGTTCAGGGCCGTATACATCGGGCTTTCGCCGTTCTGCTTTTTCCCGAGAAGCCGGCTGGCATCACCTTGACCTGGCCGCTCGATTTTGATGACTTCCGCACCCATATCCGCCAGAAATGTGGCACAGGATGGCCCGGCGAGATGTTGAGTCGACTCGAGGACGCGAATGCCGGTAAGGGCGCCTGTCATGGTGTTCTCCTTGTTAGAGGGCTGTGGTGTCGAGTAGACGCTGTACGAGCGCCTGACACGCGGAGGTATTGTTACTCGGTGCGTGCCGGCATGGCGATGTCTCCTTCGACTGTGTCCGGCAAGGCGGTGTTCCTGCGGGCGGGTATTATAAAGTAGGGACTGGAGTGCCACTGTCGTATAGCGGGTATGAAAAGCTGCTCTGCGCTCACTTCGTGAGCCCTCCGATGAGCCCCCCCACCAGGCCACCAAGTCCTGCTGCCGCCAGCATCCATCGCATCAGCCGGGTCTCTACGCGAGCAAAATCCGCCCGCATGGCCTGTATCTCAGTGCGGATTTCACCCCGCATGGCTTCCATCTCGGTACGGAGTTCACCCTTCATGTCGGCCATCTCAGCGCGGAGTTCACCCTTCATGTCGGCCATCTCAGCGCGGAGTTCACCCCGCATGGTTCCCATCTCGGTGCGGACGCCTTCTAGATCCGTTTTCGTCGCAACGGTTTCATATTGCACCGCAAGCGCCTCGCGTAGCACCTCAGCATGAACGTCTGCCTGGTTGTCGGTTACCCCAGCCGCTTTGAGTTTGCGGGCATAGGTCAGCGTATCAAATGTCGCCATAATGCCTCCTTACACCTGGGGAACCCCCCGTCGTCACGACATGCCGCTGGCCGCTTTCCAGGCGCGACATGACCGGCTGGGGAATCTTGGCCCGCATCGCAAGCTCCTGCTGGCTCCAACTTTGGTGTGTTCTCGCCTGTTTTAGATGAGTTCCCAGAACAAATGCCTCCTGTTCCATAAGTACATGAAAAATTTGCGATTATGTAGCAGGGATATTTTATGCGTACTATACCATCCGGTATAATCGTCAGCAAGAAAAAATGTAGAGGAACACCAAAGATAGCGTCAGCGCTGTGAGTGCATGCGTGGCGTTTTCATTTGACATCACGTGTATAAAGATGCTATATCTGCGCCACTTCTGAGCATTTCCATCTCCTCCGCGACAACTGAGTACGACGCCGTTGGGCCGCGAGTGATGGCGAGCGATAAGGATATGACGCGTGATATTTGATTTGCATATACATACCACTACATCGTCGGATAGCAATTTGGGCCCTCTCGAACTTATTCAACAGGCCAAACAGCTTGGGTTAGATGGGGTTGTGGTGACGGAACACGACCGCTGCTGGGACCGTTTTGCCGTGCGCGAGCTGGCTGCCGAGCACGATTTTCTCTTTTTACGCGGCATGGAAGTCAGCACCGATCTGGGGCACATTCTGGTGTATGGCCTGGATGCGTACATGCCGGGGATTTTGCGGGCGGAGAAGCTTCGGCAAGTCGTGGATGAGGCCGGCGGCGCCATGGTCGCGGCGCATCCGTTTCGGCGCATCTTTACCCGCGATTTTCGCAATGGCCAGGAAGAGGCGCCGCAGTCGCTGCAGGAGGCGGCGCATCGGACGCTTTTCAACCTCACCGATGGCATCGAAGTCTGTAATGGGGGTAGTATTGACCGCGAAAACAAGCTGGCGATGGAAGTGTGCGACTACCTCGGCCAGGCCCCAACCGGCGGCAGTGATGCGCATTCCGATCTTGGCATTGGGCGCTTTGCCACGCAGTTCGACGATCCGATTCGGACCGAGGCTGATATCATCGCCGCCCTAAAACAGCGCCGATGCCGGGCCGTGATGTTGCAAAAAGCGCCAGCGGGCTTCTCGTATACGGTGAGCCACACCTCGGCGCATTTTCAGCAGATCGAGGGGTGGCGATAATGGATACAGTCGATACCCAGGCCATTCCCGGACGGGATATGCCGACCGTGGAGGCATACAGTCTCGAGGCGGAACCATACTATCTGCCGATCGCCGATGAAGTCGACGTGTTTCGCGCCGCTTACGAAGCGCGTCTGCCGGTCTTGCTGAAGGGCCCGACGGGATGCGGTAAGACTCGGTTCGTGGAATACATGGCCTATCACCTCTACCGTCAGGCGCCAGTTGCCTCGGAGGCGCATATCGGGCTGGCCACGCCGCTGATCACGGTGGCGTGTCACGAGGATCTCAGTGCAACGGATCTGGTGGGGCGCTATTTATTGGTTGGCGAGGAAACCGTCTGGCTCGATGGCCCGCTGACCCGCGCCGTCCGCTCGGGCGCCATGTGTTATCTCGATGAGATTGTCGAAGCGCGAAAAGATACGACGGTTCTGATCCATGCGCTGACCGATTACCGGCGTATCCTACCGGTCGAGAAGCGCGGCATCATTCTCGATGCGCATGAACATTTTCTGCTCGTCCTGTCATACAATCCGGGCTATCAGAGCGTGCTCAAAGACCTCAAACCCAGCACGCGACAGCGTTTTGTGTCGTTGGAGTTCGACTACCCTTCCGAAGATGCCGAGACGCGCATTATCGCCCATGAAAGCGGTGTGGATGTCGAGATTGCGGCAGACCTGGCGGCCTTGGGGGCGAAGGTGCGGCATCTGCGGCAGCATGGCTTTGAGGAGGGCGTGAGCACACGGTTGCTGGTCTATGCGGGACAGCTCATCGCCCGCGGTATTCGCGTGCACCGTGCCTGTGATGTGGCCATTAGCCGGGCCATTACGGATGATGCGGAAGTCCAACGCGCCGTGGCGGAGATCGTCGCGACGATTTTCCCCTAATGCCCTGCGTGGTGTGCACGTCTATGCCGGAACCAGCCTCGATTCCACTACCCCATGTCTATGACCGTCTGAAGGCGGTGTCGTCTTCGCTGGGCCGTCGCTACTCGGAAGTGGCTGCCGTCTTGCAGAGACAGGTGAGCGCCGACGAGTTGGACACCTGGGCGCGGTACTGTGAGCACCTAGCGCAGAGCGGCTGGCGCGCCTGGGAAAGTACGGAAGCGTTTTGCCGTGTGAGCCCCTTCTTGCTCCGACAGGTTGGGGCGCCGGAATTGTGGAACTGGGCTGAGGAGGGCAAGGTCCTGGCCCGGCATGCGGCCGATGTGGCGACGGCATTCTTCCGCGCCGCGCGTGTGATGGCGCCACGGGGCCGGCTCGATGAGATGCGCGATTGGACGGCCGGCGCCCACTGGTATTTACAGCATTATCCGGCGCAGCCGTCGCTGGCGGTGGCGTACTTGCAAGTGAGCCCGCAGCTTTATGGGCGCTATCCGCCTGCGGTCTATAACCTTTGGCAGCAGTTGGCCCAGGCCTTGGCGCGCGCCGGAGGGAACCAAGCCCGACGCTTTTTCGACATCAGCCGGGCCTTTCTGGAGCATGATCGTCTCACGGATCCTGGCGCCGCCTGGGACTTGGCGCTCCGCGTGGTCCCGGTATCGGCAGACCTGGCACTGCAAGCGCTGCAGCGGTATCCCGACCTGGTGCACCGGCTGGGACCCCATCTCATGACCCTGGTGCGGGATATCGTGTTCACGTTACTTGCATCTGACGTCGCACAGGCGGACACATTTTTGCGTTTGGTGAGCGGTACGCTCAGCCTGGTGCCGGCAGCGGCGCACCGGCAGGCGCTCGAATGGTGTGAAGAGATCGCCAGGGTGAATCCGGACGGCACCTTGGCCTTTCTGCAACAGGCGCCCGACCTGATGCGCCGTCTTCCGGGTGATCGCTTACCGCACTGGATCACGACGGGCCTCGACATCGCCGCACGGAACACGCTGGCGGCAGAGGCATATTTTGCGCTGGAATCCGTGACGGCGCAGGCGCGTTTACACGAGCTACAAGGCCAGGTCTCGTTTGCCGAAGCGAAGCGCGTGTTACAACTTTACACCGAGGGGTTTGCCGGGCGTCCCATCGATTTGCGTACGACCGAAACTATGTCTGCCGGCTTGCAACGAGGGGAACATGACCTGCCAACGTCGGATGGCGCCGCCCTCTTTGTGCCGGCACAGGTTGCGACTTTTCCTCAAGCGCATGAAAATTTTGCGGTCTATAAAGTGGCGATTTTGCATCAGCTCGGTTTCTATGCGTGCGGCACATTTGCCTTTACGATGACGGCATACAGACAACGCCTGCCGCAGGGACGGCACGTCCTGCCCCGTGACGACACGTCGGCAAACGGCGAGGCGGGGACGGCATTGGCGCAATTCTTTGCCGCCTTTGAGCAACCCGATCTGGCCCGACACCTGTTTACGATTCTCGAAGATGCCCGCATCGATGCCACGCTGGCACGGCGCTACAAAGGTCTGCGGCCGGATCTCGAGCGGCTTATGCATCATAGTCTGCAGCAGCGCCCGGCGGTATGGGAGCTGCCTTTGCGTCAGGCGCTATTGGAGGGCCTGCTGCAAGCGACCCTCGGCCGCCGTCTCTCGGCGCGTGTCCCGCCTGGCCTACGGGTGCTTTTACAGCGCCTGACGCAGCGGGCCGAGGCGGTGCAGGCGGTGGCTGCGAGCGTGTACGATACCGCCAATGCCGTCGTGGACTGCTACCACCTGATGACACAGATTCCGCGCCTGGCGCTGAGCGAGTTGGCGCCTAATGTGGTGGCGCAACTCGAAGCGCTCGCCGACGGTTTGCCGGATGACGCGGATCTCATGTCGCTCGCCGATCTCTTCCGTCAAGCTGGGGACGGGGCGGACACGATGCCGATGTTGCCCGAGGGCACGGAGCCGACCGAGGGCGTGGAGCCGGTGCCGTATCGGGGCGAGATGAAGCCGGAGCTGATCCAGAAGAAGATGCAGCTGCAGGATCTCACGGAGGAATTAGAACATTTGCAGGATGCTCTGAGTCCGATTCCGCCTGAGATACTGAAGGAACTCTTGGAAAAAGGCGACGTCGAGATTACGAGTCTGCAGGACGGGGAGCTATCGGCTACGTCTGGGTTGTTCATGACGGACTTGGAAGGCCGCGATGGGCAGCTCAGCGACGCCTTAGAACGGCATGACAAATTGCAGCGGGAGATCGCCGCTCTCGACGCGGAACTCCTGGAGGAATTTGGCGACCTCGCGTCGCACGACCCGGTCTTTCTTTACGACGAATGGGATTATCTGATCCAGGACTATCGCCGCGAGTGGTGCCGTCTGACCGAAACGGTCTTGGACGAGGACGGCATTGACTTTGTGCAGGAGACGCGGCAGAAGTACACCGACTTGCTGACTCTGGTGCGGCGGCAATTTCAATTGCTGAAGCCGGAGTTATTCAAGAAGATCAAGCGTCTTATCGACGGCGAAGAGATCGATTTGGATAGTGCGATTGAAGCCCTAATCGACCGGCGCGCCGGCAATCTGCTGTCAGAAAAAGTCTACATGCGGCGCCACAAGCGCGACCGGGATGTCGCTGCGGTATTTCTCCTCGATATGAGCGCCTCGACCGACGACGAAGTGCCGCAGTTGCCGGACACGAGCGTGCCGGTGGAGCCGGAGCCAGAACCGCCACGCCGCTTCGATTTTTCCGGTTTTATTACGGAAGATGATGATACACAGCCGTCTCTGGCATCACGGCCGCCGCCCTCCCGGCGGCGCATTATCGATGTGGAGCGGGAAGCATTGGTCTTGATGGCGGAAGCGCTGGAAACGCTGGGCGATGCCTATGCCGTCTATGGCTTTTCGGGCTACGGGCGCGACCAGGTCGATTTTTTTGTTGCCAAAGAGTTTCGCGAGCCCTACGACGAGCGCATCCAAGCGCGTATTGCGGCGATGAAACCGCATCGCAGTACCCGCATGGGGCCAGCCATTCGCCATGCCATTGGGAAGCTTGAGCGGCAGGAGGCGAGGATCAAGACGTTGTTGATGCTTAGCGACGGCTATCCGCAGGATTATGACTACGGCAAAGATCGCAAGAGCAAGGACTACGGCATTCAGGACACGATGATGGCGCTGCGGGAGGCGCAGCTCAAAGGCATCCGGACGTTTTGCATCACCGTGGATCCGTCCGGGCATGATTATCTGCGTGAGATGTGTCCGGATCAGCAGTATCTGGTCATCGACGATATTACGGCGTTGCCGGATGAATTGCCGAAGGTCTACCGCGGCTTAACCACATGAGAGGAGATGGGGCATTGGTTACGGTTCTAGGCATCACGGGCGGCATGGGTTCGGGCAAGAGTACGGCGTCGCAGATCCTCGCGGAGTTGGGCGCGGAAGTCATCGATGCCGATCAAGTCGGGCATGCGATCTATCAGCCCGATACACCGGCTTGGCGCGAGATTATCGAAGCGTTTGGCGAGGCGGTCATGGCCGCGGACCGAACCATCGATCGCACCAAACTCGGTCCCATTGTATTCAGTGATCCGCAGCATCTGCAGACGCTGAATACCATCACCCATGGGAAAATTTTTGCCTATATTCAGGGGCAGATTGACTACATGCAGGCGCACGGGCCGGATCGCATTGTTGCCGTTGAAGCGGCGATTCTTCTCGAAGCCGGTTGGCGCAGTCTGGTCGAGCAGCTCTGGGTGGTCGCGGCCACGGAAGAGGTGGTCATTGCACGACTGCAACAATACAAAAACATCAGCGCAGACCAGGCGCGCGCCCGGCTGAACGCGCAGATGTCCAACGACGAGCGCATCGCGCAGGCCGATACCGTCATTTGGAACAACGGCGAATTATCGGAGCTGCGGCAGGCCGTCGAGGGTGCGTGGCAGCATCTCCAGGGTTGATACGGTCTCTGCCATGACCGTCACGCCTCATCTGCGGTCTGATCAGATAAGATCATCGTGAGAATCCCAAGGATGGTGCTGACTTGCCGGAGGTGGTAGCCGCTCAGGTCAATATCAACGGTCTGGTCTTGCAGCCGCAGAAAATGCCAATTGATACCGGTGGTCACCACGCCGTGCACGGGCTGCTCACCGCTTCCGGCTCGGGCGTTAAATTCCTGCGCTGCAACCAGCTCGGCGACACACGGGCCCAGCCCGCCGCCAATGTCTTCGCGTTTCGCTTCCACCACCGCCAGGACGGGATGACGGATAAACAGCCGTTCAGGGGATCGGGTCAGAATGAAATCGCACACGCCATGGAGTCCGCGTTCAGGATCGACGTTAAACGTCACGCCACTGAAGAGACGTACCTCGAACTTTGTCAGCCGTACGGACTCCAGGAGGATAGGCGCGATGATGAACTCGGAGCGCGCTTTCTCAAGAGCCATCAGTGCCCCTGGCGCCACATGATCGAGTACCTCCCGCAGCCATGCACTCGGCTCCACGGGATTGACAACCGGGTAGAGTTCGCTCCGTTCGTTATAGACCAGCCCGAAACGTTGTTGGGCCGTCTGGAGGTCGAACTCACTGTAGGACATGGCGGGGTCCTCTTACGTGGCTGAGGCCACTTCTGCTGCGAGAATAATCTGGGCATCGACCGCCAGTGCACCATCGGGATAGGCGTAGACTGGATTGAGATCGATTTCCTTCACGGTCGGTGTTGCGGCCACAAAATCGGAGAGCGTGCGTAGGATATGCTGCAGCGCGCCGAGATCTGCCGGTGCGGCGCCACGATACCCGTCGAGAAGCGGAAAACCTTTGATATCGCGAATCATGTCCTCGGCGTCTCGCTCGCTCACGGGCACGATCCGGAATGTGACATCCTTCAACACTTCCACCAGCACGCCTCCCAGACCGAACATCAAGACCGGCCCAAAGGAGACATCCGTCGACATGCCCATAATGACCTCGACACCCTCTGGCGCCATTGGCTGCACGGCCACACCGTCGAGGCGCGCATTGGGCTCGCGCTCCGTCACGTTCTGCATGATGGCGCGATAAGCACGCCGCACATCGTCGGCGTTTTGTAAGTGCAGTTGAACACCGCCGACGTCCGACTTGTGCACGATGTCCGAGGAGGAAACTTTTAACACGACCGGAAAGCCGATCTGTTCCGCCGCCTGCACGGCTTCGTCCTCCGATGCCGCAAGCTGGCCCAGCGCTGTCGCGATGCCCAAGTCCTGCAGGACTTGTTTCGCCTCGGTTTCGGTGAGTAATATGCGCCCTTGTTGCAGAGCGTCTGCGATGATCTGAGGTTGTGTCATCGTATGCAGTACCTCATCAATATGTGCCGTCCTCTCCTTCTCTTCCCTGAGATAGGGGAACCATCAGGCACGGTAAGCCAAACATAGCGTGTTGCCAGCCGAGTGTACCACACAACCATCTACTGAGCGACGGTTCCTTCAGTGTCCCTAGACCGAAGTTCCTCCCGTGATTCGGCGACAACTTGTTGAAATAAAAACTCAAAAGCCTGAAACGAATTGACC
>CBCXVS010000242.1:0-11787 GCA_965178525.1 uncultured bacterium | reverse complement strand
CTGGCTGGGCTCCCTCCATCGTTTGGGGGAGGATAGCCTACCTCATTAACTATTGGGGAACAACCCTATTTCTCCAGGGGAAAGATATGTTCCGTGCAATGGTCACCGTCCGGAAGTCTGAGCTTCCGCTTACCCTGATGATGTTCAGCTATTTTTTTCTGGTCATTACCAGCTTTTGGATTCTGAAACCCCTCAAGAAGGCCCTGTTTATCCAGTTCTATGATCTACAGGGATTTTCGCTTTTCTCGTGGCGCCTGGACGCGGCGCAAGCCGAACTGCTCGCCAAGGTGCTCAACATGGCCGTGGCCTTTGTCGCGGTCATGGTGTTTACCTGCGTTGGTGCGCCGGTTTCGCCGGCAGCAGTTGACGTTTATGTTCACAGGTTTTTTTCTGCTGAGTTATATCGTCTACAGCATGATCATTGCCACCCCTGACCCGTTTACGGTCTGGTCCTTCTATCTCTTTGGCGATTTGTTTAGCACGTTGATGGTCGCCACGTTTTTTGCCTTTCTGAATGACAGTGTGACACCGGACACAGCCAAGCGCTTATATGGCCCCGTGGGGCTGGGTGGCGTGGTGGGTGGCGTGGTGGGCACGACGGTCCTCCGGGGCCTGCTTGACGCGGTATCGCTCTCCGGCTGGCTGTGGATTTGCCTCGGCCTGGGCCTGCTGATCCTTGTGGTTGCCTATGCGGCAGGCCGCCTTGTCGATCAGAACCCGCCTCCCATCCCGCAAGCCGTTCCATCGGGCACGGTCCCACACGACGCCTCGGCTGCACCACGCCGCAACCCGGCGATCGAGGGGGCGCAGCTCGTTTTCCGTTCGCCTTACTTGCTTGCCATCGTCGGTATCGTCGGGCTCTATGAAATCGTCTCGACGGTGATGAATTTTCAATTTACCAGCACGATTGCGCACTACCTTGACGGTCCCGCCATCGGCAGGCAGTTCGCGACGGTGTTTGCCATCACCAATATCGTATCCATGTGCGTCCAGCTGTTTCTGACGAGCCTGATCATGACGCGTCTCGGCATCACGGTGGCTCTGCTGATCCTGCCCCTGGCAACCCTGGCGGGTTCTGGCGCCTTCATGGCCGTCCCGCTTCTCTGGGCCGGAAGTCTGTTAAACACCGTGGATAACGGCTTTAGCTACTCCATCAACCAGTCGGCAAAAGAGGCGCTCTATGTCCCCACATCGCCGGACGAGAAGTACAAAGCCAAGGCGTTTATCGATATGTTTGTAAAACGCTTTGCGAAAGCCGTCGCCGTCGCCGTGAGTCTGGGCATCACGGCTATCTTCAAGGATTTTGCCAGTATCCGTTGGCTGTCCGTGTTCACCATCGTCATCGTTCTCCTCTGGATGATGGCGGCACGCTACGCGGGGACACGCTTCCAGAGCCTTGCGGAGACGACGGTGGCAGAGCCACGTCAAAGCTAAAGCATGCATACCTGTATCAAGCTGACAGGAGCACCGTGACGAGCGTTAGTAAATCCCCAATTCCAGCCCCGCCGCCAGCGCCAATCCCAATTCTTTGCACTGCTCCAGGTAGGCTGGCGTCACGGCCCCGCGACAGATCACGGGTTCCGCGATTTTGCGCATGGGGTAACCGATCAGAATGCGGTCGATTTGGCGGACGGCGCCCGTGCCGTCGTTTCCGGCACTGATGAACAGCGCATAGGGTAAGTTGAGGGCATAGTCCTGAGCGGGATAGAAGGTGCGGTCGAAGAAATCTTTGATGGCGCCTGACATGTAGCCGAAATTTTCCGGTGTGCCAAACAAGATACCATGACAGTCGAGCAGATCTTGCAAGATGGCATCACCAGCTCGGATGAGCCGGGTCTGAATCTCTGAGGCTTGACAGGCGCCGCGATACGCCGCGAGCGCCAATTGTTCGGTGTTGCCCGATTGCGAATGGTACACGATCAGTAACGTCTTCATGATAATGGCACTCACGGCTCCTTGTTGGCAACGGCAACCAAGCGGCTGGCCTGTGGTCCATACGCATTGCCAGCCAAGTCGCCAAAGAGCTGCACGCGTTGAAAACCGGCTTGCTGCAGACGCTCTTTAAGCTCCTGGCCGGAGTAGACATTAAGCTGAAAGCGCACCGTGGTGACCTGGCCGTCCTTGATGAACAGCCATTCGGTGTGGATACGGCGCCAGCCATCCACGATGTTATGACACTCGACCCATAGCATGCCGTCCGCCGACCGTTGGGATCTCGTCGGTTGAAACGTCCTGGCGACCACTTCTTTGCCCATCACGTCGATCAGGCAGACGCCATGCGGCTTCAGGCTGCGGTACATATTTTGTAGCACCTGCCGGTCCTCTTGCGGGTCGTCGAAATAACCAAAGGACGTAAACATGTTCAGTACCAGATCATAGGTCTCCGGGCGGACGAAATGGCGCATGTCATCCACGATCCACTCAACCGATAAATGGTCCGCCTGTGCCCGGGCCTTGGCCTGGTCGAGCAGAAAGGGTGATCGATCAACCCCGGTGACGGTGAAACCGCGCTGCGCCAACAGGGTGGCATGCCGGCCAGGACCGCAACACAGATCGAGCACGGAGCGGCCTGCCGGGACGGTGAGGGTCAAGATGTGGTCTACTTGCTCTTCCGCAAGGGCGAACCGTTCGGCCGGAAACAGGTGCGGATAGATGCGCTTCCAGAAGGACTCGTCTTCAAACCATGTGTTCATAACAGCCCCTTAGCGAGGATCGCTTTCCCAGGCACAAAAGAGTAGTACGTCACGCAGCGGCCATGTATGATAGGATACAGATCACGTCTTGCGTAGACAACTGCAACGAAACACGAGCATGATGTGTGGCACGCGTGTGTCGTCGGCGAGGCGGCGCATTTCCCACCGAAACGAAAGGAGGGCGATCTGATGTTACGGCTCGCATACGTCGGCGGTTTGGGACTGATGGCAGGACCTGGGGGGACTCATCTCAAACCGGATGGGCCGGCTAAAGCCCTGCGTGTGCTCGATCGTGGCACGCCCGGCGAGCAAAAGGATGCCTTTCGCGCGGCTTGGCGCGAACACGGCGCCGACCTCGTCGGTAGCATGGACGCGCTGATCGGGGACGGCCAACTCGATGGTGTGGTGGTGTGTGTTGGGAAAAACGGCGACGATGCGCCCATCATTGCACAACTCGTGAATCTCCTGCATGACCGCTGTGAGGCTCCACCTTTCATCCTGCATATGTCGACCGTCAGTGCCGGCTTTACCGCCGCGTCCCAAACGTTTTGTGCACAGAAGGGCATTGGATACGCCAACTATCCGCTCACAGGCGGTCCCCTCGGGGCGCAGCTCGGCGGCGGGCATCCCAATGGCATGCTCATTTTGGCCAGTGGCGACAAAGCCTTGTATGAGCGCCTGGAGCCCACGCTGATGGTCCTGGGACGGCCGAAGTATTACGGCGAGTCGGTGTCCGCCGGCGCCGAGACCAAGCTCATTGGGCAGCATTTAGTCTTTAATGGTTGCACGGGGATTTGTACGGGCGCGGCCCTGTATGCCGAATGTTTTGCTGGCGGCGCCATGGGCGGCGCGCAGCAGGCGGAGTATTTCGATTTTCTCAACGGTGGCGCCGGTGGTACCCGGCAATGGGACGTCGCCCTGAGTAAGGGGGTAAAAGAGGATGACTGGGGCACCGGTTTCGGCGTGCAACATGCTGTTGTCGATGCGATCTATGCTGCCAAACTCGCCCAGGAGCGCGGCTTGCCGCGGTTGTCCATCCAACCCATGATCAACATCACCCTGGCCTTTTCGTTTCTGTTGCAGCAATACCCGGACCGTCCCGTGGCCACGCATGCCGTGGCGCGTGAAATGTTGGCTAGCGCCTCGACGGAACTCGATGCGTTCATGAGCGCGAATGGAGCTTTGGCCCCGGATCTCAGCACGTGTATCAATCGTTGTATTGCCTCGCTACCGTCAGCGGTGCAGCAAACCGTGTTGTTGGATGTGTCGGTGGTCGATTTTGCGGCGTAGCGGGAGCAGACAGGCCAGGACGGTCGCGGTCTCGGTGTGCAACCCGTCAGCAAGAAAGGTCATGTGTATGCGTATTCCCGGCGAGAAACGTAGCCTTTATCCCGACGAGGTGGGCACCCGCGCCGGGGTGTTTGCGGAAGCCATTCGCGACGGTGAGATGGACCTGGCTTGGTCGATGCTCTCCAAAGAGACGCGCGGCATGCGTATGGGGGTCTGGGCCACTCGCAACAACATCGACATGCAGGTCGCCTACCGGGCCACTTATGAAGCCGACCATCCCATGCGTGATGCGATGCTAAGAGATTTTCGGCAAACGGTTTTGCAGAATTGGCCGCTGGAGGATCTGATGGATCTGGGCGTGTCGCCAACGAGTTATATAGACGATGAGCACGCGTTTGCCTTTCTCCCTTTCGGGATGACGACCGACACCAGCCGCGTCGCCCGTGGGCGGCTGATGTCCGGGTTGATCCTGCCGATGTTGCTGGAAGATGGCCAATGGCAAGTGGATCTGCCGGGCTGGCGATTCCTGCAAGTCGAGGGGCAGAGTTGACAACGAGTGAAACCTCGTCACGACATGGGGTTACAGTCGATAGTCGGATCACTCCGCCTACCGCTACTTCCGAGCAGGGACGCCAGGGCGATGATTCCCGTGATCGATAAGGGACGGGCTCTGCCACTGGCCTGGCGCGTGCGCCAGAGACCGCGAGATCATGTTCCCGAAGCGATGCCCATCGAGGGGATCGAGCGGATTGCCGAGCGGATTGTGGACGGCGTCCGGGTGGTGTTGCTGGGCGATAGTGAATTCGATGGGCTCCTGCTCGACCTGGTCAAAGTCTTCGACCGGCTCAGCGGCTTGCCGGCGGCGCAGGAAGCGCTGGAGTTGATCCATGGCGGTCATATCACTGGACAGCAGACGCTGGTTCTGTAATGCTTGCATGGAACGCTCCTTTGAACAACGGGGTAATGGTGAAAAAAACCGTTATTTCAGAGGAGTGATTTCCTGTCAACTCCCAATGAGAACATGAAAGAGGAGAAGGTGATGGCCGAAATCGATGGGGCGACTCTCGTTGCCCGTTGCTTGAAGCAGCAAGGGATTAACGAACTGTTTGGGGTTGTAGGTGTTCCGGTGACGGGCATCGCGGCGGCCGCGCCGGGAGAGGGCATGCAGTATATTGGTATGCGCCATGAGCAGGCGGCAGGGTATGCGGCCCAGGCCATGTCCTATCTCACGGGTCGTATTGGGGCATGTATTGTCGTGTCGGGACCGGGGATGACGAATGCGATCACGGCATTTGGCAATGCCTGGTCGAATTGTTGGCCGATGCTGCTCATTGGGGGATCGTCGAACCAGGCGCTCAATCACATGGGCGATTTCCAAGCGGCGCCGCAAGTGCAGTTGGCGCAACCGTTTGCCAAATGGGTGGGACAGGCAGAGCGCATCGAACGCATTCCGCGTTATATTGCCACCGCTGTGCGCACAGCGATTTCGGGTCGTCCAGGGCCAGTGTATCTGGATCTGCCGGGTGACATTATTGCCAGCCGTATCGATGAGGAACAGATCGACTACCCGGCTCGCGTGGAGGCGCCGTCTGTCCCTCAGGTCGATGCGTCTATGGTCGCCCAAGCCTTGGCGGCCTTTCGTTCGGCGCAGAAGCCACTTGCCATTATTGGCAAGGGAGCGGCCTGGTCTCGGGCAGAAGAGCGAGTACGTCGCTTCATTGATGAGACACAGATGCCCTTTTTATCCTCGCCAATGGGGAAGGGGGTGGTGCCGGATGACCATCCGCTCAGCGTCGCGGCGGGCCGCTCTTATGCCTTGCAGAATGCCGATTTGATCTTCTTAATTGGCGCCCGCTTGAACTGGATTATGCATTTCGGGCTGCCGCCACGATTTCGCCAAGACGTCCGTGTGGTACAACTCGATATTGCGGCCGAGGAGATTGGCGCCAATGTGTCTACCGAAGTTCCGCTGGTGGGGGATGCCAAAGCCGTGATGACGCAAATGGTGGCCGCGCTAGAGGAACCCCCCTGGCAGGTCGCGGCAACGGGCCCTTGGCGGCAGAATTTGCAGAATGAGATCGCGGCTAAGAAGGCGGCAACGGTCCTCATGCTCGAATCCGATGAGGTGCCGATGAATTATTACCGGCCACTCAAGGAGATCCAGGACGCGCTGCCCCGCGATGCCCTCATTGTGACGGAAGGCGCCAGCACGATGGATGTCAGCCGCCAGGTGTTGGATAATTACGAGCCACGCAAACGGCTCGATGCCGGTTCCTGGGGAACCATGGGCGTTGGGCCGGGGTCTGCGATTGCGGCTCAGGTGGCGAATCCCGATAAGCGTGTGATCGCGCTGGAGGGCGATGCAGCCTTTGGCTTTGAGGGCATGGAAGTCGAGGTTGCTGTGCGCCATCAGCTCCCCATTACCTGGATTATTTTTAACAACAATGGGATCGGCGGGGGCCCGAGTACCCTGGATGATGACAAGCCGCTTCCGCCCGGCGCCTTCGTGCCGAATGCACGGTATGACAAGGTGATGGAAGCCTTTGGGGGAAAAGGGTATCATGTTGAAACGCCGGAAGAACTCCGGGCGGCCCTGCGGGCATCCTTCGACAGTGGCGAGACGACGCTCATTAATGTCATGATTAATCCCCAGGCGCGGTGCCGGCCGCAACAGTTTGCCTGGCTCACACGGGCCTAGGATTGCCACAAGGCACAAGGCGCACCGTGCTCGCGCCTTGCCTGGGTTAACGCGTTGGAGCTAAGGCTGGGCCGGTGGCCGACATCGTCGAGTCCTTGTGGCGCGTATGTGGGCACAGCAGAGCGTGCGCAGGGGTGACAGAACGCTATGAGACCCAAAGTCCTACTCGTCAATCCGCCCATTTACGATTTTTCCGCCTACGATTTTTGGCTCAAGCCTTATGGGCTCTTACGCGTGGCAGGGTGTTTACGCGGCCAGGCGGATCTGCGCCTCTTTGATTACCTGCGATCGCTGGCACGCGCTCGTTCCGGCAGCGGCACGGCGTACCGATCCGTGGGGCCGGGGACCGTTTTATGCCACGCCGCTGCCGCTGCCGGCTGTGTTGACGCATATGGCGCGCCCATACCGGCGCTATGGCCTGCCGCGCCAGACCTTGCCGGATTTCCTGGCGGCGCAGGGGCCGTTTGATGTGGCCTTAATCCAGACGGTGATGACGTATTGGTATCCCGGTGTCAAAGAGGTGATAGATGATATTCGAGCCGCCTCTCCCCACACGAAGGTCGTGGTAGGCGGCGTCTATGCCATCTTGTGTCTGCAGCATGCCGCGGCCTTAGGGCCGGATCTGGTGATTGCGCGCGCGCACCTCGACCCGCTCTGGCAGATGTTACAGGTGGCGCCTCAAGAGGAGCACGTACCGCTGTGGGAAGCCTATGATACCTTGCGCGTTGGCGTCCTCAAGCTTGCCGACGGCTGCCCCTTTCGCTGTACCTATTGTTCGGTGCCACAAGTGTATCCGCCGTTTGCGTCGCGACCCATGCGCCGGTCGCTGGCGGAACTGGAATGGTTGTGTCAGCACGGTGTGCGCGACGTCGCCTTTTATGATGATGCCCTCCTGTTTAAGCCGCGGCAGATTCTGATTCCATTTTTGCAGCAGGTTTTAGCACGCCAATTCCGGGTGAACTTTCACACGCCGAACGCGCTCAACGCCCGGTTTATCACGCCAGAGATTGCTGATCTCATGGTGCAGGCCGGGTTCAAGACGTTTCATCTGGGGTTCGAAAGCCGTGCTTATGCCTGGCAGCGCCAGACGGGCGGCAAGGTCTATGCCCACGAGTTGGAGCAGGCGGTGACGTATTTGCTACGAGCTGGCGCGGATCGTCGTCACATGACGGCGTACCTCATCATGGGGCATCCGCAGGGGGATTTGCAAGATGTCGAAGCGTCGATGCGATTTGCCCATGGTTTGGGCCTGCGGGTCATGTTGTCGGAATTTTCGCCTATTCCCGGGACGCCCGATGGCGAGCGTTGCCGGGAGTGGGTCGATTTGGATGAACCGCTATGGCATAACAAAACAGTTTTTCCTCTCTTGTTGCTTGGTGCAGAGGAAGTCCAGCGCCTCAAGACGCTGTGCCGCGAGCTGAATCGCCGGCTGGGCCACGCACCAGAGCTGGCGCCTGCGAGCCGCTGAGGTCGTTGGCCCAGAGACGACTCGGACGCCCCTTTCTGCTTGACGCTGTCCCGATGGGCTGCGTAAAATACACACCATGTGTGGCATGCTGTGTTTGGAGTGTCTTGTGCACGCGCTCCAATTGTGCAGAGAGGTGTTGGGGTTGATGTGATAGCTAGAAGGAAGATGGCGTGATTATGCGATGGCTCTTGATGTTGGTTGCGGTAGGACTCTTCGTTTTGCCTGTCTCTGCTGGCACCATTGCCGAGAATGTGAAGAAATTGAATTTGCCAGAGGACAAACTCAAGGAACTCGGGGATTTTGTCTACAATACCGAGGGCGCCAATACGTGCCTCAAGTGTCATGGTAAAGGTGGACACGGTGGTGATCAGGCGGGCGCTGCTGATCTGCGTCATCCGAGAACATGGCGTTCCTATCAAGCTTTAGGGGGCGATGAGGCATTTGCTGCTGATAAGAAGGCTTTTCTTGCCAAGATGGAAGACGCGCTTCATTTCCTTATCTATCAGGGCGCGACAATATGGAATCAGCGATTCGGCAGGAAGTTTAAAGAGATTAAATATGACTGGTCCAAAGTCGATCCTAAGACAGATAAGTACGACAGCAATATGAAAGGCACCACCACGGGGCCCATGAGAAAGCGCGTCAAAGCGTTGCAGAAGAAACTGGCGGAGATGGGGCATAAGGTAAAGCCTAAAGAAGCAAGGGAGATCGCGACGGTCGCGGCATTTACCTATGTCAAATCGTTTGATGACGGTAGCGACAAGGCGAACGTGTTTAAATAGTCCGTCATACCGGTCTGACTTCCCCCTGCTTTCCCCGCAGCGGAGCGAGCAGGGGGTTTTTTTTGTGACCCCGTTGGGGCGTGAAGCAGAGGAGAACGTCGCATGCGTGCAGGATTGACTAACCCGTATGGCGATCAGGATATGGACGGGGCGGCACAGCTCGACCCGGAATTTGCCCGAGCGCGCGAGATGTGGCGTGTCGTGGATCGCGGGCTCCGGCTCTTGGCGGGACCTGAACGCGAACGTTCTGTCGTGCCAGGCATGGGCATGGCGCAGACGGCCATGCCCGGCACGGCGAAGGGCTAGACCGTGGACTGCAGCCCATAGGAGGTGATCTGCTCATCAAACGCCTGCAAGACGCGTTGACGACATTCTTGCCAAAATTCCGGCGTGATGAAATGCGGCAGTTGCACGTTCGGATTGTGTTCGTATGTACGGCCCGGCAGCTCGTAGTCCTCGAGGGTTGTGCCCTGTTTGCGCTCCAGTAAGAGTCCGCGTAGGTACGTCCGCTGCGTGGCGTGCATCATATCTTCTTGCGTCACGTCCACCCCATACAACGCCTGAAAAGAGGGAACGATGACGCGATCCGGCGTCCCGGCAAACTTACAGATTCCCAACAGGTCATCCCGGGTGTAATAAATGCCCCGGTTGACGATGGCATCGACCCAGTAGTCGAGATCGGTTTGCCCTTCCAAGACGAGGAGCAGAAACGTCCGCATGGACATGTGCCCCCCGGCGATGGCAAAGGGATATCCAGGGTTGGTTTCAGGTAGATATGCCGGCAGTTCCAGGCCCTTGCAGTGCATGGCGTAAGCCATCTCACCCAGGGATTCGGATAAGCGTTTGACACCCCGTCCCACCTCGGCGCATTGACCGGCTGCGGCCTGTTTGATGACCTCACAGGTGGCCTCGAAGTCCCCAAAGGCGAGGCCATTGAGCACGGGCTGGTCGGGATGCTGGCGGTTGTAATCCATAATGTAGCCTAGAGTTGCCCCGAGGCTAATGGAATCGAAGCCCAATTGATCGACCAGTTCGACAATGTCCACGGCCTGCTGCTGATCGTAAATGCCCAGGTTAATGGTCAGCAGATCGAGGGGTTCGTAATCGAGTTTGGCATAAAACTTTCCCGCTTTGCGCCGTCCATTATCCATGTCCTCGGCATAGACGTTTTTGTGGCACGAAATGCCGCACTGAAAACACGATTCATCTTTGATGACGAAAGGCTCTTCCATCGTATCGCGATACAGCGACGAGGGACTATCGTTGCCCTGCGGCCAGAAATTCATCTCCGGCAGCGCCCCGACCGGATGCAGACCGGCAACGTTGCGCCAGGTGCCACCGCCACCCTGGCCTTTGTTGCTGTCACGGTAGTTGCGCGACCCGTCGCCACGGCTGATTTCTTTGTTCGCGTCCAACACCGCCGCCGGCAACCTGCCGCGTCTTGCATCCGGCGCCTGGGCCGCCACGGCGAGGAGATGTTTCGAGCCCATGATGCTGCCCATCCCGCCGCGCCCGGCAAAGCGCGGCTTACAGTCACGCGATTGCAGTTCGTTCACCGTGCTGCACGCGATCGCCGCGTAATAGTTGTGTTGCCAATTCTCGCCCGCCGGCCCCAGCGCTGCCACGTGCGCATCGGCATGGCGATCGGCCAAGGTCAAAATCTTCTCGTGTGTGGTCTGCCCCACGAGATCCGCGGCGTCTTCGAGCGATAGGCTCAGGGTACCGGCGTCCTGGCGCACCAAGAGATACATCGGACGTGGCGCACGGCCTGAAAAGACCACTTCATCGACGCCCGCCGCCGCCAGTTTGGTGGCGAACTTCCCGGATGCGGTCGACCACATGGCTAAAGGCCGGCCATTGTTCGCCACCTTCAGCGGGCTATAGGCCGAAAAGAAAATCCGCAGACCCGTCATCACGGCAGTGCCGGAAAAGACGCCCAGATTCATGATCAATGGCGCGGCCGGGGCAAAGGCATCGTCGACCTCATCGTGCTCCAGCAGTTTGAATGCCCGGCCGATGCCCCCGAGGAAATCTTCCATATCCTGGCAGGCAATGGATTCCTGGCATATGTCCTGGTGCGTCAGGTCGACGGTCACCCGGCGATAGTGATAGTCCGTGATTTGTTTGGTATCACTGGTGACATCGGTCCACATGGTAACTGATTCTCCCTCGTGAGCAGATTGTCTGATCGGATGCCCTTTTGCCCGTAGGTTGTACTCCTTCTGTCGGCTCCCGTCAACCGCGACGCAACCTGGGGCGAACTCAGGCAGGTGCAATGCACGCCCACATGGTCAAAACCATATGGGCGCAAGATGGCGCCGTCGTCAATTGGCTGGCTCTCGATTCCAAGAGCCTTTTCTACTGCGTTGCGCTGGTCGAATTGGCCCCGTTCTGGGTCCCATAGGCAAGCTCATAGGCCAACAAACACCTGCCGGGCGGTGTGCCGGATGTATAGAGGCCCTGACTGAAGAAGCATCTTATCCCCCTAGGAGAGCGTTTCGTAAGTTCGTGCCAAGTTCTGATCGACTCTTTGGGCGTGGTCATTTTAAGATAGAGGGAGCAATCAGTTGATGCATTCTCAAGGCCTTTTGGCAAGGAGAGTCCCCATGCCAAGTACCGAAGAATCTGATTGATCGTAGGCAAGGCGCGTATATGTTGAGGGATGCGGAACATGAAGATGACATGAGGATGATGTGGGGTTGCTGTGGAACCGTCATGTAGTAGGCTGGTGATATCCTGATCTCAAAAAGGAGCGTCCCCAAGGGGATTTGAACCCCTGTTGCCGGCGTGAAAGGCCGGTGTCCTAGGCCAGACTAGACGATGGGGACGCGAAGAAGGTGAGCCGTGCTGGACTCG